>JADGOG010000033.1 GCA_017883065.1 Acidimicrobiales bacterium | reverse complement strand
CGGAGGGTGACGTGCCACGTGGCCGGCGTCGTCCACCGAAGACCCCTCCGGGCCGGCGTTGGCAGTGACCGCAGGACCTCCGCGATCTGGTCGGGAAGGTCCACTGCGACGAAGAGGCGCACGTGACAAGTGTGCATGCAATCGTGACATCGACTCGCCAGTTCGAGCCGGGCATCGATCGGGCTTCGGTCGTCTTGGCCGGCGTGGGCCTCATCACCGACCGAACGGGGCGTCCTGACCGACCGCGGTCCGGAGCTCGTCCAGAGAGTCGTGGAGGGCGTCGATGATCAGCCACGGGTCGGGGACGCTCGCCGGACAGGCGAGCACCGAGACGCCCAGAGCGCCCGCGTAGCTCCACGCCGTGATGTTCAGGCCGATGCCTTCGAGAATCGGTCCCACCGAGTACAGGGCTTCGAGCTCGATGGGGCCGAAAGAGATCCGATCGTGGGGCCCGGCCACATTGGACAACACCACATTGAGTGGCGGATGCAGTCGGTCGGCGATGTGGGAGCGGCTCCAGACCCTCACGACGGAGTTGTAGATCTGGGGAGGGACGATGTCGGCCCGCTGTGCCAGGAGGTCGTGACCGAGCAGTCCCCGCACCTCCTTGGCCGCCTTCGACCCGGCGTGGATCAGCGCGAGACGCTGGACCGGGTCGGCGACGTCGGTGCCGATCGAGACGTAGAGGTTGTCGACCCGATTCCCCGACATGCGGGCCACGTCCGGATCGGTGGACACCGGGACACTGGCCAGCAGTGGGCGATCGGGCAGCTCCCCTCGATCGAGGAGATAGCGACGTAGGGCCCCCCCGCAGACGGCCAGATAGACGTCGTTGAGCGTGGCGCCGGCGCTACGACGGATGCCCCTGAGGTCCTCGAGCGGCAATTCGGTCATGGCATAGGTCCGCTCGGCCGTGATCGAGACGTTGAACGACGTCTTCGGGATGTGATGGAGCGGCAGGGGCGGCTTCGGAACGAAGCTCCGGCGTAGGAGCTCGGAGGCACGAGTCTGAGTCACCGACTGGCGAACCAGACGGGGTAGTCCCTTCCAGCGGGCCACCTGCTCGCGACCGGCCATGGTGAGCAGGTGGCGATCTGTCGGGAATTCGTCCGGATGCCACGGATCGTCGATCGGCTCGGGGGACGGCTCGACGGTGGCGGCTTGCACCGCATTCCGGAGGAGAGCGACCGCGGCCGAACCGTCGGCTACCGCGTGGTGGATCTTCACCACCACGGCGATCCGTCCGCCGGCCACACCCTCGATCACCAGCAGTTCCCACAGTGGCCTGTCGCGTGGCAGTGGGGTACTGGCGAAGACGGCGATGGCGGCGGCGAGTTGGTGATCGGTGCCTGGACCATCGAGCGCAAGCCGACGGACGTGGCGCCTCAGATCGAACTCCGGATCCTCCAGCCAGACCGGGTGGCCCAGTCCCCAGGGCACCGCAACGATTCGCCGGCGGAATGGCGGAAGTCGGACGAGCAGCTGGCCGAGCACCTCGGTCAGCGTGTCGTAGGAGAACCCACCTTCGACCGCCGACACGTTGGCCACCGCCACCTTGATCGTGTGCATGTGGGCTGTCGGCGTCTCCGAGTAGAGGAATTTGGCGTCCAGCCCCGTCATCGGCTCCACGGGTCATCCCTCGGCTGGGTGGTCGGTACCGGTCGTCGTGGCCTCGCGGAGGGACTCCACCAGGAAGTCGGAAACCCGTTTTGACCAGAGGTAGCCGACATGGTTGCCGGCGTACCACGAGATTCGAGGCTTGTCCCAGTGCTCCCAGAGGCGCTGCGCTTGATCGGGAGTCGCCAGGCGGTCGCCGTAGCCCGCGAAGATGTACCGCCGTGCGTGGGGCACCTTCGGCTCGAACCGCAGGGGGGAGACCACCCGAAAGACGTTCTCGGCCGCACCCCCCATGATCCTGTGTTCGATCGACCGGGCCTGGATGTGGTGAGGGCTGTGCCGGTGGAAGAGTCCGGGGAAGTCCGAGACCGGGACGCCGGCCACCACCGCGTCGATGCCCTCCTCGATTCCGGCGAGGAGGGAGACCGTGTAGGCGCCCAGTGAGACGCCGTAGAGACTGATCGACGTCGCCCCTTGCTCGCGCACCCAGTGGATCAGTCGCCGGATGTCCCACACGGCCTGGGTCAGGCCGTGCACCGTGTTCATCATCTCGAAGGAGAGCAGTGGCTCACCGCTGATCAGGGTCACCCGGCGCGGCCCGTGCAACGGCAAGACCGGCAGTGCCACGTTCAGTCCCAGCTCGCGATGGATCCGGGCCGTCTGAAGCCCCTGGAAGTCCATGAACGGGAAGCCCATGCAGAATCCGTGCACGGCAATCACCCAGGGTCGGGGGTCCCCGGCGTGGCGAAGGACGACGGCGGAGGCGGTCCGGTTGGGCTCGAACGCCATCCATCGATCGCTGCCTGGCTCGTCCGGATGGGGAGCGAACTCGCTGTCCCAGCTCAGCCGGTCGTAGCCGACCCCCGTAGCCCACCCCCGGCTCCGGGTCACGTCATGATCGGTGAGAGGCGGCGGCGCTCGATGGTACGAGAGAGGGTCCTCGATCCATCCGTGGCGCGTGTACAGAGCGTCGGCTTGGGCGAGTTCGGCCGCCACCCTCAGATAGTCCCCGGGGAGCGGGAACCGACGGGGTGTCAGGGCAACGGCCAGGAGGGTCTCGTCCATGGCCACCTGGGCGGCGAGGCCGACGGAGAGGTGGGGAGCGGGCAGTTCGTCAGAGACCTCCCCGCGGACCAACGCGGATCCGACGAAGTGGAGGGTACGCGGGATGGCACGGGTGGCCCGAACCAACGAACGGCGGTGGAGGAACCGGGTGACGGCTCGGAACGACCCGGCGATATGGCCCAGCGGTGACGTCGAACCGACCGGTGCGGCCGGATCAGGCCCTGTCCGATCAGGACCGGGAAGCGGGTCGTCGCCCGAAGTGTCTCTTTCGACCTCCCCCATCGGTCCCCTTCCCCCAGTACGAACGCCCATTGCCTCGACGGCAAGCCCGCTCTCGCGAATCCTACGGCGGGGGTTAGGGTCGGGGGCAGGGCCGGAAGACCCTTTGGCGCGTGGGGGACGGCTATGGAATTCAACCTTGCTGATCTGTTCGAGAGTGTCGTCGACGCGGTGCCGGAGCAGACTGCGCTGGTGTCGGGGGCACGCCGGCTGAGCTACGCCCAGCTCGACCAGCGCGCCAACCGCCTGGCCCACCACCTCGAGAGCATGGGCATCGGTCCTGGCGACCGGGTGGGCGTCCAATTGACCAACGGCACGGAGTACCTCGAGAGCATGCTGGCGTGCTTCAAGATCCGGGCGGTCCCGGTCAACGTGAACTACCGGTATGTGGCCGGGGAGCTGGAGTACCTGTACAAGGATGCCGCCCTGGTCGGCATCGTCTTCCACCGGCAGTTCGGGCCGGCTGTGTCCGCCGCCCTGGGGGCAGTGCACGGATGGCGGGCCGTGCTCGAGGTGGCCGACGGGTGGGATCCCTCCGGCGCGGCCGACGACTACGAGGCGGCCCTTGCCGCTCAGCCGGCCGAGCGGGGATTCCTCCCGCGCGGCGCCGACGATCGCTACTGCGTCTACACGGGAGGCACCACCGGAAAGCCGAAAGGTGTGCTCTGGCGCCACGAGGACATCTTCTTCGCCGCCATGGGTGGCGGTGACCCCCTGTCGCTCGGAGACCATGTCGCGTCGCCCGAAGAACTGGCCACCCGAGTCCTGCGCCCGGGCATCACCGCCCTGGCCATTCCCCCGTTCATGCACGCAGCCGGACACTGGCTGGCGTTCTCCACCCTGTTCGGCGGTGGGAAGGTGGTGACCCTCGACCGAGGCGCCTTCGACGCCGCCGAGGTGTGGCGCCTGGTGGACGTCGAGGGGGTCAATGTGCTGGTGGTGGTGGGCGACGCCATGGCCCGCCCCCTCCTCGATGCTCTCGCCTCCGATCCCGATCACCACGACCTGTCGTCGCTGATGGCCGTGGGGTCCGGTGGAGCGGTCCTCTCCCCATCGACGAAGGCGACGCTGGCGGACCTGCTGCCCGGGCGAATGGTTGCCGACCGCTTCGGCTCCTCGGAGACCGGTCAGGTCGGTGGGGAGCAGGCTCCCGGTGATCCGTACGGCCCGCTGCGGTTGCGGGTGGATGCTCAGACCCAGGTGTTCGACGACGAACTGAGACCGGTGGCTCCCGGCTCCGGCTCCATCGGTCATCTGGGCCGGAGCGGCCATGTCCCCCTCGGCTATCTCGGCGATCCGGCAACCTCGGCGGGGACCTTCGTCGAGAGTGGAGGTCGGCGATGGGCACTCCCGGGCGATCTGGCCACGGTGGAGGCTGACGGAGTGATCACCGTGCTCGGTCGTGGGTCTCTGTGCATCAACACCGGTGGGGAGAAGGTCTTTCCCGACGAGGTGGAAGCGGCGTTGAAGAGCCATCCCGACGTGGCCGACGCCATCGTGGTCGGCATTCCCGACAGCCACTTCGGTGAACGGGTGGCCGCAGTCGTTCAGCCGAGGCCGCAGCACCGCATCGATGCAGATCTGCTGGCACGGCACGCCCGAGACCGGATAAGTGCGTACAAGGTGCCCAGGGAGTTCATCGTTGTCGACGAGGTCCGTCGCTCACCCAGTGGCAAGCCCGACTATCCCTGGGCGAGGGGGATCGCCGAAGTGGCGAGTGTCCACGAGCGTGAGGCCTGAGGGGATGCCCGGGAGCGGACTTCCGGAGCTGAGGGCATGAGGACCAGTGGCCGCATTCCACGCCACGGTGGGCGAAGATGGCCGGCATGACGACGATCAGCGGTTGGGTGGCACCCGGTTTCGAAGCAGTGCGTGAGGCATTCACGGCCAACTTCGACGATGGGCTGGAGGCGGGTGCCGCCTTCGGCGCCTATCACCGGGGGGAGAAGGTGGTCGACCTGTGGGGTGGTGTGGCCGACACGAAGACGGGGCGGATGTGGGACGAGGACGCTCTCGTCCTGGTCTATTCGACCACCAAGGGGATCACCGCCATGTGCGCGAACAGGCTGGTTCAGGAAGGGGCCATCGACGTGGAGGCACCCGTGGCGACCTACTGGCCCGAGTTTGCGCAGGCGGGGAAGGAGCACGTCACTGTGGCCGACCTGCTTTCCCACCGGGCCGGACTTGCCTGGACCGACGGCCCCCTCTCCTATCAGGAGGCACTGGCCTGGGATCCGGTGATCGGGGCACTCGAGGCCCAGGCGCCCTCGTGGCCCCCGGGGACCGCCCACGGCTATCACGCCACGACATTCGGCTGGTTGGTCGGCGAAGTGGTGCGCCGGGCCAGTGGCCGTAGCCTCGGGACCTATCTGCGCGAAGAGATCGCCGGGCCGCTCGGCGCGGACTTCTTCGTGGGCCTGCCGGCATCCGAGGAGCCCCGAGTGGCGCGCCTCGTCTCGTTTCTCGAATCACTGGAGTCGGGACGCACCCTGCAGTCGCTCGAAGCGCTCGGTGGGACCGGCACCGGGTCGGACGGCACCGATCTGGCCCAGCAGGCCGCCACCTACCTGGCTCCGGGCGGGTCGCTCTTCAACGCCTTGGCGGCGCCGGGTGGGGCCCTGTCCGATCCGGGCGTGTGGGACGACCCCCGACTGCGCGCCGCGGAGATCCCAGCGGCAAACGGAGTCTGCGATGCCCGATCGCTCGCCTGCCTGTACGCCGCATGCGTGAGCGACGTGGTGACCCCGTCGGGGGGGAGGTTCCGCATCCTGACCCCGGAACAGCTCGACCGGGCTCTGGTCCAACAGACCGAGGGACCCGACGTCGTCCTCATGGGGCTGGACATCCAGTGGGGCCTGGGTTTCATGCTCAATCGTGGGGTCCTGGGCTCGGCCGGGCTCGGCGGCCCCCGCTCGTTCGGACACTTCGGGATGGGTGGCTCCGTCGGCTGGGCCGACCCCGACCTGGAGCTGGCGATGGGCTACGTGATGAACCAGATGGAGATCGGCACGACAGGGGACAAGCGCAGCTTCCGGCTCATGAAGGCCTCCGTGGAGGCGGCACGTCAGGCTTCTTGAGAAGGCGGCATCCGGCATCGGACGGGCCCGAGCCGAGGGCGCTCCCGACCACCCGCGGTCTCCGACGCCTGGGATCAGCCCGGAACCTGGTCGCCGCCGCCGCACACCGGCCGGCCGGAAGCTAACCGAGGATGGGGAACCGGCGTTCGCCAGCGAGCCGGTCGAGTGTCGACTGCATGGTGCTCGTCAGTTCCTCGTAGCAGGCTCGGACGATGACGTCGTCGTCGGCCGCCTCGGGGCCGAACCGGGATGACCAGTCAATCGGCTCGCACAGCTCGACCGTGATCTTGGCTGGAAGCGGCCATGTGGGGATCCCCCCCGGAACGACACCGAACGGGGGTCCCACCACCAGAGGCATGACTTTGATCCGGAACATCCGGTCGAGGCCGAGACGCTTCGCCAGCCGCACCCCTCGGGCAAGCACGATGACCGTCTCATGGGCACCCACCGAGACAGCCGGAACCACCGGTACCTGCGTTCGCAGTGCGAGACGGACGACACCGAGCCGCCCGCCGAAATCGATGTGATTCCGCTCCCACCATGGCCGAAAGACCTCCCAGTCGCCTCCGGGGTAGTCGATCAGGATCCCTCCCCCGCGGAGGATCGCCTCGGCCGCAGCCGGGGTGGCGTCCACAGCACCGGCTCTCGCCATCACGGGGCCAACGCCGGGGAGCCCGAGCATGAAGGCGTGGAACAGCGCGTAGACCGGCTCCTCCTCACCTCGCTGGCGCCACCACGCGGTCAGGAGCACCGGGAGGTCCGGGGGCATCTGACCCCCGGAATGGTTGCCCACCACGAGGAACGGACCCCGTTCCGGAAGCCGGTCGAACCCCCTCACCTCGGGCCGGAAGTAGGACGCGAAGCGCTCCAGGACCGGTCTCACCGAATGGAGGAAGGCCACGTCGCGGGCGGATCCCACCGGGATGTCCTCGCCGCTGTCGATTGGCTTCACGCGTCAACTATGCACCCTGGCTGGGGCGCTGTCGCCGCGGATTCGATGGTGCAGATGGTCGAGGAGTGTGCGGAAGGGACCTTCGACCCTTGAGCTTGAGCGGTCGCGGGCTCACCATTCCAGTAAGGACGAGGGGCCGACGAAGGGGGGAGCCATGGGTGCTCCAGTCGGTGGTCGGAATGCGGTGGGTATGGCTCAGGCGTGCCAATTCGAGCGGGTGCTCCGGGTGCTGGAGATTCTGGAGGCTGGCGATGCTCCTCGCTTTGTCTTTCGTCTCCACAGGACCGGCACCGTGGATGGCGTCTCGTCCGGGTCACCAGCCGCGCTTGCGAGCTTCGAGAACCAGAGACGCTGATCGGTTCGGGGTGGCGTGACGGCGGTCGGGATCACCGAGAAATCCTCGGACGAGCAGGTCGTCGATCTGTCCCCTGTGCGTCCCGCCTGTACCTAGTGGATGAGGACCTTGAGCGCCCCGTGGTCGGCAGCGTTGGAGAAGACGTCGTACGCCTCCAGCATCTGGTCGAACGAGAACTCGTGTGTGACGAACTTGTCAGCAGGCAGTTTGTGCTCGGCCACGAGCTTCAACAGCATCCCGAGGGTGTTCGTGTTCACCAGACCCATCGAGATGTCGATGTTCTTGATCCAGAGCTCGTTGAGGGCCAGATCGACCGACTTTCCGTGCACGCCGATGTTGGCGACATTGCCCCCCGGCCGAACGAGGACCGTGGCCATGGTGAAGGTCTCGGGGACCCCCACCGCCTCGATGGCGACGTCGACACCCAGTCCGTCTGTCAGCGCGAGTACCTGGTCCCTCCAGTTCGGGTCCCCCGAGTTGACCGTGTCCGTCGCGCCGAAGTCCTTGGCCCGTGCCAGTCGGGCGTTGTCCAGATCGATGGCGATGACCTTCGACGGGCCATAGAGGCGCGCCGTCATGACTGCCGAGAGCCCAACCGGTCCAGACCCGATCACGGCCACGACGTCACCCGGGTTCACCCGCCCGTACTGCACGCCGATCTCGAATCCGGTCGGCAGGATGTCGGATAGCAGGATGCCTTCGGCATCCGTCATGCCTTCGGGGACCGGGTAGACCGAGTTCTCCGCGAACGGGACCCGAACGTACTCGGCCTGCGTCCCGTCGATCATGTAGCCGAAGATCCACCCGATACCCGCCATGCCCTCGGGGTCGAGGCAGTGGCTGTAGATCCCCTTGCGACAGTACGAGCAGCGACCGCAGGAACTCACGCAGGCGAGAATGACGCGGTCACCGACGGCCAGCCGCGTGACCCCGGCGCCGATCTCGGTGACCACGCCGATTCCCTCGTGGCCGAGCACCCGGCCGACCTGGACCTCGGGGACATCGCCCTTGAGAATGTGGAGGTCCGTCCCACAGATGGTGGTCGCCACCATCTGCACGATCACATCGGTCGACTGTTGGATCGTCGGGTTCGGTACCTCTTCCCAGCCCTTCTGGCCAGGACCCTTGTAGACCAGTGCCTTCATGACGGACCTCCTGCAGTGGGTGGTGCGAGCAGCGCGTTGCGTCTCGCGGGACCGGCCTCCGCCTGCCGTCGGGCGCTCTGGTCTCCACGCCCGAGGCTACGGACTTCAGAACTGGCGGACCAGGGCCGAATGACCCATTGCCGGGCGTTGACGCTGTGCTGGTTCCGACGTTCGGATTCCGGGGCGGGCAGCTCGTCACCCACGGAGGGACCATCGGCCCTACCCGGGTGCAGGCTCCATTCGTACCCTGGAACCAGGGAGTGGCGCGCTCCGGTTGTGCGAGAGCGCCGAACCTGGAACCCAAACCCGTGTTAGGAGCCGACCATGGCCGTCATCGACGAAGTCACCAGCGCAGGAACCACATCCGAGGGGGTCTATGTCGCCCCGGGTCAGCCCGGCAGCGTGGTGGACGTGAAGCCCCGGTACGAGAACTTCATCGGCGGGCACTGGGTGGCCCCGGCCAAAGGCCAGTACATGCACAACATCAGTCCCGTGACCGGCCACGCCTTCACCGAGGTGGCCAGGTCGACGCCGGAGGACGTGGAACTGGCCCTCGACGCCGCCCACGCAGCCGAGGATGCGTGGGGTGAGAGTTCACTGGCCGAGCGGGCTGCCGTGCTCAATGCCATCGCCGATGCCATCGAGGCCAACCTGACCATGCTGGCTGTGGCCGAGAGCTGGGAGAACGGCAAGCCGGTGCGGGAGACATTGGCGGCCGACATCCCCTTGGCCGTCGACCACTTCCGGTACTTCGCCGGTGCGACACGGTCCCTCGAGGGCCGTTCCTCCGAGATCGACAAGGACACCGTCGCCTATCACTTCCACGAGCCCCTCGGCGTGGTCGGCCAGATCATCCCGTTCAACTTCCCCCTGCTCATGGCCGCGTGGAAGATCGCTCCGGCCCTCGCCGCCGGGAACTGCACGGTGGTCAAGCCGGCGTCGCCCACCCCGTGGTCCATCCTCAAGTTGGCCGAGGTGATCCAGGACATCGTCCCTCCAGGCGTGATCAACATCGTGACCGGGCCGGGTGGTGAGATCGGGAAGGCGCTGGCCTCCAGCCCCCGCATCGCCAAGATCGGATTCACCGGCGAGACCACCACCGGGCGGCTGATCATGCAGTATGCGGCGGAGAACCTCATCCCCTCCACGGTGGAGCTCGGAGGCAAGTCGCCCAACATCTTCTTTGCCGACGTCATGGATGAGGACGACGAGTTCCTGGACAAGGCCATCGAGGGCCTGGTGCTGTACGCGTTCAACAAGGGTGAGGTATGCACCTGCCCGTCGCGGGCGCTCATCCAGGAGTCGATCTACGACAGGTTCATGGAGCGCTGCCTGGACCGTATCGGCAGGATCACCCAGGGCAACCCCCTCGACCCGACCACGATGCTCGGAGCCCAGAACTCGGCTCAGCAGTTGGAGAAGATCGCCGGCTATGTCGACATCGGTCGCCAGGAGGGTGCTGAAGTGCTGATCGGCGGCGAACGGACCGGTCTGGACGGAGATCTGAGCGACGGCTACTACTACGAGCCGACGGTGCTCAAGGGCCACAACGACATGCGGGTGTTCCAGGAGGAGATCTTCGGCCCCGTACTGGCGGTGACCACCTTCACCGACGAGGCGGACGCCTTGAAGATCGCCAACGACACCCTCTACGGCCTCGGAGCAGGCGTCTGGACCCGAAACGGCAACCTGGCCTACCGAATGGGTCGTGCCATCAAGGCCGGCCGGGTGTGGACCAACTGCTATCACCTCTACCCGGCCGGGGCTGCCTTCGGTGGCTACAAGATCTCAGGAGTCGGTCGGGAGAACCACCAGATGATGTTGGAGCACTACTCCCAGACCAAGAACCTCTTGGTGAGCTACAGCACCAAGCCCCTTGGGTTCTTCTAGGGAATCGGACCAGTGACAACCGGGGATCCGGGCGTCGGTGACGCAACGGTGGACGAGCGGAGCGGGGTGGCCCGGGTCGTCGCCACCCCGTCGGCCCTCGAGGCGATCGATCATGTCATCGCCGAGCGGGGGCCGATCATGTTCTTCCAGTCCGGTGGGTGTTGTGACGGCAGCATGCCGATGTGCTTCGCCGATGGGGAGTTCGTCATCGGGAGCCATGATGTGCGGCTGGGAGAGGTCGGCGGCTGCCCCTTCTACATCGACGGCCGGCAGTTCAAGGTCTGGAGGCACACCCAGCTCATCTTGGATGTGGGCATCGGGGAGCCGGAGGGCTTCTCCCTCGCCGCCGGGGTGGACCGGCATTTCATCATCCGTTCCCGGGTGTTCACCATGGCCGAGCAGGCCATCCTCGAAGGAACCTGACCAGGTGACGGTCCGGGGTTCGACATCGGCCACCGGCCGGACTCGTGGCGATCGTGCCCATCCCTCCGGCGTGCGTTCGAGCATCACGTGTCGACCGCCGTGGCACGCAGGGGCGTCGGAGACCCATGGCCGGTCCCGTGACGGCGAGCGGGCGTTCCTCGCCACGCCGGCACCCGCATGACCACGTCGTCACCGTCCGGCAGGTCGACCCGGCGCCGCTGGCCGTGGGTGGTCGGCGGCCTGATCGTGCTCATCGGCATAGGGGTGACGACCGTGTGGTTGACCACGAGCCACGCCCGGCAGGTGACGCTTCGAGAGGCAGAGGCCCGGTCGGGCTCCGGCGGCAACGGGGCGCCGACGGCCGGCCGTCCGGAACCCGGCGTGTACGCCTACTCCGGTGCGGGCACCGAGCACCTCTCGCTGCCACCACTCTCCCAATCCGAGGGACCGACCATCCCGGGCACCGTCACCCTCACCGACCCCGGCTGCTGGGTCTTCCGCATCGACTACAGCACGCACCACTGGCAGACGTGGCACTACTGCCAGCACGGGGCCGACCTGTGGGAGGTCGGAGGCCGGTCGTGGCAGCTGTGGCCGGTCGGTCCGTTCGACGTCACCAATGTCACGACGTTCACCTGCAAGGCCGGATCGATGGCCCTGCCGGGAAGCGGAGCGACGGGCCAGACCTGGAATTCGCACTGTGGCGGAACCAACACCTCGGTCAAGGGCACGACCGTCAGTACCGGGCCCTACACGTTGATCGGCACCACCCGTCTGTCAGTGGGTGGGGCCCAGGTCCGGGTGGTCCACTTCCACCGCAGCCGGACCGACTCCGGCGCCCAGCGCGGCACTGAGCGCGCAGACGTATGGATGGATGCTCGAACCGGGCTCCCGGTCAAACTCGAGCAGCATCTCCGGGTCACCACCGAGACGACGTTCGGTACGTCGACCTATACGCAGGACGGCACGCTCATGCTCACGTCGCTGGTTCCTCTCCACAAGAAGGCCTGAATCCAGGCACTGGGCCGTGTCGAAGCCCCGTGGGGCCTCCGACCGGACCTTCTCGACCTTGGAGAACCGGCAGGCTGACCGGGGCGCTTCCCACGCTGCGCCTGGATCTTCCCACTGTGGGTGACTGCCGTTGAAGAGGGGATGCCCAGGTCGGCAGGGCGGTCAGGATCCCCGATTCAGTGACAGAAGCCCCTAGTGTGCCGGAAGGAAGTCCTGCACCATCTAACTGTGCTCACGGAGTCAGCAGTCAGAGAGCTTGTCCAACGGTGGATCAGCCCGGTGGTGACCAGCTTCTATCTCGATGTCGATGGGAGCCGGTATCCCCGGCCTTCGGACTATGCGCCGCACGTCGAGCGCCTCTTCCGTCTCGCCCGCGGTAGCACCGTGGCGGAGAGCAGTGGCTCCGCCGATGCCATCGAGGCGGACCTCGCTCGCATCGCCGGATGGTTGGAGCGTGAACTGGACCGGGGTACGACCCGTGGCGTGGCGGCGTTCTCGTGCGAGGCGTTGGGCCTCTTCGAGGTGTTCGCCCTCCCGACGTCCGTGCGTGACCAGGTCGTGGTCGGACCGGGACCCGACGTGGCTCAGCTCTGCGCAGTCCTGTACGCCGTTGAGCAGGTCCTGGCCGTGGCGGTCGACCGACAGCGTTGCCGCATGCTCCGTATCGAGAGCGGTGAGATCGAGGAACGAGAAGCGCCGATCGACACCATCGAACGTCAGGTGGACACGGACGTCGAGGTGGGAAGCTTCGAGCGGCGCCACGAGGAACTCGCTCGTAAGCACTACCGGCATGTTGCGAGCGCGGTGGCCACCGAGCTGGCGACACGGCCGGCCACCAGTGTGGTGCTCTTCGGCCCGGAGGATTCGGTGTCCCGCCTCGAAGGCTACTTGCCGGAACAGGCAGTGGCGCTGGTCAGAGGGAAGCTCCGGCTCCCTGTGGCCACCGAACGGACGGAGTGTGCACGCGCCGCGAACGAGGTTGTCCGAGCCGCCAAGGTGCAACGTCAACGAGAGCTCGTCGCTGGTCTCTGCGAGCGTGCGGCCGAAGGCGCGGCTGCAGTCACAGGGCTCGGGCCCGCCCTCGAGGCTCTGGGGACCGGTCGGGTCGGGACACTGGTGGTAGAGGACGGTTACGGCTCTCCTGGGGGCCGATGCCCGGACTGTGGCCAGCTGACGCCCGATGGAGTTCCCTGCACGAGGTGCGGGTCGGCCACGACCGTCGTCGAGAACGTCGTCGACGCTGCGGTCACCGAGGCGTTCACGCATCACGTACAGATCGAGTTCTGCGATGCGTCCGATCTCGATGGATTGGGACACATCGGTGCAATGGATCGCTGGTGAGTGGATGGATCGCAATCAAGGAGAGTGGCCATGCCTGACGGGCTGATCAAGTGGTTCGACCCGCGGAGCGGTGAGGCGGAGATTGCCCGGGGCGCACGGCTGTTCTCGGCTCGTGCCGGCGACATCGAATCGACGGCACGTCGAGCGGGGGCACGGGTGCACTTCGACATCCGCAGCGAGCCTGATGGCGAGAGGGCCGTCGATGTTCGACTGCGTGAGGGAACCCGGGTGTCGAAGCGCCAGCACAACTTCGGGACGCTGGTCGGTGCCCGGAGCTTCGACACCAAGGGGACCGCACCGTACTCGCAGGTCCACCCGGAGCTTCGCCAACCGGCAACCCATCCACTCGAGGTGGCCCGTGCCTGGGCTACGAGCGTGTCCCAGGGAGACAGTGCCGGAGCCCTCGTCCTCTATTCGGCCGACCCGCTGCTGCACGTGGATGGCCACGACGTCGTGGGGCGTTCGGAGATCGCTACCTGGATCGAGGGCACCCCGGCGTACAGCTGTGCTCGTCAGGCCCACATACGGGGCAATGAGGGGACGGTGGTCGTGTCGTGGGATGCGGGCGGTCCGGACCAGGTCGGCATGATCGTGCAGTGCCTGATCGCCCACGCCCACATCGCCGAACAGTGGATTCTGCAGGCCGAGGCCGAGGCCGAGATGCCGGCTCCCGATTCCGAAGCCGTCCGTCTGGACATCCAGCTGACGACGAAGGGCGACGTCGGCGAAAGCGCGAAGGCCAATGCCCGGGACTCGGTCCTGCGGTTGGTGGAGGAGCTCGAGGAGCCCGTGCTCTTCGCCCGGTTGAAGTTGGCAATGGAGCCGGATCCGGCCAGGCGTCGTCGGGCGGTGGCGAAGGCATCCCTCGATGTGGACGGCGATCCGGTGCAGGCGCACGTGGCCGCGCACACGATGCCAGAGGCGATCGACATCCTGATCCGCCGATTGCGGGACAGGCTGGAGCACCGGGCCAGGCACGGCGAGTTCGTTCGTCGCCGTGATCCGGCTCCCGGGCCGGGGGAGTGGCGGCACGGGGACCTCCGAACGATCCGGCCCGCCTACTTCGACCGACCGACGGAGGACCGCCAACTGGTCCGGCACAAGTCGTTCGCCCTCGGCGAGCTCATACCGGATGAGGCCGTCTTCGACATGGAGCAGTTCGACTACGACTTCTACCTGTTCTGCGATCTTGCCAGCGGGGCGGACAGCATCATGGAGCGGCTCGAGGACGGCTCGTATCGACTGACCCGTCAGGTTCCCTTGGATGCCGATATCGGACCTACGGCGGAGAAGGTGGAGGTGTCCACGGCGCACCCGTCGACGCTCACTCTGGAGGAGGCTGTCGAGCGGCTCAACTCAGGCGGCGAGCCCCACGTCTTCTTCGCCGATGCCGTGAGCGGACGGGGGAATGTCCTGTATCGGCGCTACGACGGGCACTATGGCCTGATCACTCCGGCCTGATCACGGAGCCCGACCTGACCTGACTGGACCCGGACCGAGCCGCCTCACACGCCATTGCCCAAGACTGCCCACAGGGTTGTCGGTGCAGCCGAGTGCGGGAAGTCGATGGTCAGGGGGATCCGAGGAGAATCTCGGTACCCACACGTCAGGCGGAGGCCCGGTTCCACAGGATGCGCTGGGTGCCCCGCGCTCCGATGTGCGACGGCTCAGTGGCTTCGAGGAATTCCAGGAGCACGTCGAGGAAGCGTTCAGGGTCCTCCACGTGCGGGAAGTGCCCGCAGTCGTCGATGATCTCGAGACGGCTGCCCGGGATGGCCTCGTGGGCGGCATGGGCGTGGCTGACCGGAATGATGGTGTCGTTCTTCCCCCACACAATGAGCGTTGGCAACTGCGCTGCCAGGTGCAGGCGGTCCATGGCGCTGACGGTCTGACCTCCCGGGTCGATGACGGCACGGATCGTCCGGACAAAGGCCTGGCGGTTGGCAGACTTGGTGAGCGAGGCGTAGGCGCTCCACATCTCGCCGATGCGACCCATGCGCACGCCGCGTCTGTACAGCATCCGACTGATGTCATTGCCACGCTCGCGAACCAGGGACGGGAAGAGCGCCGGCATGATGAGCTCGGTGCCGGGCAGGGTCATGAGTCGCAGGACCCAACTGACTTCCCGCCCCAGACCGCCGCTGTCGACCAGCACGAGCCGTTCGCAGCACTCGGGGTGCTGATACGCCAGTTGCAGCGCAACACCACCGCCGAAGGACTGGCCGACCATGGTGGCCCGCTCCACACCGAGTACGCCGAGGAGGTCTCGCATCCCGCCGGCGTACGCCCCGAGGGAGTAGTCGCCGACCGGCTTGTCCGACTGGCCGTGGCCGATCAGGTCTGGAGCGATGACGGTGTAGTGGCGGGCGAGGGTGGGCATCACCTCGCGCCACGCCCGCGAACTGCCGGCGATCCCGTGGATCATCAGCAAGGCCGGCCCTTCTCCCGCCATCCGATAACCGATGTCGTGGCCATGGATCGACACATGCCGCAGATCGAAGTTCATCATCCATACTCCCCCATCGAGCCGAGAGGCTTGACCCACCCGTTCGCGTTCCTCCGGCGTCAGAGCCGGATCTCCCCCTCGAACCAACGCACGGTATCGCGAACCGAGTCCTCGAGCGGTCGTGGGTGGTGACCGAGCTCGGTTGCTGCTTTCGACCCGTCGACCAGGGGGTCATCGAGGAGCGTGCCGATCGAGGCCGGAGTGAACGACTCGGAATGGATGCGCCGACCGACCCGTTCGCCCAACGGTGCCACCCATCTGGCCAGGCCTCCGGGGAGGGCCAGCACCGGACCCAAGTGACCATTGAGACCTGCGGCCAGCCGACCCAAGTGCAGGGCGGTGGCCCGGTGCCCGGGGAGGAGGTAGTTCTCACCGGTCCTTCCCCGCTCGGCCGCCGCCACGAGACCGAGCACGACATCGCGTACGTCGACCCAGTCGAAGCCGCCCTGCACCACCACCGGGAGGCGGCCGCGGGCCGCCTGGTCGATGATGGAGTTGATCCGTGACGGCCCCAGGTCTACCGGCCCGATGATGCCGGTCGGATTGACGATGGTGGCGTCCAAGCCGGACTGGATCACCTGGCGGACCTCCGCCTCTCCGGCCGCCTTGGACCGGTCGTAGAGAGGGCGGTCGGGGC
Organism: Acidimicrobiales bacterium; assembly: GCA_017883065.1. Lineage (GTDB taxonomy): Bacteria > Actinomycetota > Acidimicrobiia > Acidimicrobiales > RAAP-2 > Bog-756. The sequence goes on along the minus strand of JADGOG010000033.1, from coordinate 9,226 downwards.
TGGTGGCCCGGGGGCTGCGCTCGTCGAGGCGGCGGCGGGACAGGGCCAGGTCGAAGGCCTGTACCGACGAGCAGTGCACCAGCCTGGGGACTGCGGCCTCGAGGGCGGCGGCAGCCACCTCGGCCGGACCCCTGACGTTGACCTCCCAGGCCTCCGGGTCGACGGTGGCCAGGGTGACCTTGGCGGCCAGATGGAAGACGACGGCTGCCCCCTCGAAGACGGGTAGGAGCTCGCTGCGCTGGCGCACGTCCGCAATGGTGTGGTGGACCCTGGACGGATCGATCCCAGCCAGCGGCCGGCGGCCCACTGTCCGCACCTGCCACCCTGTCTCCTGGAGGTGGCGGACGAGGTTGACCCCGACATAGCCGGTGGCCCCGGTCACCACAGCGGTGGTCGGTTCAGGACCAGGGCTGCCATCCATGGACGGAATGCTAGGCCGCCCCGGGATCCGAGAGGTCTGGCCGAGCGGCGCCCAGGAAACTTCCGGTGGGACCTTGGCCCCTAGGCGGCCAGCCCCAGCGGCGCGAGAGTCAAGGGGACGCACCAAAGTCGTGCCCGGCATGAAGGCTGTCTGACCGGGAACGACCGGGTGAACGAGGCGAGCGACATGACCGAAAGGCACAGTGGGAGCGGGTCGGCGATCGCCGGAGAGCGGGGGCCCGAGCAACCACCCGACCGGGGTGGGCCGCCGGCCGAGGCGGCCGCTGCTGAGAATTCGACCCATCGCCATCACTGGATCCGTACGCCCCTTCTCATCGTGATTGCCGTCGTGGTGGTGATCGCCGCGGTACTTTTCGGCAGCTACGCCCTGCGGGGCCATCCGGGTCCCAAGTCGCTCAGTGCGAGCACCCGCCAGTTCAGGTCGACCACCACCACCTCGCCCACGGTACGGAGCTTCGAGCTCCCGGCTGCGGGCGTCTACCGGGTAACCGGGCATGGCACCGAGCGGATCTCCAAACCACCCAATTCACAGACCGACGGCCCGATCATGCCGGTCGGCATCACCTATCTGGCCGACGGTTGCTGGCGGTGGCGGATCGACTACAACACGGCCAGCTGGCACGAGTACGACTTCTGTCCCCAGGGTGGTCAGCTGCTGCTCGTGGCCCAGAGGAACTACCAGTCCTGGGACCTCGGCTTGACCTCGGTCACCAACCTCGGCCAGTACACGTGCAACCCTCCCAGCCCGATCGTGGTGCAGGCTCCTGTGCGCGGCCAGACCTTCGCCCAGCGATGCACCGGCACCAACACCGCCGTGTCCGGACCGAGTGTGGCCGCAGGCACCGTCACCGTGGTCGGGGTGCAGACACTCCGCATCGGTGGGACGCCGGTCCGAGCCGTCGAGATGAATCGCCACCAGACCATCTCGGGCGCCCAGCACGGCATCCTCGACGAGTCGTGGTGGTTCGCAACGAGCACCGGCCTGCCGCTCAAGACGGTGCGGAACTACCGGTTGGTGACGAGCTCGGTGATCGGCGACATCACCTACAGCGACAGTGGGTCGTGGCAGCTCGATTCGCTGACGCCCCACACCTGAACCACGGAGGTCCACCATGTCCCCGCTGAGCGAGAGTCGGACCGCATTCGACGAGGAGACTGACGTCGTTGTCGTGGGCTTCGGTGCATCCGGCTCGGTCGCGGCCATCGAGGCGGCGGAGCACGGTGCCCGGGTGATCGCCATCGACCGGTGGGGCCGGGGGGGTGCGTCGGCTCGCAGCGGCGGGATCATCTATGCGGGGGGCGGAAGTGCACAACAGCAGGCTGCCGGCTTCCATGACGACCCTGACCAGATGGAGCAGTACCTGGCTCTGGAGGAGGGAGTGCCCGTCGATGACGCCCGCCTGAGCCGCTTCTGCCGTCGCAGTCTCGAGGACCTGGGCTGGCTTGAGGCGCACGGCGTGCGATTCCCGATGGGCTTCGACCCCGCCAAGACCGTCGTGCCCGTGGACGACCAGGTGGGCCTCTACTTCTCCGGCAACGAGAAGCACTATGCAGGCGAGGTGCCGGCCGTCGCCCGCGGTCACCGGGTGGCGGGAAGGGGCATGAGCGGTCACGACCTGGTCGAGGCGCTGCACGGGGCCGCGGTTGAGGCCGGGGTGGATGTCCGGACCCGCACACGGCTCGTAGGCCTGATCACCGATCCTTCCGGCCAGGTGGTGGGGGTGGAGACGCTGGTCCTGCCGGCGGACCTGGTCACGCGGGCTGTCCACGCGGTCTCCTTCCGCCTCCTCGACACTGTCGGCCCCGTGCTTCACCGTGTACCTACGCGACTGACCGCGGCCGTCGATCGTTTCGAGCAACGGCGAGGACGGCGAGTGCGCGTCGGAGCTCGTTCGGGGGTGGTGCTGGCCACCGGTGGCTTCTCCTTCAACCACGATCTACTGGCCACCCATGCCCCTGTGTACGCGCGGGCCATGCCGCTCGGCACGGCAGGGGACGACGGTTCGGGCATGATCCTGGCCCAGGCCGCAGGGGCTGCCCTCCGGCTCGCCGATCGCTGCGGAGCCTCGCGCTTCATCGCGCCACCGAGCGCCTTCTGCCACGGCGTCCTTGTCGATGCCGACGGGGAGCGAGTCTGCGACGAGAGCCTGTACGCCGCCACACTGTCAGTCCACATCGCGTCGCACGGAGGTCGGGCCTGGCTGATCCTCGACCGCAGTGCGCGCCGGAAGATCCTCGAGCAGATTCGAGCCTCGGCCCCACTCCACAGCCGATCGCTGCGCCAGTTCGTGAGCGGTCGGGCCAGCCATGTGGCCTTCCCCCGAGTGTTCGGGTCGATCAACCTGTATCTCAACCGGGTGGTCGCCCCGAGCATCGAGGCCCTTGGCGTCCGCTGCGGCATTCCGCCTGCCCGGCTGCAGGAGACCGTCGACCGATACAACGAGATGGCCCGCCTCGGTGAGCCCGACCCCATGGGAAAGTCAGCCGACCTGGTACGCCCGGTCGCTACCCCTCCCTTCACCGCCGTACCCTGTCACCTCGACAGCGTGTTGTTCCCGGCGCCGAACATCACATTGGGCGGGCTGGACGTGGATGAGGACCAGCGGGTGCGGAGGTCCGACGGCACCGTCATCCCCGGCCTCTACGCGGTCGGTCGGTGCGCTGCCGGAGTGGCGTCTCGCTCCTACGTCAGCGGGCTCTCTCTGGCCGACTGCGTCTACTCCGGGCGCAACCTGGGGATGGTGGTCACCGCACCTGGTGCTGTCGCCGGGATGGCGAGGGTGCCCGGCGGATCCGGGTCAGCTCCGGATCGCTGACCGACTGTGGTGCGCATGAACCGGTCAGCCCAGCCAACAGCACTTGATCCGGGGAGCTGAGGGGCCGGTCGAGTGATGGCAGCGTTGGCTAGTGGCAGGCCCGTGTGCCGGTGTCCGTCCATGTCTTTCCGGCTTCGGGCTGGAAGTGCCAATCGAAGCTGGTCGAGTGCAGAGTGAGTTGGAGCACTCCGAATGTCGTGTTCTGTCGGACCTGGCTATTGGGCTTGATCGTGCTGAAGCCGGTGAAGAAGGCTCCGCCGGTGCCGACGACGAACTGGGTGATCCCCCGAGAAGTGTCGAGATTGGATGCGTCATCCTGAGGAGCGAACCGCTCGTAGTCGTGTGAGTGTCCGCTCAGGACCACGTCGGCGTCGGCGTTGTAGAGGTCCTGGAAGATGGGACTCATGGTGGTGTTGTCTCCGTCGTAGCCACTCGAATAGCGAGGGTGGTGGAAGAAGGCGAGCGTGCACCGCTTCCCGGCGTTTGCCGCCAGATTGGCCCGAACCCACTGTTCCTGTGCTCCTCCTGCGGCGCATCCACCGGTGATCTCCGTGCAGTTGCTGTTGATCGCGAGGACATGCCACGAGCCAACGTCGAAGCTGTAGTAGCCCTTCGACGGATCTCCCGCTGCGGAACCGAAGTACCCGTAGTAACCCTTGGCCCCCGAGTAGCCATAGTCATGGTTGCCCGCTTCGGGGTGCGTGATCGACCTCACGCGACCCCAGGTCGGGCCGTACACCGTCGCGAAGCCCGTGGGGGACGGATCACTCTGCATGTTGTCGCCGAGGGTCAACACGCCCGAGTAGTTGCCGGCGACGAGCAAGTCCGACGTGTACTTCTGCCGACAAGCGGAGGCAGTGCCGTTTCCACCTTGGTAGTTCGGGTCCGAGGCACCGCATCCAATGTCACCCGCTGCGGCGATGACCGGATCGCCGTTCGGAGGCGGGCTCGTGGTGGTCGTCGTGGATGTGGAAGTTGATGTGGACGTGGACGTGGACGTTGATGTGGGAGTGGTCGTGGTGGAGGCCGTCGTGGTGGGAGTGGTCATCGTGGGATTGCCCGTCGCGGAAGGCAGCCCGTGCGCCATGCCCACGATGGGCCTGTTGAGGGCGACGGCACCGGCCGACCCGAAGAACCCGGCGTCCCCGTAGGTGAAGACCCCCCCGTCGGAGGCCACCAGCCAGTAGCCGCCGCCGTCCGGAGTGGAGGCCATGCCCACGATGGGCTTGCTCAATCGGATGTGGCCGGCCGACCCGAAGAACCCGGCGTCCCCGTAGGTGAAGACCCCCCCGTCGGAGGCCACCAGCCAGTAGCCGCCACCGCCCGGCGTGGATGCCATGCCCACGATGGGCTCGCTGAGGTGGATGGCGCCCGCTGACCCGTGGAAGTTGGCATCGCCATAGGTGAAGATGCCCCCGTCGGAGGCCACCAGCCAGTAGCCATTGCTCGACTCGCTGGCAGCGGAAGCCGGGACAGAGTGCCCCCCGGAGCTGAAGGCGACGGTCCCGACGACCAGAACAGGCACCAACCAGAGTGCCGCATACCGCCGAACCGATCGCGCAACGCAACGACTGAGCGATCCTGGAGGCCGGGCTGAACCAGCCCCGCCATTCGCTGAGTCCCGCACGGACTCTGGCAAGGTACCCATGGCCTCCTCCTCACACTGACCGGCGCGGTCAGCGTACGCTCGCACGCGCTGGAAACCGAGGGCCATTGGTCACATTCCCGTGGCCCGCGGTCACTCATCGTCGGAGACAATGAGCACTAACGACGCAGAGTGCCGACGAGAACGCTTAGCGAAGGAAATGGCTCGAGGTTCCTTCACCGGGGGTGCGGATGATGGAGATGCCTTCGGACTTGAAGATCTCGTCGAGATTCGAGGTGCAGTCGGCGTTCAGGTGACGAATCAGGAATCGGACGGGATCTCCGGTCGGCCAGCACAATGCTCCGATTGCGGAGTTGGGTGACCGCACCCCTCGAACTTGGATTCATGCCCGTTGAGTCGCGGACACTCGAGAGGGTCGGGGGTCGTCCCGGGGTCCGACTCGCGATGCCGGGTGATCGGCCCGCAGTTCGGGGACTCATGGTCGTCCCCTCCATCCGTCGCCTTGTGCCTGCCGACTCCTATGCCTTGATGTCGTTCGGAGAGTGAGGAACCGACGATCCGGCCATCGGAGCGTTCCTCACGTTCCCAACCGACGTGCGAGAGAACAGATCGTGGCCGATATTCGTCGATCGCCACTCGCCGGACTCGCCGGCCAGAAGCCAGGTCGCAGTGATGACGTCCTCATCGGGGTGAAAGTGACCCGTCCATGCGGTGAGTGAGTGCACGTTGGGCCAGCACACCACGAAGCCCAGTACTGCTCCATTGGATTTCGACACCGGGCTGTAGAAGCCGGTCAGGGGATAGTGATCAGGTCCCTCGCCGACGCCAGAACGGAGGGTTCCGGACAATCGGCCTGAACTGTCCGCCTCGAGAAGGAGCTGTGACTCCAACTCGTTGTACCAGGTCCCACCGATCGAACTGGCCAAATCGCCCATGGACTCCACCTTCGTCTCTTCGCCCCATTCCTTCGGAAAGGACTTCGTCCCCGGAACCAGCACCCGCAGAACTGAGGCTGTCGCTTCTGTGTCGAATTCATTGTGCGGGTCCCGGCGCTCCGGCGGCAGGGCCAAAAGACCCGCTCAGGTCGAGCGGGCTACCGAAAGAACCCGGTTGACCTGGCCGGACTGCATCCGAGGTCCTGACCGTTCCGAGCACAGTCCCTGGTGGCGCCAAGGATGGCAGCTCTGCAGCCACAGAATTCGGCTCGATCGAGGGGAGGTCTAGACGTCAGAAGGGAGTGCGAGCGTCCGGGAACCGCCGAAACGCACGGTGACCCCGTCGTGGCGCATGCTTCGAGCAAACCAGGTGATTGACAGAGCGATGGCTCCGGCGGTCAGGGACAGCGTCGCCCCGAGACGTTCGAGCGGGAAGGAGGTGGCCGACGCGGTGAGCAGCAGCGTGAGGACGATGGCTCCGTTCAAGAACATGGCGATGGCCCACAGGAAGGAGACCCGGACGAAGAAGCGGTGAACGCTGGGGCGGGCCAGGAGTTCAGGGGTGAGTGGGCAGAAGTCGTGGGTGAACCGTTGGGTGAAGGGTCGACCGGCCAGGGCACTGAGGACGAGGAGGAACGATGCCAGAAAGGCACTCACCGTTGGTTGGATGAAGTAGACGAAGGCGCTGCCGGTGACGAACGAGATGATCGTGCGGAGCGTCAGCAATGCAGTACCGAGCATGAGCAGGGTCGAGACTCGCTCGTGGCGCCACGCCCGCCGAGCGATAAGGAAGTACGACCAGGCCAGAGCGCCGAGGAGCGCCCCCCGGAAGCCGGCGACGAGGAGCACGCAGTAGTAGGCGGCGACTGGGGCCACGACACTCTCGAGAATGACCGGGAGGGCGTGACGCAAGACGCGCAGTGGGTGAGGCAGGTGCAGGACAGAGGCCGCTCGTCCATCAGGATGGTCCGAGAATGTGAGAGCCCGCAGCGCCGTTTGACTTCCGATTCGGCTGATGGACGACTGTACCGGACTGCCGGATCCAGGACTGCTCGCGACTGGTGTTGGGCCCAAACGAACCGCCTGGGTTCTGCAGTGACCTCAAGGCTCCACGGAAAGGTCCTGGTCACCGGCCCGGTCGGCATGTTCGGCGCCCACGGATAGTCGAGCATGCGCACTGGCTGAACCGCTGATGTCAGGCTGGACCGATTCCTCTGCATTCCGACCACGACGAGGCGACACTGGCAACATGATCACGTGACTCAATCGGATATCCCCGGACCCCATCCGCTCGCCGGGATCGGTTTCGACGAGGCGAGAGTGGCTGAGACGCTGGCCGCAGGACTCCTTCCGGAGTTGGCGTCTCGCGTGGTTCGGGTCGATCGCGGGTGGGCAACCATCCAAGGTGAAGGGGCAACCAGGAAAGTGCCTCTCAGGGATTGCCCTCCGATCGTCGTCGGGGACTGGTTGGTCGACGCAGGGGACGGCGAGCTGGTGAGGCTCGAGCGTCGCAGCCTTCTCGTCCGCCGGGCCGTGTCGACCAGGCACGAGCCGCAGTTGATGGCAGCGAACGTCGATGTCGTTCTGGTCACCTGGGCCCTGGACAGCCAGGTCAGCAGCGGGCGGCTCCGGGACATGATCGCACTCGCCCGGGACTCGGGCGCCCGGCCGGTGCTCGTACTGTCCAAGGTCGATGTCGTGACCACCGTCGATGACCTGCTCCACGACCTCGACGGGATCCTCGAGGGTGTCGAGGTCGTCGCCACGAGCGTGGAGACCGGTCAGGGTCTCGACCGGCTCCGGGAGATCACCGCGGGCCGGACGATCGTCCTCCTGGGGTCATCGGGCGCGGGGAAATCGACACTCACCAATCTGCTCCTCGGCACAGAGACCCAAGAGACCGGTGAGGTCGGTCGTGGCGGCGAGGGCCGACACACCACCAGTCATCGCGAGCTCCTGCCGCTGCCTGGGGGAGGGGCCGTCATCGACTCGCCGGGGATCCGGGCCGCCACCATGTGGGGCGAGGGCGAGGGCGAAAGTGAGGACGAGGGTGGCGAGCATCAATACCCCGAACTGGACGCCCTCGCCGAGCAATGTCGTTTCAGTGACTGCACGCACCGCGACACGACGGGTTGCGCCTTGGAGCGCGCCGTGGCCGAAGGTGTTGTCTCGGCCACCCAAAGGGATCAGTACCTCACGATCATCGAGGAGAAGGCAGGGCTCAAAGAGGAGCGCTCCGCCGCCGCCCGGAAGGTCGACCGGGCCCGGAACCGCCGCCGCCGCCCCTGAGCAGATGATCCGGACCAGTCGAGGGTCAGGCATCCATCTGGCTGGAGACCTCCTGGATGGCAGTGATGAACTCGTCGACCATCTCATAGACCACGGTCGCGGCGGGCTTGGTCTCGTTCATGGTGCCGACGATCTGACCAACGAAGTAGTTGGCCAGCTTCTCGGCGCCCGAGCCTGACTTGACCGCGGCCCGGTCGATCCGCTCAATGGCCTGAGCGGTGAGAATCGGCTGCAACGGCATGCCGAGCGGTGCCGGATGGGTGGGGTCGTCCCACTCCTCCGTCCACGCCGACTTGAGCATGCGGGCCGGCTTGCCCGTGCGCGAACGGGAGCGGATGGTGTCGGCACTGGTGGCCTTGAGCATCTTCTCTTTGACGGCCGGGTGCGTTTCGGCCTCGTCAGTGGTGAGCCAGACCGATCCGCACCACACGCCCTGCGCTCCGAGCGCCATGGCGGCCGCCATCTGGCGGCCGCGGCCGATGCCTCCGGCACCGAGGACGGGCACCGGTCTGACCGCGTCCACCACCTCGGGGATCAGGACCATCGACCCGATCTCGCCGGTGTGGCCGCCGGCCTCGCCTCCCTGGGCGATGATGATGTCGACCCCGGCATGCACGTGGCGCTCGGCGTGCACGGCCTTACCGGCCAGCGCACCCACCAGGCGACCCTCCTCCTTGCAGCGATCGATCATGTGCTGGGGCGGCGAGCCCAGCGCGTTGGCCACGAAGGCGGTGCGGTGGGCCAGCGCGATGTCGAGCTGTGGGCCGGCGGACAGTGCGGAGAAGGGGGCCGGCGTGTCTTCCTTGATGCGAAACAGTCCGCTGGTCACGCCGTCGGGCAACTCGGGGACGTCGTAGCGCCTGAGAATGTCGTTCACGAACTCCCAATGCTCGGCGGGGATCAGCGCGGCAATGTCGGCCGCCGTGTAGCCGCCGCCCTCATCGCCCGCGTACTTGGCCGGGATGATGAGGTCGACTCCGTAGGGCTTCTCGCCAACCTCTGCCTCGATCCAGTCCAGATCGATCTGGAGCTGTTCGGGGCTGTGCGCCACCGCGCCGAGCACTCCGAGCCCACCGGCCTTCGTCACCGCGGCTACCACGTCGCGGCAGTGGCTGAAGGCGAAGATCGGTACGTCGATG
>JADGOG010000212.1 GCA_017883065.1 Acidimicrobiales bacterium | reverse complement strand
CGGATTGACGAAGGCACCAGCAAGATCCAGCGAGTGGTGATCGCCAAGGAGCTGCTCGGACGGGTTCTCACGTGCGCCGAGCAGGCGGGCGATCGGACCGGATCCGCAGGCGTGCACATCTCGACTGCGCGCCCTTGCTCCTACGCCCAGGGAATGAGGCATGACTCCGGCACGGGTCGAGAGCTCAGGGCTGTCACCTGTCCCCGGCCATCAGCCCCACGACACCGTGGCCTGCCCTTCCCGGAGCGGCGCCCGACACGGGGGCAGATGGTTCCGGACCGTCTGCCTGCTTCCACCGTCCCGGCCGGGGACACCATGGCGAGCGATCACGAGGAGACCGGCTCCCGTGCCAGCCAGTGATGGTCGACGACACCGACGAGACCGACGACACAGACGACGCCGACGCCGACGCCGCAGAACCTCGGCGACCCGCTACTTGGTCACTGCGAACGTCGCCGTGGCCGTCTGCCTCTGAGGTGTCCCTGTCGGGCCGGAGATGGTTCCCGACACGTTCCACTGACCGATGGTGCCGTGAAGGCCCGCCTGGATGGATCCACCGGAATCGAGCGACGCTGGTGGAGGATCGCCGACGACGGCATGCACCTCTTCACCGTTGTATGAGCCCTTCACCACGAGGCCCGCGAGGGCGGTCGACGCCCCGATGGGGGCCCTGACGTACATGCCGAGATCGAACGGCTTGCCGGCGAACTTGCCCCGGTACCGGAACGCCTGGAACTCGGACCGAGCTGCCGAAGGGCTCCGTGGCGGGTTGAGGCCGTTCGTAGAGAGCGGAGCAGTGGCGAGACCGGATACGGCATGGCCATGCATGGATCCCATGAACGGCTGCGGCGGGTTGCCAGGGGAGCTGCCGCCGCCTGTTGCCGGCTGCCACGTGATCGTCGCCGTGCCATTCCCGGCTGAGATGACTGCGGCGGCCTCGGACCAGACGATGAGACCGGCAATCACGACTCCGACCACGATGACGGCAGCAGCGACTCCGAAGATCTGCGAACGACGTCGGTCCCTGGGAGAGACGACGTCGCCCGATCCAAGGGGATGGTCCAAGTCAGGCGGTGACCTGTACGGCCGAACCGGTCCTGTCGAAACATCGCCGGGCTCCGCGTCGGGTGCTTGCCTACCAGCGGGAGCCGGATCATCTGCGCTCACTTGCACTCCGATATCTCAGTACTGGCTTGGTTCAGATGGTGACCAAATGTCATGTTCGACCACGGCTTGCCGGCCGAGGTCGGCCTGCTCCAGTCGCAGAGCCGTGCTTGGAGGAACGCAGGCATCCGTCTGGCAATGCGGTATCACTGGCCGGCTCAGACACTTCCGGCCTGGATCGGCCCTTCGCCCAGACCGGACACCCGCGTGTCTGGTTCCGCGAGTCAGGGCGTAGAACGAGATCCGTTCACGACCATCGCATGGCGAGAGTGCCTGCATCCGGTGCGCCGGGGCTGGTGCCCAGTACGTCACTATGTGGAGGACACTGTGAACGAGGGGGGGGAGTCGACGTGGAACCGGCGATTCGAATCGAGCACCTGCGGGTCAACCGGGGGGGAAGGACCGTGGTGCGGGACGTCTCGTTCACCGTCCCCTCGGGCACTCTCGTCGGCCTGATCGGCCCGAGCGGTTGCGGCAAGACAACGCTCATGCGTTCCCTGGTCGGCACGCAGATCGTGGCCGGCGGGCTCGTGGAACTGTTCGGGCAGCCATCTGGATCGCCGAACCTGCGTCATCACGTGGGCTATGTCACCCAGGCGCCGTCCGTCTACCCGGATCTCTCGGTGACAGAGAATCTTCGCTACTTCGCCGCCGTCCTGGGGGCGCCACGCAGTGCGGCGGATCGCGCCATCGACGATGTCGGCCTTGGCCAGTTCGCCGACACGGTCGTGGGACGTCTCTCAGGAGGCGAGCAGGCCCGGGTGTCGTTGGCCACCGCACTGCTCGGATCGCCCCAGCTGCTCGTGCTCGATGAGCCCACCGTGGGCCTCGACCCCCTGCTGCGACGGGACCTATGGGCGTTGTTCGCGGGCCTCGCCCAGGCCGGGTCGACGCTCATCGTGTCAAGCCATGTGATGGATGAGGCCGAGCGCTGCCAGAGGATCCTGCTCATGCGGGACGGCAGGATCCTGGCGGACGGCTCACCGGAGGCGCTGTTGGCGCGCACCGGGTCGACCGACTTCGACGAGGCGTTCATCGCCCTCATCGAGGATCCATCGGCGTGACCCTGCGACGAACCGGTGCCACCACGGGCCGCGTCCTGCGACAGCTACGACACGACCCTCGAACCGTGGCGATGCTGTTGGCCGTTCCGGCCGTCCTCATGGGGTTGCTCGCCTGGATCCTCCACGGCCGGGACGGCGAATTCAACCGGTTCGGACCGCCCCTGCTCGGGATCTTCCCTCTGATCGTCATGTTCCTGGTGACCTCGGTTGCCACCCTCCGCGAGCGGACAAACGGGACCCTCGAGCGCCTGCTCACCATGCCGCTGGCCAAGGCGGAATTCGTCATGGGCTACGCCCTTGCCTTCGGGTTCGCCGCTGTGATCCAAGCAGTGGTCGTCTCAGGGCTCTCGTTCGGCCTCTTCGGCCTTCACGTGAGCGGTTCAGCATGGCTTCTCGTCCTGGTGGCCGTATTGGACGCCGTCTTGGGCGCCGCGCTGGGGCTCTCGCTCAGCGCGCTGGCGTCGACTGAGTTCCAGGCCGTGCAATTCATGCCCGCCTTCATCCTGCCGCAGCTGCTGCTCTGCGGCATTGTGATACCCCGTTCCCAGCTACCGACCGTGCTCCACTGGTTGTCCGACGTACTGCCGATGTCCTATGCGGTTGGTGCAACGCAACAACTGGGCGCGTCCACCACGGTGACATCCGAGTTTCTGGTCGACATCGGCGTCGTGGCCGTGTTTGTCGCCGCCGCCCTGGTCCTCGGCACCGCGACCCTGCGCCGCCGGACCCGGTAGAGGCGTTCGCCGCCACCTCCAACTCCGTCCCGATGGAGTCGAACAGCCCGAATGGTCTGTCTGTCCCGCTCCTGCCGTGCCATGGGTCCAGCGATGACGGGGGATCCGGAACGTCCAACGGGGCCCGACCGGAGGGCCGCGGCGCGTGGCTTGAACGGGCTCATCTCCGTACCCAGCGAAATGGCGTGGCGGCCCCGTCATGCT
>JADGOG010000120.1 GCA_017883065.1 Acidimicrobiales bacterium | reverse complement strand
CGGCGTACGGCGTACGCAGGTCTCCGAAGTGGGATTACGCCGGGACACCGGCCGAGGGGCAGTCATCGGCCCTGGTACGCGCATCGGCCGGACCCGAAGGTCCGGCCGATGGTCCGATCAAGTTGCGTCTGGGCGACGCTGCCGGCTCAACCTCGAGCCGGCGCACGACTACATCATGCCACCCATGCCACCCATACCGCCCATGCCGCCACCCATGGCGGCTGCAGCGGCTGCGGCGGCGGCCGGGTCGGCCTTCTCCGGCTTGTCGGCCACCAGTGCCTCGGTGGTCAGCAGCAGGCCGGCGATGGATGCCGCATTCTGCAGCGCGGACCGGGTGACCTTGGCGGGATCGATGACCCCGGCCTTCACCAGGTCGACCAGCTCGCCGGTGGCGGCGTTGAGACCGATGGAACCGGACTCAGACTCCACCAGACGGACATACACCGAGCCCTCGAGGCCGGCGTTGCTGGCAATGCAGTGCAGCGGTGCAGCCAGTGCCTTGGCCACGATCGATGCTCCTGTGGCCTCGTCCCCGGTGAGGGAGTCGGCCACGGCGAGAACCGCGGTACGGGAGCGGACCAGTGCGGTACCTCCACCGGCCACGATTCCCTCTTCGACTGCGGCCCGAGTGGCGGAGAGTGCATCTTCGATGCGGTGCTTCTTCTCCTTGAGCTCCACCTCGGTGGCTGCTCCGACCTTGACCACGGCGACGCCGCCGGCCAGCTTGGCCAGACGCTCCTGGAGCTTCTCGCGATCCCAGTCGGAGTCGGTGTCGTCGATCTCACGCTTGATCTGCGCGATGCGACCCTTGACCTCGTCCTCGGAGCCGCCACCCTCGACGATGGTGGTCTCGTCCTTGGTCACGATGACCCGACGGGCCTTGCCCAACAGGTCGATGGTGGTGGTGTCCAGCTTGAGGCCGATCTCCTCGGAGATCACCTGGGCGCCGGTCAGCACGGCCATGTCCTGCAGCATCGCCTTGCGGCGCTCGCCGAACCCAGGGGCCTTGACGGCCACCGAGGTGAACGTGCCGCGGATCTTGTTGACCACCAGGGTGGCCAGGGCCTCTCCCTCCACGTCCTCGGCGATGATCAGCAGAGGCTTGCCGGTCTGCATGACCTTCTCGAGCACGGGGACCATGTCGTGGACGGCGCTGATCTTCTGGTTGACGAAGACGATCAGCGGATCGTCGAGGACGGCCTCTTGACGCTCGGCGTCGGTCACGAAGTACGGGGACAGGTAGCCCTTGTCGAACTGCATGCCCTCGGTGAACTCGAGGTCGATGCCGAAGGTGTTCGACTCCTCGACCGTCACCGTTCCGTCCTTGCCCACCTTGTCGATGGCGTCGGCGAGGACCTCACCGATGGCGGTGTCGGCAGCGGAGATGGAGGCCACCTGGGCGATCTCCGTCTTCGAGTCGATCTCCTTGGCCTGCTCCTTGATGGATTCGACCGCGGCAGCGACGGCCTTGTCGATCCCCTTGCGCAGACCGAGCGGGTTCGCCCCGGCGGCCACGTTGCGGAGACCCTCCTTGATGAGGGCCTGGGCCAGCACGGTGGCGGTGGTGGTGCCGTCGCCGGCGACGTCGTTCGTCTTGGTGGCGACTTCCTTGACCAGCTGGGCACCCATGTTCTCGAAGACGTCCTCGAGCTCGACCTCACGGGCGATGGACACGCCGTCGTTGGTGATGGTCGGAGCACCGAACTTCTTCTCGATGACCACGTTGCGGCCCTTCGGCCCGAGGGTCACCTTGACCGTGTCGGCCAGCTTGTTCACCCCCGCCTCGAGGCCGCGGCGAGCGGCCTCGTCGAACTTCAGGATCTTCGGCATTACTTGGTCACCTTTGCGAGTACGTCACGGCTGGACAGGATCAGGAGATCCTCGCCGTCGGCGCTGATCTCGGTGCCTCCGTACTTGGAGTAGACGACGGTGTCACCCACGGCGATGTCGAGGGGGATGAGGTCCCCGCTGGACTCGGCACGGCGTCCGGGGCCGACGGCCAGGACTTCACCCTGCTGGGGCTTCTCTTTGGCGGTGTCGGGGATGACCAGGCCGGAAGCGGTGGTTTCCTCGGACTCGCCGGGGCGGACGACGATGCGGTCGTCAAGGGGATGCAGACTCATTGGTTCGGGCCTCCTGTGGCACGCGTTAGCAGTCGAGCGTTGAGAGTGCTAATGGTAGCGATCTCCGCGGCGTTTGGCAACCGCGCCCGGCGAGTGCCAGCCGAATTCTTGCGCCGGCCGCCCCGGGGGACCGTCGTCAGGCGGTGGCGGCCAGCCGGAGGTTGGGGTCGGCCCCAAGGGTGAGCGGGCTCACGTCCCCGTGCTGGAGCCGCCACCATCCGGCCGCCGCCACCATGGCGGCGTTGTCGGTGCACAGCGCTCGGCTGGGCAGGAAGGCACCGATCCCGTCGGCGGCGCACGCCTCCTCGACGGTCGAGCGAAGCAGGGCGTTGGCGGCCACGCCACCGGCCAGGCAGAGGGCGGTGGCACCCACATCGGCCGCCGCCTTGCGGGCCCGGGCGACCAGAACGTCCACCACCGCCCGGCGGAACGAGGCGGCCACGTCGGCGGTGTCGGCGTCGGGGTGCTTGCGGACGGCGTTGACCACTGAGGTCTTGAGCCCGCTGAACGAGAAGTCGTAGCCGTCGCCGGGGTAGGAGCGGGGGAAGGCGAACGCGGCGGGGTCGCCCTGGTCGGCGATCCGGTCGATGGCCGGACCTCCGGGGTAGCCGAGGCCGAGGTAGCGGGCCACCTTGTCGAAGGCCTCGCCGGCGGCATCGTCGATGGTGCCCCCCATCAGCCGGTAGCGACCCGGCTCGGTCACCTCGACCAAGAGGGTGTGACCGCCCGATACCAACAACACCACCAGCGGGTAGCCGAGGTCGGGCTGCTCGAGGAGGGAGGCGAAGAGATGGGCTTCCAGATGGTTGACCCCGACCAGGGGGATGCCCCAGGCCAACGAGAGCGCCTTGGCCTCGGCCACGCCCACCAGTAGGGACCCGATCAGCCCCGGACCGTAGGTGACGGCCACCGCGTCGATCCCGGTGCCCGAGCAATCGGAGCCGGCGGCCTCGAGCGCCTCGGCCAGCACCGGGGTGAGCAACTCCACGTGGGCACGGCCGGCCAGTTCGGGGACCACGCCGCCGTACTTGGCGTGGAGGTCGATCTGGCTGCTGACCACCGACGAGACGATGACCGAGCCGTCATCGACCACCGAGGCGGCAGTCTCGTCACACGAGGTCTCGATCCCGAGGACCCGGGTCACGGTGCGGTCGGCCATGCCGAGAGGCTAGCCAGCGTCCGGCGGGGCCAGGGCGCCCGGACAACCCGGATCCTCCATCACCACGGGACCGTCCCGTGGCGGTCGGTGTAGGTGCCGGTCGGACCGTCCTCCCCGGTCGTAGCCATGGCCACGATGGCATCGGTGCCCTCCTCGACGGTCTGGATGCCGTTGTGGTGGTCGAGGGCGGTGGGCGCGGACCCGCGGATCATCCTCTGCACGGCGGACCCGGCCGGCGACGATGCCGGGAAGCCCGAACTGGTCCGGGTCATCGGGCTGCAGGATCTCGGCAGCCGGAGTTCGTGACGGTCTCCCGGTCCGACGACGGAGTCAGGCCCGGGAGGTCACCCTCAGGTCGGGCGACGTCCGTGCCTCGATGACGGACAGCCGTTCGGCATAGCTCTCCGAATCGATGTCCCGGACCCACATGACCAGGGCGTCGTCACCGGTCACCGGGTAGTAGTTCCTCCGCACGCCCACCGGGGCCATGCCGAACCGTTGGTAGAGGGCCAGGGCCGGCTCATTGCCCACCCGTACCTCGAGGGTCAGATGACGGGCCCCCCGGGCGAGGGCGGTGCGGACCAGGTCGGCGAGGATGACGGCGCCGAGCCCCCGCCCCTGCCAGGACGGGTCGACGGCGATGTTGTTCACATGGGACTCGTCGTCGATGAACATCTGGCCGGCGAAGCCCACGATGGACCGCCCCACCCACGCGGCACGGTAGGCACGAGACGTTCGCTGCGAGAGCTCCTCCGCGAAGAGCCGGTGCGACCAGGGTTGGGGGAACACCGCCTCTTCGACCCTCAGCACACCCTTCAGGTCCTTGGTGCGCATGGGGGCGATGATCACATCGACCGGTGCCTCCGGAGTGCGGACACCCTCGGTCACCGGGGCCCGTTCCCGCTTGCTTCGTTCGGTGTGGCCCGAGGTGCGCGCTGCTCCCAGTTGATGCGGGCATCAGCCGGACGCCGGTAGTCGGGAACCAGGTCGGCGGCGGCCACCGGCACCTCCCCCCGGACCAGCCGGGTCAGGGCCAGGTGGGCCAGGGCCAACGGAGGCGGGGCCGACAGCTCGGCGGCACCCTCCAGGTCGAGCGAAGCGTGGGCAGCCAGCTGATGGTGGTAACGGACGGCCCCGTCACCCACCACGGTCACCCGACCGTGGGCGGCGGCCAGCTCCGACAGCCACGCCTCCAACGCATCGGGAGTGATCGGCTCGGAACGGTCGTCGCGCACCGTTCCGGGGTCGACCGGGTCGCTCGAGCCATCTGCCCGGTCCAGGTGGTAGGCGGCAGCGAAGACCTCCCCGCGTCGGGCGTCTACCACCGAGACAACCATGCCCGCCGGGTCGGCCGGGTCGGCCGGGTCGGCACGGGAGCGTTCGACGGCGCGTTGGATGGCGGCGGCGGCCAGGATGTCGAGGCTGCTCACCCCGACCAGCCCGACGGACAAGGCCTGGCCCAGAGCCTTGGCCGTGGCCACGCCCACCCGGAGCCCGGTGAACAGGCCCGGTCCGAGGTCGACGGCGATCACGTCGACGTCGGAGATGCTGCACCCGGACACCGCGCAGACCTCCTCGACCGAAGGGATCAGCAGCTCGGCATGGACCCGGCCACCCACGTGCACCCGCTCGGCCGAAGCCCCGTCGTCGCGGACCAGGGCGACGCCGACCATGTCGGTGGCCGACTCGATGGCAAGCAGGGTCACGACGTCATCTGCCATTGGGCCAGGGCACCGGCCAGGGCGTCCCACCGTGCGGTCCACCGCTCACCCGAGGGGCGGACGGTGATCACCCGTTCGTCATCGCCGTCGCCGGCGGCCAGGTCCACAGCCAGTGCGTCGGCCCCGAGGACGGGCTCGGCCGCGTCCCCCCACTCCACCAGGGCCACCGCCCCGTCCTCCACCAGTTCGCCCAGGCCCAGGTCGACGATCTCGTGGAGATGCTCGAGACGCCAGACGTCGGCGTGGAGCAGGGTGCGCACCGGTCGGCCCGAATCCACCGGATACTGACGGACCAGGGTGAACGTGGGGCTGGTGATCGGCTCGGTGACGCCCAGACCGGCGCCGAACCCCTGGGCGAAGGTGGTCTTGCCCGCCCCCAGGTCGCCGGCGAGCAGCAGCACGTCGCCGGGCAGGCACGACCCCGCCACCACCCCGGCCAGCGCCCGGGTCTGATCGGCAGAGTCGGATCGGAGGACGAGTGGCGAGGAGGCGCTCACGAGTGCCAGCCGAGGAGCTGCTTGGCCCGGATCAGGTCGGCCCGCATCTCGGCCAGCACCACACCGCCAGAGCGCAGGGCCGCGGCTGGGTGGTAGGTCGGCACCAGCTGCCAGCCGTCCATCGGGTAGGCCTGACCCCGCACCTTGGTGATGCCGAGGTCGGTCTCGAGCAGCAGCTTGGTGGCGAAGTTCCCGAGAGTGATCACCACGGTGGGGGCGATCGAGGCGAGCTGGGCCTCGAGATAGGGACGGCAAGCGGCGATCTCGTCGGGCTTGGGGTCACGGTTGTCCGGTGGCCGGCACTTCACCACGTTGGCGATGTAGAAGCGGGAGCGATCCACTCCCAGCTCCTCGAGGACCAGCCGGTCGAGCAGCTTGCCCGAGCGGCCCACGAACGGCTCACCCTGGAGGTCCTCGTCCCGGCCGGGCGCCTCACCCACGAACATGAGGTCGGCGTGCGGGTCGCCCACCCCGAACACCACCTGGGTCCTGTGGGCGGACAGGGGGCACTTGGTGCAGCCGGCGGCGTCCCGGGCGAGTTCGGCCAGATCGGTCCCGGGGGCCACCGCCGCATGGTACCCGTCGGCGGAGTACCGGCCGGGAGGGTACCCGTCGGCGGAGTACCGGCCGGGAGGGTACCCGTCGGCGGAATCAGCTCGAGGGGTCGGGGTGTTGGCCGTGCAGGATGCGGGGTACCCGTGGACCGATGTTGCACAGCACCTCGTAGCTGATGGTGCCGAGCAGCTCAGCCCACTCCCCCGCGGTGATCTCCTCGGTTCCCTGGCGACCGATCAGCACCACCTCGTCACCCAGGGCCACCGGGGCGGAGCCCACCGGTCCGCAGTCGACCACGATCTGGTCCATCGTCACCACTCCGGCCAGCGGTCGACGCGCCCCACCGATGAGCACCTCTCCCCCCTGGTCGAACAGGCGGCGGGGCACGCCATCGGCGTACCCGACGGGCACGGTGGCCACCGTCGAGTGGACGGCCAGCGGGCGGCGGCGGCCGTAGGAGGGTCGCTCGCCGGTGGCCAGGTCGCGCACATGGGTCACCCGGCTGCGTAGCGAGAGCACCGGCTCGAGGCGAAGCCCGCCGGTGGCGTCGGACAGGGCGGAGGCCAGGGCCGGGGTGGGGGTCATGCCGTAGAGGGCGAGGCCGCACCGGACCATGTCGTGACGCGAAGCGGCCACCCCGATGGTGCCGGCCGTGTTGGCCACGTGGGTCATCGGCGGCCGGTGGCCGGCGGCGGTGAGCGCCCCCACGATGGTGTCGAACCGATCGAGCTGGAGGGCGGTGAAGTCCCGGTCGTCAGGGTCGTCTCCGTCGGCCACGGCCAGGTGGGTCCAGACGGCGCCGAGCTCCAGCCGGTGGTCGGCGGCGATGGCGTCGGCCAGGGCCAGGGCGTCAGCGGGATCGGCGCCCACCCGATGCATCCCGGTATCCACCTTGAGATGCACCGCCACCGATGGGAGCTCCGCCTCGGCCACCACCCGGCTCAGCGCCTCGAGTCCTCCGGCCGTGTAGACGGTGGGAACCAGGCGGCGGGCCACCGCCTCGGCCATCCCCCCCACCGGTGGCTCGGACAGGAGCAGGATCGGCGCCTCGATGCCGGCCTCCCGGAGGGCCACCCCCTCTTCGACCAGGGCCACCGCCAACCAGGTGGCGCCGCCCTCGAGTGCGGCCTTGGCCACCGCCAGGTCGCCGTGCCCATACCCGTCGGCCTTGACCACCGCACACAGTGCCGCCGGAGCGACCAGTCTGCTGAGTATCCCCGCGTTGTGCCGGACGGCATCGAGGTCGATGTCGGCCCACGCCGGCCGCCAGCGGTCAGCCACGACGCCCACCGCTCCGGTCCCCGGCGGGACGCAGGGCGGTCAGCACCGCCGAGACAAGGTCGGGCAGGTCCCCGGCCACCGTGCCCTCCCCCCGGGCCAACGACCCGGCCCGGCCGTGGACGTGGGCGGCCAGCACGGCTCCCTCGAGGGGATCGGTCCCGCGGGCGATCAGGGCACCGATGATGCCGGACAGAACGTCACCGGTGCCGGCGGTGGCCAGGGCGGTGGTCCCGGCCATCGCCAGCCGGACCCGGCCGTCGGGATGGGCAACCGCGGTGGTGGGTCCTTTGAGCAGGGCCACCGCTCCGGATGCGCCCGCCAGGGAGCGGGCCGCGGCGATCCGGTCCGTCCCGGGGTCGGCGCCGGTCAGGCGGACGTACTCGCCGTCGTGGGGGGTGAGGACCACCCGGGACCGGGCCTGGAGGGAGCGGTCGACGCCCACCTTGCCCAGGGCGTAGAGACCGTCGGCGTCCACCACCACCGGCACGGGCGACTCGGCCACCAGGCGAACCACATCGACAGCGGTAGCCGGGTCGCGCCCCAGGCCGGGCCCGACCACCACGGCCGAGCACCGCGAGGCGGCGTCGAGGGCGGCCGAGGCCCAGTCCCGCTGAGGCAGGGAGACACCCACCGCCTCGGTGGCCGGTGAGTCGGCGAGCGAAGCGCCGGGGACGCCCAGGCGGACCATGCCGGCGCCCGCCCGGTATGCGGAGCGGGCGCACAGGGCGGCTGCACCGGTCATGCCCGGGGACCCGGCCACCACCAGGACCGCGGCCGACCACTTGTTTCCCTGACGGGCGCGGGCCGGGACCAGCGCCGCCACGTCGTCGTCCTCGACGACGGTGATCGACGGGGTGCCGGCGGGGAGGCCGATGTCGGCCACGGTCACCATGCCGGCCAGCCGTGCGCCGTCGCCCTGGAGGAGGCCGGGCTTGAGGGCCACGAAGGTCACCGTCCGGTCGGCGGCCACCGGGGCGCCCGAGGCCTCCCCGGTGTCGCCCCGCACGCCCGAGGGGATGTCGACAGCCAGGACCGGCGTCCCCGCCGGGACAAGTGGGAACCGGAATTCACCCCGGAATCCGGTGCCGAAGGCGGCGTCGATGACCAGGTCGACGGGTCCGATGGTGGTGGGCGACCCGGCCTCGATGATCTGCACCCGGGCCCCCCGACCGGCCAGGACAGCGGAGGCCACCCTCCCGTCCCCCCCGTTGTTCCCGGGGCCGGCGATCGTCACCACCCGGCGGCCGTAGGCGCCACCGAGCAGCTCGAGGGCGGCGAGGGCCACGGCGTGGCCGGCCCGGGCCACCAGGGCGTCGAGAGGGGTCGACTCGAGGGCGGCGGCGTCGACAGCGGACATCTCGGCGACGGTCAGGACGGGCTGCATCGTGGAAGACGCTACGGCTTCGGCGG
>JADGOG010000119.1 GCA_017883065.1 Acidimicrobiales bacterium | reverse complement strand
GTCCGAGGCCACCAGCCAGTACCCCTTGCCTCCGGGAGCGGTGGCCATGCCCACGATCGGCCGATTCAGGTGGATGGCCCCGGTGGAACCGTAGAACCGGGCGTCCCCGAAGGCGAAGATCCCGCCGTCCGAGGCCACCAGCCAGTACCCCTGGCCGTCGACGGTGGTGGCGATGCCCACGATGGGTTGGTTGAGATGGAGCGCCCCCGTCGATCCGAAGAACCGAGCACTGCCGAACGAGAAGACGCCACCGTCGGACGCCACCAGGCGGTAGCCCTTGGCGTCCGGCATCGATGCCATCCCCACGATCGGACTGGCCAGTCGGCGACCGGACAGGGATCCGTAGGAGGAGGCACTGCCGAAGGCGAGGACCCGCCCGTCGCCGCCGGCCAGACGGTAGCCGCCTGACCCACCCGGTTGCTCCGGTCCGACACCCTGCTGGTAGGGCGGGGCAGTTGGCTGGGCCGGGGATGTGGTCGGCGTGGCCACCGGAGCCGGAGCCGGAGCCGGAGCCGGAGCCGTCGTCGGGGGCGGGGCCGTCGTCGGGGGAGTGGTGGTCGGTGGCGTCGGGGTGCCCGGTCCCCCGGCTGTCAATGGCGACAAGCTCGACCCACTGACCTGGGCCGGCGAGCCCGAACCGCCGAAGACCTGGAGCGCGTGGAGGAAGGCCACGCCCGTGTCGGTCGGGGTCCACCACGGCGGGACCCCTCCGCCGTAGTACCCACCGAAGTTGACCTCCGAGACGGAGATCCGCACTGCGACGGCCACGATCGGGTCGAAGGCCAGCAGCATCTGGTGGGTGCGGTACTGGCCGACCACGGTGGCCACCGTGGTCCACCCGACACCGGGCTGGTCGACCGAGACCGTGTAGTTGCGCACGCTGGTGGCGGTGCTCCCCACCGACTGGGTATCGACGATCACCCGGTTGACCGTGGTGGCCCGGGCCAGGGTCACGGACAGGCTCGGAGTGGCGTCACCGGGTGCAGAGTGCCACCCGTTGCCCAGGGGCGAACCGGTGATGGAGGCCGAGGCGTCGCCTGACGACGCCGTCGCGGTGGCGCCGGCCGACGAGGTGGCGACATCAGTCCCGAACACCTGGGAGGGTCCAACGGTGAGGCTGTCGCCCACCGGGAAGGCCAGGTAGGTGACCTGGTCGGAGATGGGCAGGCCATAGGAGGCGCCCGACGCCACGGCGACGGTGGTCGAGGTGCCGTACTCGGAGGTGACGGTGACCGGCACCGTTCCCCCGCCCGGCGCGGTCACAGAGACCGTACCGGTGGTGGAGAGACCGTCGGACCAGACGGCGGCGAGTTGGGTGCCGCCGCCGGTCGCCGCCCCGAATGTGGCCTCGTAGGTCTGCGGGATGCCCGTCGCCGGCATGGTGAGATACGGCCGGTTGGCGATCTGGCCGGCGGCGACCATGGCGCCCAGCGCGGCCGGCTTGACGTAGTCGTCGGTGTCGCCGGACTGGATCAGCGAGAAGGACACCCCGTCGTTGCCCCAGCTCCCCTCGCTGAAGAAGTAGTTCCATACCGGGATGTGGAGCACCTTCTGCCAGATCATCGACCGGGCCACGGTGTTGGCCTGGCCCAGGAAGTTGTAGTCGCCGTCGCTCCACCAGCCCAGTTCGGTGAACCACAGTGGCTTGCCCTGGAGGACCCCCTCGAGCTGCTGGACCTGGGTCTGCATCCCGTCTTCTTCGAAGGAGTCGTTGTTCCCGGTGTAGGGATGGATGGCGGCGACGTCGAGAGCCCCGAGGCCTCCCGCCGAGACCAGCTGCTGCCACCACCACACGGAGGGCTCGAGCGTCGATCCGCCGATCACGGTGGACTGCGGCCCGGGCTCGACGGACTTGACCGCCGCGTAGAAGGGGCGGAGGACTTGGGAGACGTAGTTGGCGGCGCTGCCCCACCCGGTGTTGTTGGACTCGTTCCACGGTTCCCACATGGTCACCGGGGCACAGGCGCCGCAGGTGGCCGGAGGGTTGGCGTAGTAGCTGACCAGCGCCTGAATATCGGCCTGCCACCACCCACCCGAGACCAGGGCCGGGGAGACCGGGTCCCCGCCCCCGATCTGTACCCAAAACGACACGTGATCGGCCCGGGCCAGGGCCGCCGCCTTGAAGTACGAGGTGGGTGCGTTGGCGAAGTTCATGGCCGATGGCCCGCAGGTGGCCGCGCTGGGTGCACCGGCCGAGCAGTTGGGGAGGAAGTTGCTCCAACTGAACGCCAGGGCCCGCTGGCCGGTCAGGCCGAGCTGGGCCTCGAGGGCGACCCCCCGAGGGTCCGCCGGCCCGCCGGATCCGGCGCCGGCCGGGAGGCTGGCCAGGTCGAGGCCGTCCCCGGGGGCCCCGACCGTGTAGGGCATGCAGGCGGCCCCGATCCGGGTCGGGGGGCTCGTGCCGGTGTCGTACAGCGACGCCTGGACCAGATAGGGACCCGGCTGCAGGTCGGTCGTGGGTATGGCGAGGGGGACGTTGGCCAACCCACTGGCCGACGTGGGAAGGGCGACGGTGGTCGGGCTGGGCACCGTCTCGGCGGTCAGGGAGGCGGTGTCTTCCACCGAGTAGGACAGCTGGAGGTGGGCGGCGTCCGCCGTCCACCACGAATCGAAGGTGGCCGAGACGGCAGGGGTGGTGCCCGGTGCGAAGTAGTTGCCGACGGCGGCGGTGGTGAGTCCGGCCCCCCATCCGAGCGAGTTGTAGGGGACGTGGGCGGAGTCCAGGTAGATCCGGAGGGTGGCCAGTGGGATCGAGGAGATGTGGTCGGCCCCGTTGTTGAAGGCGGCGCCGCCCTGGAAGTAGAGCGTCGAACCGACCAGGTAGAAGTTGTACCCACCGATGTCGAGGTTGCCGCCACCGAGGTTGTTCTGACCGAGCGTGGTCGAGCCCAGGAAGTAGCCCTGCGGGCTGGTGGCCTCGATGGTGGTGAGCGGATCGAGGGTGTAGATGGTCCCGTCCGACCCCTGGACGGCCTGGGCCGGGTAGAAGAATTGGGTTCCCGATCCGGTGTGGACCCCGTTCCCCCTTGTCTGGGACGAGCCGAACGAGGAGAGCACCGTGCCGGTCGGATCGACGGTCTTCACGCGGCCGTCACCCGAGACGAGCAGGTTCCCGTTGGCTTCCTGGGTGATGTAGTCGAACTCGTCGAACAGGGGGAAGGTGCCGATCACCGCGCCGGTGGACGGGTTGAGCAGATCGCTCCGGGACTTGTGCTGGATCACGCTGACCGCCAGCTGGAATCCGGATCCCGAGCCCATCGAGAACAGGCCGGTCGGGTTGCCCCCCTCGGGATCCACCGACCAGAGCAGTCGGCCGGCCGGGGAGAACTTGTCGACCAATTGGTTGTAGTAGCTGGACAGGTAGATGTTGCCGACCGGGTCGACCACCGGCTGTGAGGGTTCCTGGGATCCGGCGAAGGCGGCCGGGATGCTGAACGCTCCCTGCTGGGCACCGGACAGGGAGTAGGTGATGAGCTGGCTGCCCGTGTTGACGTAGATGCCCGAGGTGGTGGCGGTGAAGTTGACCACGCCGCCCGGCGGACTGGCCACGGTGCCGGTCGGGTCGGCCGGAAAGGCGGGTGCCGGCCCGAGGACGGACGAGGCGTCGGGGGCTTTGCACACCGGGGTCATGTCCGCGGTGGTCGGCGCTGCCACGCTGCCGGCGACCTGGTGGGTGGGGCCGCTGGCACGCGCGGTCCCTTCGAACGCACCGGTCCCGGTGACAAGAGCGGTGAGGGCGACGATGGCTGTGACGACGATCGATCGAGGTCGCACCAGCGAACGTCGAGTCCCTGCCCAGCCCACAACCTCCCATCGGCGGAGTGGGGGAGTTCTTGAGGAGAAACCGGCCGGAATCCCGATCCGGCCCTCCGGCCCTCCGGCCGATCCAGCCCTCCGGCCGATCCGGCCGATCCGGCTCCACGTGCACGGCGGGCTCCACCGGTCGGACCGGGGGACCCAGGTACCATTCGCCGGGTGACGCCGACCCCCTCGGACCCCGAACCGGTCACCGGCCGTCCGCGCGTCCTCCGGATCTCCAAGAGCGGTGTGGTGACCGCCTGGCGGGAGCGGGAACGGGAGCTCCGCCGCCGCGGCGTCGACCTCACCCTGGTGGCGGCGGCCCGTTGGGAGGAGGGGGGGTCGATGGTGTCGTTCTCCCCGGCAGGTGACACCTTCGTCGTCCCGGTGCGCACCGTGGGGCGCCACCCCAACTTCTTTCTCTACGATCCGCTCGCACTGTGGCGGCTGCTGGGCTCCACCAGATGGGACCTCATCGACCTGCACGAGGAGCCCTTCGGCCTGGCGGTGGCCGAGGTGCTCTTCTTGAGCCGGCTGCGGGGGAGGTCCATCCCGTTCGTGGTCTCCTCGGCCCAGAACATCGAGAAGCGCTACCCGCCTCCGTTCCGTTGGTTCGAGCGGTGGTCGCTCCGGCGTGCCGCCGGTGCGTACACCTGCAACAAGGAGGCGGGCCAGATCCTCCGGCGCAAGGGGCTACGGGGCGACTGGGTGCTGCTGCCCCTGGGAGTGGACGTGGAGCGGTTCCGACCGGCCGAAGAGGTGCCGCCCGACCAGCGGCTCCGGGTCGGCTTCGTCGGTCGTCTGATCCCGCACAAGGGAGTTGACGTGCTCCTCCGGGCGGTGGCACTCGACGACCGGATGACTGCCGAGATCTTCGGTGCCGGTCCCGAGATGGACGCCCTGGTGGCCATGGCCGGTGCCCTCGGCATCCGCGACCGGGTGGTATTCCACGGGCATGTCGACGAGGAGGACATTCCCGCGACCTACCACCGCTTCGACGTGCTCGCCGTTCCGTCGATCCCTACGCCGGGATGGATCGAACAGTTCGGCCGGGTGGTGGTCGAGGCCCAGGCGTCGGGGGTCCCGGTGGTGGCCAGCGACAGCGGCGCCCTCCCCGACGTCGTGGGCGACGAGGGTCTGCTCGTTCCAGCCGGGGATGCCGACGCACTCCACGCGGCGCTGGCCCGCGTTCTCGACGAGCCGGAGCTGTGGACGAAGTTGCGGGAAGCAGGCATCGCCGGGGCCGTTCGCTACTCGTGGTCGAGCGTGGCCGACGTACAGCTCGAGCTCTATCGGGCCACGGCTGCCCCCTCCACCCCCGGGTCCGCCGGCCACGCCTGAACCGGTTGGTGCCATCCCGTAACCCCCTGAACCTGGATCCGGGCTCAGCCTCGGCGAGCCGTGTCGATCACGTCCCGGTACACGGACTCGAGACGCTCGACGTGGTCGGCCAGCGAGAACATCGTCTGCTGGCGGACCCGGAGCCGCCCTCCGACCGCCCGTCTGACGGCCAGGTCGTCGGCGAGACCGACCAACTGCGCCGCCGCGGCATCGGAGTCGCCGGGGGCGAAGAGCATCCCGTCCTCACCCACCGTCTCCAGGTGGGCCCCTCCCGCGGCGGCCACCACCGGGACCCCATGGGCCATCGCCTCGACCACCGACAGCCCGAACGGCTCCGCGGGGGCCGGCGCCAGCAGCACGGCGGCGTCGGCCAACAGCGCGTCGGTGTCGGCCACGTGCCCGACGAACTCGACACTCGCTTCCACTCCCAGTTGGGCGACAAGGCGTTCGAGGCCGGTCAGGAGCTCGCCCTTCCCGGCCACCACCAACCGCCACCCCCGGTCGCCCAGCCCGCTACCGGCCCAGGCTCGGATCCCGACCTCGGGTGCCTTCTCGGTGTCGAGCCGTTGGAGCATCACCACGGCGGTCGAGTCCAATCCGGCCTGGGGTCGGTCGAGGACCCCGTTGGGGATGATCACCGACGGGCCGGAGATGCGGTCGGCGACGAACTGGCTGATGGCGATGTCGCAGGCCACCGACCGGCTGGTCACCTTGGCCAACGTCCGGGCCACCAGGTTGGAGCCACGGTCGCTGGCGAAGTGCCGGGTGGCCACGATCGGCGCCCGTTGCCGGGGACGGGCCAGCCAGGCCGCCCCCTCCGCTGCGGTCATGTGCACGTGGACCACATCGGTGTGGTGCTGTCCGGCGAGGAGCCGGGCCGCCCGCACCAGCGTGGAGGTGGGAATGTTCCTGACCCGGTCGTCGAGCTCGGACCGCATGCGGACCGGGTCACCGCCGATGGTGGTCACCCGGTGGCCGTCGGCGGCGAGTCGGCTGGCCACCTGACAGACGTAGCGCTCGACCCCGGCGAAGGCGTCGGTCACCACCACATGGACGATGGAGAGCGGATGGTTGGACACGGTCACCCGCCGGACTCGACCCGGCACGGTCCTCGTCGGTAGAGATGGAACCGGTCGGTGGCGCGGCGACCTCGGGCACCGGGTAGCACGAGACCGCGGACCAGCGAGCCGCTCAGCACTGCCGACCGGTAGACGCGCCACCCGGTGGCGCCGAAGTGCTTGCGGATGTACCGCTCCTGGGAGGCGTGGAAGTGGATCTCCCGTTGCACCGGGTCGCCGCCCGTCCCGGCTCCGACGTGGGTGGCGGTGACCTCCGGGCAGAGCGCGGCTCCCCATCCGAGCTGATGGGCCCGCCACTGCCAGTCGGTCTCCTCGGCGTACAGGAAGAAGCGTTCGTCGAAACCGCCGACCTCGGCCAGGGCCGGGCCGCGGACCAACAGGACCGAGCCGATCATGAACTCGGCCCGACGGCGTAGTCGTCCGAGGCCCACGGCCTCGACCCACGCCCCGAGTGGTGTCGGGAACGGCCAAGCGACGCGGGCGGGACCCTCTGCGGACGGATCGGTCTGCGCCGGAGCGACGCAGGCGAGGCCGGGGGACCGGTGCAGGCAGCGGGCCAGGGCCTCCACGCCGTCGGCGTCGATCTGCGCGTCGGGGTTCAGCAACAAGAGGTCGACATCGGGGCTGGGGCGCAGGGTGATACCGAGATTCACACCGGCGGCGAAGCCCAGGTTGGCCCCCGGGTCCGTGTAGCGGGCACCGTGGTCTTCGGCCACCTGGCGGACCTCGGGGTCCGACGAATTGTCGACGACATCGACCGAGAACCGGTCACCCAGCGCGGACAGGCAGCGGTCCAACAGCCCGGGGGCGCCGTAGGCGACCACCAGGACATCGACGTCCCCGGCCATCAGTGCGCTCCGGTGCGGGGCGCTCCCCGACGCCCGGGGATGCCACCTGGCCCGGCGAACCTCATTGCTTGTAGGCGTAGGACTGGTAGGTCTCCGTCGAGGACCGGCGTACCCGGTTGAGGGCCACGCCCAGCACCCGGCACTGGGTGGTCTCGAGGCGGTGGATGGTGCGTTCGAGATCGCTCCTATCCGTCCGTCCTTCGGCCGCGATGACCACGGCTCCATCGGACATCCGTCCGAGGATGGCGGTGTCCGGCACCGGGAGGACCGGCGGTGTGTCGAGCAGCACCACGTCGGCCAGCAGGAGCAGTTGGTCGAGGACCGGCTGCATCCCTGGGCTGCCGAACAGGTCACTGGGATTGTCGAGCTCGGTTCCGGCGGGTAGGACCTTCAGGCCCCAGATCCCGCTCTCGACAAGCAGGGCGTTGACCGACGAGGCATCCGTCGGGCCGGTGCCGCGTGCCGGTGTGGCCCTCAGGTTGGGCACGGGATGCTGCTCGCCCCGACCGATCGGGCTCCCGGCAGCCTCACGCGGCGCCACCGGCCGTTCGGCGGGACTCTTCCAGTTGGATCGGATGAGGTCGGCCAGCCCGGGGAGTCCGGTCGCCTGCAGGCCGAACATCTCCTCGAGCCGGGGTCGCCGGAAGTCTGCTGAGACCACGATGACCTTGCTGCCGCTCATGGCCCAGGCCGCAGCCAGGTTTGCGGTCACGAACGACTTGCCGTCGCCCGGTTCGGGGCTGGTGACCACGATGATCGGGCAGGCGGTGTCCTCGAAGATGACCCGGAGACTGGTGCGGAGGTCCCGGATGGACTCGGCCATCAGGGACTGGGGGGCCTGGACGAGGGCGATGGAGACCTTGCCCGACTTGACCTCGCTGTCCTGGGGGAGCTCGGCCAGGATCGGCGAGTCGGTGATGGCCTCGGTGCCCGGGCTGGTGCGCAGCCGGGTGTCGAACTGATCACGGGCCAGGGCGATACCGATGCCGGCCAGCAGACCGGCGAGGAATCCGATGGCGATGATCTTGGACGTGCTGAGACCGGTGGAGGCGGTGGGCAGGGTGGCCGCCACCTGGATCGCCGCATAGGGCTCCCCGGTCTGGATGGAGTACTGCTGGGCCTGCAGCGTGCTGTAGGTCTGGGTGGCGGCGGTGATCTGTGCCTGGATCAGGGTGTTGGTGCTCGATCCGGACTCGGCCTGGAGTGCCGAGATCTTGGCGGACAACCCGGAGAGGGCGGTGGTGATCTTGTCGATCTGGGACTGGACCACCGCCTCGGTCTGGTCCACGAACGCCTGGGAGTAGGCCTTGGCCACCGTCTGGGCCCGGCTGGCATTGGGATCGGTCGCCGTGATGGTCAACGCACCGGTGGTCTGATCGATGGTGCCGGCCACTTCGGCGGACAGTCCGGCCACGTTGGGGTCACCGAGGATCTTGGCCGCCTTGAGCTGGACGGCGGTGCTCCCCAGCAGCTGCAACGGATCGGGGAGCGTGACATTCGATGAGGTCGAGGAGCCACTGGTGGTACCGGTTGACGTCAACTGGACCAGCGCGGTCGACTCGTACTGGGGGTGCTGAACCTTCGAGTACGCGAAGGACGCCGCCAGCGCGACGATGACGCTGACCAGGATGGTCAGCTTTCTGCGCCAGAGCGCTGCGAGGAAGTCGCGGAACGTCAGTGGATGCTCGCTTTCCGTGAGATTGACC
>JADGOG010000032.1 GCA_017883065.1 Acidimicrobiales bacterium | reverse complement strand
TGCACCCCGTGGACCCAGTGCAATGCACCCCGTGGACCCAGTGCAATGCACCCCGTGGACCCAGTGCACCGGGCATCCACCTATCTCCTACCAGAGAGCGTTCCAGTCGTCACCGGAGAGCCATCCCACCGGTGTCTGGTCCGGGCCACGGGGCACCCGCAACACCTCGGTGTCGATCCATGTCGGCTGGTCGAATCCGGACCGCCGCCAGTGGCTCAGTGGCACCGACTTCCAGTCGCGGCTCTTGACCCCGCCCTCCGAGTAGCCCGGCCGGACCAGCAGATGGCTCGCCGACCCCGCCACCACCACGCACCGCCGCATCTTGCCGTTCTCACCCTCGATCTCCGGCCCGTCCGGTTCCGTCGGATCGAACGGCACCCAGGCGAAGACCACGCCGGCCACCCATGGGTCGTCGCGGTCGAACTCCGCCTCTTGGACCGGGGTGAGGTGGGCACGTCGGGTGAGCCGTGGCGCCACGCTGGCCGTCGACCCAGCCGTCGGCCCTGCCGGTTTCCGCTCGGACCCCTCCGACCCGGCGGCCCGTTCCTTCTTGCGGGTCCGCCGCATCTCCTCACCGGCCTTGCGGGCTGTCTCCAACTTCCTGCGGCGTTCCTCGGCCTCTTTCTGCTTCTTCAGCCGACGGGCCTCACGCTGCTCAGGGGTGGTGCCGCCGGCCGGCTTGGGTGCCTTGGGTGGTGCCGGCGGGCCGGCGTCGGAGTCGGCCCAGTCGGTCAGGCCAAAACGATCATCAGTGGCCAACAGATCGAAGCAGAGGTCGGACGCAGCCATGTCGCCGTCGGACACCGAGGCCAGCATGACGGCGACGGTGGCCACCGAGAACTCGTCGCCCAGCCCGTCGAGGGCAGCCAGGAGCTGTTCCCGGGTGGGATCGTCCGAGTCGTCTCCCAGCAGCTCGATGGTCCGGGTCAGGCAGCCGTCCGACGCCGCTGCGGCCACATAGGGCAGGGCCGCCCGGTATTGGACCTTGTCCACCACACCGGCCGGATCACGGTGCTTGCGCAAGGCGTTCAGCGCATTGCCCACCGCCTTGGGAACCTGGAACCGCGGATCCGAGGTGAAGGTCAGCGCTTCGCGGAGCTCGTCACGCCCGAGCCTGGCAACGGCGGCCCGCACCATGGTGACCCGGTCCTTGTCGCTGATGGTGGCATCCATCGGGTGTCCTTCCGCGTCGATCGTACGGCCGCCCTGGTCTTCGGCGGCGACAGCCGGGTCATCATCGCAGAGACCGGGCACCGCACTCGACCGGCCGGTCCAGGCGATACTTGGACGATGCCCTCCGACGGTCCTTCAAGGCGAAGCGGTCCCCTCCCCACGGTCCGCTCCACCCTGGAAGTACCCGACGGGACCAGGAAGCCTGCCGGTCGGCAGGGGGGACTCGGCCCCTTCGTGACCTTCATCGAGTACGAGCGGCCGAACGGGCTGGTGGCGACCTGGGAGTCCCGGCGTCACCGCAAGCAGCAGGGCCGGGAGCACGCCGGATCTGGGACCTGGTGGGCACCTCGTGCCCGGGGCTGGTGGATCGGGACCCTGTTCGCCGTCGGGGCGACCCTGTTCGCCGTCGGGGCGGTCCCCGGCTTTGCCGGTGCCGTCGGGCTCCGGGACGACTCGATCACCTTCTTCGCCGGCTCCCTCTTCTTCACCTCCGCCGGCTTTCTCCAGTACCGCGAGTCGGTCGACTCGGGTCCCGATGGGCCCGCCCGGGGATGGAGCAGGGTCTTCGTCTACCGTCCCGGCCAGATTGACTGGTGGGCCAGCGGCATCCAGCTGGTCGGCACCCTCTTCTTCAACGTCAGCACCGGTGTGGCCGTCCACGCCCATGTGAGCCAGCAGGCGGCCACCCACCACGTGTGGCGCCCCGACGCCCTCGGCTCGGTGTGCTTCCTGACGGCCAGTGGGCTGGCCTGGTTCGAGGTGTGCCACGGATGGTCGGCGTGGTCCCCCCACAACCTGTCGTGGTGGATCACCCTGCTCAACCTGGTCGGGTCGGTAGCCTTCGGCGTCTCGGCGGCGGCCTCGTACATCGTGCCGTCGACCGGTCAGCTGTGGAACGCGGAGCTGACCAACCTCGGGACCTTTGTCGGAGCCCTGTGCTTCCTGTCCGGGGCGGTCCTCCTCCTCCCGGAGCGGACCGAGCGGCCCGTTTGACCCTGTTACGGCCAAATGAACACTTCAGTGCCGCGGAAGATACGACGACGATTCGGTGTTAGATGGAATACAGCAACCGGAAGAGTGAGGAGCACGACATGACTGAGGACAGGAATCTGACCCCCGGAGATCAGCTGCGCACGCTTCCCACCGAGGCGCAGGAGCGAGGCACCCGGTACGTGTCCGCGAAAGCCATGCAGGCCAAGCTGTTCTCCGTCTACGACGCCGCCGCAGCCGCCGAGGATGCGCTCGCCCTCGTGCAGGAGCAGCTCACATTGACCCTCAACCGGAGCTACTACGAGGCGGAGGAGATCGAGAGCATGGCCAGTCAACTCGACTCCCTGTTGGCCCTGGAGTCGATCGACCTCTCGGACATCGATCTCGTCGAGAGCGACCTGGTCTCCGAGGACTGACCGGATCGCACGGCGCCATCTCGGAGCGCCCGAGGCCGTCCGGCATCATTGCCCGGTGGCCGAGGGTCGGCGAGCGGAAACGCGGTTGCGCCCTGCCTTGCTCGGACCGGGTCAGCCGGCGAGGTTCTTCACGGTGGCGATGAGGTCGACCGGCCGCTGGTCGCCGACCGGGATCGGGGTGACCTGCAGGTCGGTGACGCCCGCCTCGCGGAAGGCGGCGATCCGCTCGGCCACGTAACCCTCGGGGCCGCAGAGTGAGGTGAGCTCGAGGAGCTCGTCGGGGACCAGTGCCTCGGCCTCGGCCTTCTTGCCGCTGAGGTAGAGGTCCTGGATGTCCTCGGCCTCCTGCTCGAACCCGTACCGCTTGACCACGTCGTTGTAGAAGTTCTTCCCCTTGGCCCCCATGCCGCCCACGTAGAGGGCGACCATCGGCCGGGCCAGGTCACGGAGCTTGGTGACTTCGTCGCCTTCCCCGATGGCCAGGAGGCCGCCGGTGGTGATCTGCAGTGGCCCGAGTGACGGGTCCCGCTTGGCCAGTCCGGCGTCGAGGGACGGTCCCCACACGTCCCGGGCCCGCTCCGGGACGAAGAGCATGGGGATCCAGCCGTCGGCCACCTCGGCGGTCATGGTCACGTTCTTCTCCCCCAACGCCGCCACCCAGATGGGAATGGCCGGCCGCACCGGGTGGGCGATGATCTTGAGCGCCTTGCCCAGCCCGGTGCCCTCGCCGGCCGGTAGCGGCATGTTGTAGTACGTGCCCTCATGGACCAGCGGTGCCTCGCGCTTCCACACCGTGCGGCACACCTCGATGATCTCGCGGGTGCGCCCGATGGGGGCGTTGAAGGGGACGCCGTGCCAGCCCTCGATGACCTGCGGGCCCGACGACCCCAGGCCCAGGTGGAACCGTCCGTCGGACAGGGTGTCGATGCCCGCCGCGGTCATGGCGATGAGGGTCGGGGTCCTGGTGTAGATGGGCAGGATGGCCGAGCCGATCTCCACCGACTCGGTCAGAGCGGCGATGTAGCCCATCAGGCTGGGACCGTCGAGCCCGTAGGCCTCGGCCACCCACACCAGGTCGAGGCCGGCCTTCTCGTACTCGGCCACGTCGGCGGCGGCCTTGCGGAAGCCCCCCGAGTAGCTGAGAAAGGTGCTGATCTTCATCGGTTCTCCCTGTGCTCTGTCCACCGGCGAACGGCGGGGCGTGGTCATCCCCCACCGTTCGACCGGTGGGTCCTGTCGATCCGGAGTGCCCTGAACCAGGCGCTCCCCCAGACACTAGGTGCGGCACCCTGCATCGGCCGCCTCGGCCGCCTCGGGCGACCGTCCGGTCGGCCAGAGGCCGGCTAGTCCCAGAGACGCACGCTCATCGACTGGCTGGCGGTGGCCAGGAGTGAACCGCTCTCCGACCAGAGGTAGGCGATCCCCTGGCCGAACCCGTCGACCAGCGCCTGGATGCGGATGTCGCACAGCACCCACTCGGTCGGTTCGAGGCGGACCACCCGGACGGTGTTGTCGAGGCTGCGGGACATGGTCCGACGCCCGAGGGGCTGGGACACACCGCCGGTGACGTAATCGCCGATGATGGCCAGCGTGGCCGCCGACGGCTCCAGATGGCCCGGCACCCTGGCCCACAGGGCGCTGTCCGGTTGGCCGGGGCTTCCGCTCCCCGAGCTGATCTCCTCGAAGGTGCGACCCTTGGCCAGGCGCACGTCGATGCGGTCGAAGATCGAGGTGGAGGAGAAGTCGGGCAGACGACGCGGCGGGCACTCCGAAGGCGGAGGAACATCGGGTGGAGTGACCCAGACACCGCCCACCTCGAGATTGCCAGGCTCTCCCAGCGCGGCGTTCACGGTGAGGATCTCGGTGTCGCCGACACGGCCCACCGCCCGGCCCTGGGTGATGCGCCGCCCCACCGCGGCCAGGGTCACCGAGAGATCGAGGACGACGTCGGTCGGGGCGAAGGACAGGTACTGGGCGGTCGACCACACCGTCGGACGTCCCGATGCGGCCTCGAGCGCGACCAGGGCCGCGCCCAGTCCGCAACCACCGAAGAGGAAGTTGCCGGGCGTGGTCAGTTCGGGCACGACGGTGAGCCGCCAGTGCAGGTCGTCGCCCATCTGCTCCATGCCGAGGAAGTGGCGGGCGTCGGTCACCCGTGGTCCATCTTCGGAGTCGGGATGCTCAACTGCGCGGCACCTTGGACCAGGGCAGCTCCTTGTCGACCCGCACGTCGCCCGGAAGCCCGAGCATCCGCTCGCCCAGGATATTGCGCTGGATCTCCGACGTGCCCCCTTCGATCGAGTTGGCCCGGGACCGGATGAACATCTTGCGCGACGAGCCCGGCGGACCGACCAGACCGAGCGTCTCGGCCCTGCGCATGGTGAAGTCGTAGTCGGTCAGGCCGGCGGGACCCAGCAGGTCGATGCACAGCTCATAGACCCGCTTGTTGACCTCGGCGAACATCAACTTGGCGATGGAGCCCTCCGGACCCGGGTTGCCCGCCTTGCGGTTCTGGCTGGCCCGCATGTTGGTGAGACGGAGGGCCTCGGACTCCACCCACAGGCGCATGAGCCGGTCGCGGTCGACGTCGTTCTGCCGGTGCCCGTCGCTCTTCCAGATGCGGACCGCCTCGGCGATGGCTCCCGAACCCGGCCCCGGGGTCCCGCTCCCCCCGCCGATGGTGGTCCGCTCGTTGGACAGGGTGGTCATGGCCACCCGCCAGCCCTCGCCCACCTCGCCGATCCTGTCCGCGTCGGGCACACGCACCTCGGTGATGTACACCTCGTTGAACTCGGCCTCGCCGGTCATCTGACGCAGCGGCCGGACCTCGACCCCCGGAGCGTGCATGTCCAGGGCGAAGTAGGTGAGTCCCTTGTGCTTGGGGGCCTCCGGGTCGGTGCGGGCCACCAGCATGCCCCGGTCGGCGATGTGGGCCAGCGTGTTCCAGACCTTCTGGCCGGTGATGACCCACTCGTCGCCGTCCCGGATGGCCCGGGTCGACAAGCCGGCCAGGTCGGAGCCGGAACCGGGCTCGCTGAACAGCTGGCACCACGACTCCTCGCCGGTGAAGGTCCGCCGCAGCAGTCGCTCACGCAGCTCGTCGGTTCCGTGGGTGACCACGGTCGGTCCGGCCATGGTCAGACCGAAGAACTCCCTCGCCCCTGGTGGGGTGGCCCCGGCCTCGCCCAGACGGCGGTCCACAACCCGCTGCAGGTTGGGCGGCACGTTGAGGCCCCCGTACCCTTCGGGGAACGAGACCCACGCCAGCCCCAGGTCGAACTGACGGGTGCGGAACTCCTCCACCGGCGTGGTCCGGGGGTCCATCTCCTCCAGCAACTGGCTGGTCCGGTCATCGATCAGGAACGTGTCGTCAGCCATTCCCAGAACATACTTCGCCGTCCCGTATCGGGCTCAGGCCGGACCACCGCAAGCCGGAGGCCGGTCAACGGTCGGCTCAGGGCTGGAGACGCTGGATGCTCCAACCATCACCGGCAGGCAGATAGACGAGCCGGTCGTGCAGGCGGTCGGTGCGCTGCTGCCAGAACTCGAAGCGCTCCGGGACGATCCGCTCGCCCCCCCACCACGGAGGTCGGGGAACGGGTCGGCCCTCGTACTCGGCGGTCAGGCTCGCCACCCGCTCGTCCAGTTCACGCCGGGACGAGACCGGGCGACTCTGGTGGGAGGCGTGGGCCCCGATCTGACTACCCCGGGGCCGGCTGGCGAAGTACTCGTCGGAGGTGGCGTCGTCGGTCCGCACCACCGGTCCCTCGATCCGGACCTGTCGGGCGATCGGCTCCCAGTGGAACAGCAACGCGGCGTGGGGATTGGCGTCGAGCTCGTGGCCCTTGCGGCTGTCGAAGTTGGTGAAGAAGACGAATCCGTCCCTTCCCCACGACTTGAGCAGCACCATCCGGGACGAGGGCCGGCCGAGGTGGTCGGCGGTGGATACCATCATGGCCTCGGGATCCGGAAGCCCCTCGGCGGCCAGGTCGAACCAGCGCCCGAACTGGACCACCGGATCGGGAGCGACGTCCTCCTCGAGCAGCGGCTCGGATGGTTCGATCATCACTCGACCCTACAAGGGCCACGGTAGATTCGGTGGTTGTGACCGGTCCCATCGACGTCGACGCCGAGCGGGCCGCCACCCCGGGCTGTTCCACGGTCGCCCATGTGAACAACGCCGGCGCCTCCCTGCCCACCACGGCCACACTGGACGCGGTGGTGGACCACCTCCGGCTGGAGGCCGAGCGGGGCGGGTACGAGGCCGCAGCCATGGTCACGGACCGGCTGGTCGACCTCCGTGCGTCGGCGTCCCGACTGATCGGGGCCCGACCCGAGGAGATGGCGATCACCGGATCGGACACCCAGGGGTGGACCAAGGCGCTGTGGGGGTTCGCCCTGGCTGGCGGCGTCCGCCGGGGTCAGCGCCTGCTGACCGACCGGATCGCCTATGACAGCCACTACTTGGGGCTCCTCCAGGTGTGCGAGCTGACCGGTGCCACCATCGAGGTGGTGTCGAGCTCGGGTGACGGCACCATCGACCTCGATGCCCTCGATCTGGCCCTCGACATCGACGAGGTGGCCCTGGTCTCCCTGACCCACATCGGCACCCACCGTGGTCTGATCAATCCGGTCGAGGAGGCCGGCGCACGCTGCCGGGCGGCGGGGGTGCCGCTCTTCCTCGATGCCTGTCAGAGCGTGGGCCAGACCCCGGTCGACGTCGGACGGATCGGCTGTGACGTCCTCACCGCCACCGGGCGCAAATGGCTACGCGGTCCCCGGGGGACGGGCCTCCTGTTCGTGCGGGAGGAGTTCACCGAGCGCATCTCGCCGCCGGGCATCGACGGACGATCGGCCACCTGGGACGACGCCCAGCACTACACGCTCCAACCGGGTGCCGGCCGATTCGTCGACTTCGAGGTGTCGGTGGCCGGGCACCTCGGGCTCGGATCGGCCATCGACCACACGCTGTCCCTGGGTGTCGATGCCATCGCCGCACGCGTGGACCATCTCGCCGAACGGCTCCGCCACTCTCTCGTAGGCATCGGCGGGGTCGCGGTCCACGACGGCGGCGCACGTCGGTCGGGCATCGTGACCTTCACCGTCGACGGGACCGCTCCCGAGGAGGTGGTGGCCTCCGCCTCGTCCGCCGGAATCAACGTCTCGTTCACCGAGACCGCCGCCGCACGGCTCGACCTCACCGCGCCCCGCCCCACCTCGGTGGTGCGTGCCTCGCCCCACTACTACAACACCGAGGACGAGCTCGATCGGCTGGTCGACGTCGTCGGGGACCTCGAGCGGGGCTGACTCCCCCTGGGCGCGGGCCGTGCCCGGGAGCGGAGCCGGTGGACCGGCGGCCCGAACGGGACCGGTCAGCCGGATCCGTAGGAGGGGGCCCCGAAGCTGTAGACCGAGCCGTCCCTCCCGACCATCCAGTACCCGTTGGTGGCCGGATCGGGGGAGATGCCCACGATGGGAGCGGGGATCGACTGGCCGCCCGCCGATCCCCGGAAGGGGGCATGGAAGGCGAACACGCCACCGTCCCCGGCCACGAACCAGTACCCCGACCCCGAGGCGGCGCCGGCCATGGCCACGATCGGCTTGTTCAAGGTGATCCCGCCGGTGGAACCGTAGAACGGAGCGTTGAAGGCGAACACCCCGCCGTCGGTGGCCACCAGCCAGTACCCGCCCGTCTGGGGATCGGCGGTGATGGCCACGACCGGCTTGTTCAGGCGACGTCCGCCCATCGAACCGTGGAACCGGGCGTCGCCGAAGGCGAAGATGCCGCCGTCCGAAGCCACCAACCAGTACCCGCCGCCGTCGGCGGTGGGAGCCATGTCCACCACCGGGGCGTTCAGATGCCGGCCGCCCATCGAGCCGTGGAACCGGGCGTCGCCGAAGGCGAAGGTCCCGCCGTCACCGGCCACCAGCCAGTACCCCAGTCCGTCACTGGTCGCCACGATGTGGGTGATCGGGGAGTTGAGGGTGGCGCCGGACATCGAGCCGTAGAACACGGCCCCGCCGTGGACACTCACGCCCCCGGTGGCGTTGGCCAGCCAGTACCCGTTCCCCGAGGGGGTCGACGCCATCCCCACCACCGGGGTGGTCAACGGGGAGGGTGAGGCGATCCGGGTCGGGGCCGGGGGCGACACCGGTGCCGAGGCGGGTGCCGGCCGGGTCACCGAGAAGGCGGTGTTCTGGACCAGGCCGCTGGGCACGGCCAGCGTGGCCCCCTGGGCGGACACCGTGGTGAGCGAAGTCGGCGACAGCTGGCCGATGGGCACCCCGTTGGCCGTGCAGCTGGAGAACGAGACCGAGCCGTAGTTGGCGTAGGGCACCGGAGTCGTCCCGGGATCCTCGGCGATGCACTCCGCCGACGAATTGGTGGCGCCGGGGAGGGACACCGACACGGTGGCGCTGGTCGTGGTGGTCACGTCCGCCACCTGGAGCCGATAGGTGCTTCCACCCAGGAAATTGACCGACGCGACCACGGTGTCCCCGCTGTGGACGATGACCCGGGGGAGCATGACCGGCACCTGCGGGTAGATCTCGTACCAGGCGAAGTAGAGCTTGGTGCCGTTGCTGCAGTAGGCATCGACCCCGTCCTGCTCGACGGTGTTCGA
Organism: Acidimicrobiales bacterium; assembly: GCA_017883065.1. Taxonomy (GTDB): domain Bacteria; phylum Actinomycetota; class Acidimicrobiia; order Acidimicrobiales; family RAAP-2; genus Bog-756. Next base: position 16,958 of record JADGOG010000032.1, on the reverse strand, counting down.
GCTGAACCCGTCGATGCCGGCCCAGAACGAACTGGCCGAGCTCTCGGTCGGACCGCACGAGGTGAGGCCGGGGACCACGAAGGTGGTCTGGGCCGAGGTGAAGGCACCGCGGCCTCCGGTGACCCCATAGCCACCCCAGTTGAGCGATCGCATGGCGGCGTGGGCGACCCCGGCGACCCGGGGAGCGGTGCCTGCTGCTCCGATCATCGGGGGATCGACCGGGAGTGCGCGGCTCGGGGCGGTCGCAAGGGTGGTGGCCGGGGCTGCGGCAGCGCTGGTTGGAGTGGCGGCGGACACCGAGCTGACCGAGGTGAGTGCGACCAGCCCGGCACACCCGATGGCGGCGGCAACGAGGACCTCCGACCACCGTGTCAGCGGGGTGCGCCCCGCCGTGGCCGCACCGTCGCATCCGTTTCGATCCCGTACCACCATTGAAGTGCCTGCCCCTTGTGGCTCTCCGATCGCACGTCGTCCTGTCGAACGACCCGCCGTCCTGCCTCCATGAGGTATCGGCGTCCAGGACCGCAACCTTGAGGAACGGCGTCAGGCGCCGCCTCCCGGAGAAGCGGGTGTCCGTCCCGGCATGCGGCCAAGGAGCAGGGACACCCAGCTCAGCGTCCTCCCCGTGGCGCGTTGGCCGGCGGTGCGTCGCTGCGGCCCAGGTGGTGAGGCGAATCCGGCCGGCTATTCAGCCGAGCGAGTCGACCACCGCGTCGGCGGTGTCCTCGCCGGATCGGACCGCTCCCTCCATGTAGCCGTTCCAGACCGGGGAGCACTCCGCGCCGGCCCAGAAGATCGGGCCGACCGGCTCGGTGAGGGCGGTACCGAAGTCACCCCAGACCCCCGGGGTGAAGTGGGCGCCGTAGCAGCCGCGGCTGAACTCCTCGGCCATCCAGTCCCGTTCGAGGTACTCGACCGGAGTCGCCGCCTTCGGCCCGAAGTAGCGGACAAAGCACGACACGGCCGCCGCCCGCCGATCCTCGAGGGAGAGCCGGGAGGCGGCTCGACCGTCGTTGGCCTCCATGAACCCCATCAGGATCCCCGACGAGCCGTCCGGCGGCGAGTTGTCGAAGGTCACCTTGATCGGGCCCTCGTCGGAGGCGGCCTGCCCGGTGAGACCGTCGTTCCGCCAGAACGGCTCGTCATAGACGGCGTAGAGCTTGATGACCGACCCGGCGGGGAGGCGTTGGGTGAGCTGGTCCCGCCAGGAGGGGAGGACCGGGTCGTAGTCGAGCCGGCCGGCCAGAGTCGGAGGCAGGGTGATGATCACCCGGTCGGCGCTGTGCTCCACGCCGGTGCGGGTGGTCACCGTCACCCCATCGGGACGGTGGCGGATACCGCGCACCGGGCTGTCGAGCACGACCCGGTCCCCGAGCAGCTCGGCCATCGATTCGCTGATGCGGATCGATCCCCCGACGATGCGGTCCTGCTGCGCACCACCGTCAGTGCTCAGCAACCCTTCGAGATCGGTCCCCGAGTGGGCGTAGAAGAGCGCGTGGAGGGCCGAGAGATTGCCGCTCTCGGCCGAGAACACGGCCTCGGTGGCCACCCGGAAGTAGTCACGTCCGGTCTTGGTGCGGAGATTGCGCTTGATCCACGTCTCGAACGTCTGGTTGTCCAGGGTGTGCGCGCCCGGCGCCGTCCAGGGTCGGTCGAGAGGGATCTTGTCGGCCAGTCGCTTGAACCGGGTCATCCCCTGGAAGAGGTCGGCCAGCACGAACGGATTGAGCTTGGGCACCGCACCGCGGTGCGAGGCCATCCGGGTCTGATGCCCAGCCAACTGGATCACGTGCTGCCCGGAATTGTAGGTGGGGAAGGTCTCGAGACCCAGCTCCTCGATCAGGGCGTACATCCGGGTCTGGGTGGGACCAACCCACTGCCCGCCGAGCTCCACCGGCGCACCGTCGGCGGTATGCCCCCCTTCGGTGCGCCCCCCGACGCGCGCTCGAGCCTCGAGGACGGTCACGTCGACCCCCGACGCGTGCAGCGAGCGGGCCGCAGACAGACCGGACAGGCCGGCGCCGATGACGAGTACTCGATGGTCGGTCATGAAGTGAGCTCCTTGTCGATTCGATCAGTGCGGTCGGCGCCCGCCGGCGGTGGCCGGTGCACACCGGCATCGTGACGCACCGCGGGCCCGATCTGCAGCGCGGTGCCGATGCGCGCCGACTGATCGAACGTCCGCCACGACCGTCTGACCCAGGACGGTCGGGAGTCGGTGAGCCGGGCGGCAGCCACGTCCCTCCACCACTCGTCCTCCATCCGGTCGGCGTGACGGAATGCGTCGACCGACGACGGAGGCTCGGTGACCCACCGGGACTCGATCCGGTCGCGGGCCGGGGCGTAACGGGGCAGGAGCGTTGCATGAGCGGCCATGGTCGAACGGTGGAGCCGCTCGTGGCGCCACCACACGCACCGCTCGTCGAAGACGTTGGTCGGCGCCGGCCCGAGATCGACCGGCTGGTCGATGCCCACCGGCTTGAACAGCGAGGTGCATGGTGCCGAGGTGGCGGTGGCCCAGTGGCGTGCCCCGGAGCGCAGGTCGGAGACCCAGGACGCCGTGGTCTGGCTCGAGGCCACCACTCCCCCGGCGTGGACGCAGGGCGCACCGAGGCCACCGTGGACCGGCGACCAGTGGGGCGACTGTCCGGCTCCGTGGTGGCGGAGGGCCCGCATCAGGTCGAGCGGTCCCCTCGCCGCGCAGCCCATCGGCTCGGTCGTGCGACGCCGACTTGGTGCTGACGCTACCCAGGTCCGCACCCGATCGGCGTGCGAGCTGGCGAACCCGGGGATGGTGAGTCCGTTGGAGATGGCCCGTCCCCGCCCGGTGACCGTCTCGGTGGCCCAGCTCCGGCCCGACGTCTCCACCACCACGGCACCGGTGCCATCCGCCACCAGGAAGCTGTTGTCATAGGAGAACCCCGGCCGCTCATAGCTGCACGGTCCACCCTGCCCGTGCCGCTCGAGCAGGTCGACGATGACCGACACCGCCTCGTCGGCGGTCGACGCCCGCTCGAGGGCGAGCCGGAGAAGGTCCATGCCGAGGAGGGCCTTCTCTCCCTGGGGACCCCGGGTGAACACCGCTTCGTTGCCGATCACCACGCCGTGTTCGTTGGCCCCCACCTCGGCCCCCCACATCCACCAGGGCCGGGAGATGAGGAGGGCGTGGGTCCGGTCCACCTGGGGAATGTCGATCCAGGTGCAGACCACCCGGTCCCCGGGCCGGTGGACCTCGGCGGGCACCCACTCCAGCGGCTGGGCTTCGTTGGGATCCCGGTCGCTGTTCTTGGCGAAGAGCACCCCGTCGTCGGTGAGGGTGACGATCGAGTCACACATCGGGCTCCCCGGGGCCGCGTTCGGGCTGGAGCGGTCGATCGCCGCGCCTGCCCGCCCCGGCGAGCAGCGGCTCACACCGTACGCGCCTCAGGTGCATGGTGGTCGGTCCGACATCGGACTCCATGATGATCGATCAGCCGGCCGGCTGCTTGGGATGGGCGGCGAAGAAGGCCCAGATGGTGTCGGTGGCGTTGAGGGCATCGGACGGCGGATCGGTGTGGAGGATGCGCTCGACGACCGGTCTGGCCGTGCCGCCCGGCCACTGGTGGCCGGCACCGGCGATGGTGATCAGCTCCACCGTCCGGCCGTCCTCGCACGGGGCGTTCGAGGTGGTGACCGGACCCGACACGGCAGTAGTCGGCGCCGAGCAGCCGTCGGTCGTCCGCCACGCGGCGACCACGCCGGGCACCGGCGGGCCGTCGATGCTGGCGTAGCCGGTGCCTTGGCCGCCCTCGAATGGGACGTGCGTGTCGGCGGTCCCGTGGATGTGGATGACCGAGACGGGAGCGGGATGGGGACACGTCCCGAGCAGGGTTGCCGAGTCGGGACCGATGGCCGCGAACATCGAGGTATCACAGGCCAGCCGGTAGTCCATCATGCCGCCATTGGAGATGCCGGTGGCGTAGACGCGGTCAGGATCGATGGACAGGTGACGCCGGATGTCGGCCACGGCGGCGGCGATGAAGGCCACGTCGTCCACGCGGGTGGCTCCCGGTGTACCGCAGCAACCGCCGCCGACGTTCCAGGCGCGGTGGTCCCCGTCCGGATAGGCCACCACGAAGTGGTGCCGGTCGGCCTCGGCATCCCACCCGTAGGAGTGCTCCGCCTGCGATCCGCTCCCGAACCCCCCATGGAGCATCACCACCAGCGGCACCGCCGATCGGCCCGACACCGATGCCGGTCGGTAGAGCTCGAAGGTCCGTTCCGTACCGCCGACCGCTATGGACTGGCTCGAGGAGCCGACCGGAAAGGTGGACGTGCTCTTCACGCCGGCGGTGGAGCCCGATTGGTGGCTCCGGGACGAGGACGGCACGCGGGAGCATCCCGAGATCGCCACGACCGTGGCCACCACCGCAACGATCCATCCCACCCGATGGGTTCTCAGATCGTTCGCCACGGATCCGGTTCTAGGGCAGAGGTGTGAGGAATCCATGATCGGCCGTTGAGGGTCGTTTGGCAGCCGGACTCCAGGGCGGCGCCATGGTTCCCTCGGTGGGGGAACAGGCCTGGCTACGCCACCGATCGCTTCATCGGGCAGGTGACCAGGTGGTCGTCGACCACTCCCACTGCCTGCAGGAACGAGTAGGTGATGGTGGACCCGACGAAGGTGAACCCCCGACGCTTGAGATCCTTGCCCAGCCGGTCGGACAGCTCGGTGCGGGCCGGTAGGTCGGCCACCGACCGGGGACGGTTCACCAGTGGCGTGTCCTCCACCCAGGACCAGAGGTAGGCGGCGAACGATCCGTACTCCTCGCGGATCTCCAGGAACGCCCGTGCATTGGTGACCGTGCCTCGCACTTTGAGCCGGTTGCGCACGATGCCCGGGTCGTCGAGCAGCGCGGCGATCTTCTCCTCGTCGTAGTCGACGATGAGGGCCGGGTCGAAACCGTCGAAGACCACCCGGTAGTGCTCCCGCTTGTTCAGGATGGTCGACCAGGAAAGGCCGGCCTGGGCTCCTTCGAGGATGAGCATCTCGAACAGGTGGCCGTCGTCGTGGGAGGGGACGCCCCACTCCTCGTCGTGGTAGCGACGCATGGCGTCGGATCCCTCTGCCCAGGCGCATCGAACGGCCGGCGTCACCACCGGCTGCTCACCTCCCTTCACTGGTGACCGTCGAACGAGCGTTCGGCCACCCGAGCGGCGTTGTTCGCCGATCGGACCGAGGCGAGGGTGGCCACCGCCGGGATCGTGGTCCCCGCTGCGGTGGCCAACGAGGAGATAGTGACCCGGTTGACAGAGGCAAGCATCGTCCGCACCCTACCGGCGCCGATCGACCGTGGGATGCTGGACGCATGGACCAGCGCTTCTCACTCGTGACCCTCGGCGTGGCCGACACCGCCAGGGCCCGGGCCTTCTACGAGCACCTCGGCTGGTCGGGCGAATCGCCGGACGGCGACGTCGTCTTCTTCCAGGCCGGCGGAGTGGTGGTCGCCCTGTGGGGCCGGGACAAGCTGGCCGCGGACAGTGCCGTGACCGACGGCGGAGGGTGGGGCGGGGTCACGCTGGCCTATAACGTCGCCTCCCCCGAGGAGGTCGACACCACTCTCGCGGAGGCGGAGCGTGCAGGGGCCGTCATCGGGCGACCCGGGGCACCGTCACCATGGGGCGGGTACTCGGGGGTGTTCATCGACCTCGACGGCCATCCATGGGAAGTGGCGCACAATCCCGGGTGGCGGCTGGCCGACGACGGCTCCGTCCACCTCCACTAGCCGGACAGTCAAGGTCAGGGCGGGGCCCCGGCGGTCACCGTCCTGGTGCTCTTCGGGCCCACGGGTGGTCGAACCACCGTTGGACGCGACTGGAACCCGGACAGGATCTCCGCTTCGGTCCGGACGGCGAGGCGCTCACTGTCCACGAGGACCCCGTCGCAGTCGAAGATCACCAGGTCCGAACGGCTCATGGCGAGGAGCCTACGGAGTGCGATGCCAGGCGATCCGGTCACCGACATGTACCTCCCCAGTTGCCGTCAGATCAGCGGTGCGTGCGGGCACCCCAGAGCCGTACCCGCTGTCGGCCGATGAGAGCATGGTGCCGGTCGGGGACCGATTGATTCTGCGCAGTGACTCAACTACCGTTCGCACCAGGTCGATGGCACCGACCAGTCGGGATCGGCGGAAGGGGCGCAATGCCAGACATCATCGGCGCAGTGGTCGCAGTCGGATTCCTCGTGTTGTGGTTGTACTGCATCTACGACGTGATCACCACCGATGACGCGATCATCCAGCACCTGCCGAAGATCGTCTGGATCCTGATCGTGGTCCTCCTCTCTGACATCGGCTCCCTCTTGTGGCTCGGACTCGGGCGACCACGTAGTTGGGCCCGGCGGGCCCATGATCCGGCACGGCGTGCAGCCCACCAGACGAGCGCCTATTCGACGGCGCCGGACTCCTATGAGGAACCGGTCGGGCCCAACCCCATTGTCCGGTACCGCGAGGAACAGGCCCGTTTGCGCCTGCGTGAGGAGCAGTTGAACCGACGCGAGGAGGAGCTTCGGCGCCGTGAACTCGGTGGGAGCTAGCGCCGTGTCAGGCAACATGTTCGCAGTTCCGACGCCGCGCTTGCAGAGGCGAGGCGGGCGCACTCTGCCCTCGTCGTTGTGTGCAGCCTGACCGGGTGGCAGAACGAGCCCCGACCAGGCACGATGCACTGCCGCCAAGGAGTGCCTTCGTGTTCGGTAGATGCATCGATAGCGGGAGGGCCGATGCCGAGCTCCGATGAGATCCGAGACGTCCAGCGAGTGACGTGGGCCGGGCTCTCTGCGGGCTGGGAGAAGTGGGACTCGGTCATCATGGAGCAGCTGGGCCCGGTCGGCGCAGCGATGATTGAGCGCCTCGACATCGCTGAAGATCATCAACATCTCGACATTGCCTCGGGCACGGGTGAGCCGGGTTTGAGCATCGCGAGACTGTCGCCGAAGGGTCGCGTCGTGCTGACCGACCTCGTAGCGGAGATGCTGGACGTAGCCGCGCGACGAGCCAGGGCGCAAGGGGTCGCCAACATCGAGACGAGGGCGTGCAGCGCCGATGATCTGCCGTTCAACGACGCCACATTCGATGGCGTCTCGGTGCGTTTTGGATACATGTTCTTCCCCGACATGGGCAAGGCGACGGCTGAGTTCGCGCGCGTGCTCAAGCCGGGCGGACGTCTCTGCTCGTCGGTTTGGGTCAGGCCCGAGGAGAACCCGTGGACGACGATCGCCATGCAGGCAATCGCGACCGAGGCGGTGGTGGCGCCACCCGACCCGGACCGGCCGAACATGTTTCGGTGCGCCGCCCCGGGAAATGTCAGTGCCCTGTACGAGGGCGCGGGGCTGCGCGACGTTGCCGAGTGGGACGTCGACGTCGAACTCGTGACGCGATCGCCCGCGCAGTATTGGGAGATGATCAGCGAGCACGTCTCGGTCGCAGTTGCGGCGCTTCAGCAGGTCGACGAACTGGCGCGGGAGCGGATTCGGGCAAGCGCCATCGCGAAGGTGAGCGCGTTCGAGAAGGACGGCAAGGTCCGGGTTCCGGGCGTGGCGCGCTGCATCGTGGGAACGAAACAGGACGCGAGCGGCACGCGCCCACACGACGGTGCGCTGTCCTCCAACGCGGGCTGACCAACCAAGCCGTAAGCCGAAGCTGCGCCATGGCTGCCGATCTCGCGCACCTCGCTGAGGCGTAGTCCCGAACAGAACGTGGCACATGACGCGCCGGACATGCCTGTGTAGTGGCTCCGAGCCCGTTCCGGAATCATCGCAACCGGTGCCGGACACGGCACCAGTCAGACCATCGTGCGGCTCTCAGCGAGGTCTTCATGACGCGGTCCCTCAAACGGTGGGAGCGCTCGCAACGGCGTTGGCGTCCACCGCGCTAGCCCGAGTGGTGCATGTCCTCGACCGGTTGAGGACCCAGCACTTCCGGAACGGTCCTCTGGTCCATGGCGAGGTGCTCCGAGTGGCGAGGTCCCCGACGCCACCCCGTGAACTCGACGGCGCTCCACACCACCAGTAGGGCAAAGGTCCAGATCGGCACCAGGGCCTCCAAGGCGTCTGCGGGCACACCGGTGCTGAACCACCAGTACGGTCCGACGACCATCAGGGCAACCAGGGCCCACAGCATGATCCGAATGACGAACTTCGTCTCGTGTCGACGGGGGCCGACAAGCATCGGTGGAATGAGAAGGATCCAGATCCAGTGGTGGGTCCAGGAAATCGGACTGATCAACAGCCCTGCCAATGCCACGGAGATGATCGCGAACGATTGCCGCTCCGTCGTGACACATCTCCAGGCGACGAAGGTGCCGACCAGCACCGACGCCAGGGACAGCACGAGCCATGCCGGTGCTGAACCAGTCTCGGGGAACGGGGGACGATGGAGTACGGCGTACCACGACTGATTGCTCCCATTGGTGACGGTGCCGACCCTCGCCGGGTGGATCACATCATGGTCCCAGTACACACGAGAGAGCTCGGGCCAAAGCAGCCAGGTGGCCGCCGTCCACACCATGAAGGACGACACAGCCCGAACTACCGATTTCCAGTCGCGTCGCACCAACAGCACCAGGACGAAGATCAGGGGCGTCAGCTTGATTGCGGCAGCGATGCCGATTCCGATGCCCCGGTACGACGAGGGCACGACCAGAACATCTGCCACCACCAAGAACATCAGGACGAACTCGATCTGGCCGTAGTCGACACTGCTCCTTGCCGGCTCGAGAACGATCATCGAGGCACATGCCCACGCGAACGACCCGAACCAGAGAGGTGCCCGACCCACGAATCCCCGATCCTTCAGGATGAACACCACCGCAGAGGTCGCCGCCAGGACGCTCACCACCCACATGAGCCACTGGGTGACGACGAACGACGCCCACGTCAGCGGCGTCAGGACGAGCAGTGCGAACGGGGGGTACGTGTACGCCAGCTGGCTCCGAGTGAAGGTCGAGAAGTACGGGTTGTGACCCTCGAGCCACGCATGAGCGGACTGTCGATACACCCTGAGGTCCAAGCCGTACCGGCGCCCCCAGACCGCCAGATAGGCGAAGAGTGCGATGCCAGCCACAGCCGCAGCGCAGTAGGGCCAAGGGGAAGCCGAGTCGGCCGGTGACCGGGCCGATTCCCCTTCTGGCATCAACGCGTCCCGCACCTGGTCATCGTACGTCCTGTGCCGAACGCGACGGGCGCCTAGGAACGGCTGTCGGTCGGTGGCCCACTCCACAGCATCGGCTGCCCTCGTTGGCCGAGCACGCCGTTCCGGTCGACATCGATGGACACCAGGCGCATACTCAGGGAGTGGGTGCACTCCCGAATCGGCTCAACATCCCAGATGCCCGGGGAAGTGGAGCGTACCTGCGCGTCACGAAGCACCCGGATCAGAGAAAAGTGGTCCTCAGCCACTGGCGTGGCACGCTCTGCGTGGCGTCGACACCTGTTGATGTCGGCGAGGTGCCCGCCCTCATCGGCGTGCTGGCTGATGCCCTTGGTGATGCAGCAGCGGCTCCGGAACCGGTCTCCGTGGCCGGCCCTCCTGTCCGGTCGCCGTGGTCCAGGTTGAGGGACCGCCTTCGACCAGCACTGGCGAAGGTTGTGGATCTTCCCGTGAGGCGGGTCAGGCCGCACGGCTGAGGCAGCCGTTGGTGCCTGCCCGACAACCCCTCCGGTGACGTGGACGCACGCCCGAGTGGCCGGCTCGGCCCACCTGGACCGCCGACTGGGGCGTCCCAGCTACCTCGAGGGAGACAGAGCGGCGGACAGTGACGTCGCCTGATCGAGTGCGGTCCGCAGGATGGCCACGACTGGGTCGGACGGGCGACCATCGGTGAAGTCGGCCCCGGTGGCGTAGACGACGGTCGGCACCGTCCATCCTCCGAGGCTGGCCACCACGGAACGTCCTCCGGTGTCGAGGGAGAGATAGTGGTCCGGGGTGGCAGCGGTCGCCGCCAGCACCACTGCGGTCCGGGACAAGGCATCGGCCGGGAATCGATCGAGGAATGCCTTGAGCGTCCCGTTGAAGGTGGCCCGGTAGATCGGTGTGGCCAGCACGAGCACCGAGGCGGCCGAGGCGGCCGCCACGGCGTCGTCCACCACGTCGTCGTGGCGGCGGCCCAGCAGCGCATCGGCGGGAAGGCCGATCAGGTCGATGAGCCGCCCCCCTCCCCCGAGGTCCAGGGCGGCGGCGGCCAGGGCGCGCGTCTTGGAGGTCGGCGAGTCTCCGCTGCTCACAACCACGAGTGACATCCGGCCGGCTCCTTCGCTCAGGAAGGCGCGTCGATCAACGCGCCGTCGCTCTGGTCGACCGCATCGGGTCCGAGCAGCCCGTTCTGCCGCAGCAGCGGGAACACTCCCTCGGCGAACCAGTAGGCCTCTTCGAGGTGGGGCTGTCCCGACAGGATGAAGTGGTCGATGCCGAGCTGGTGGTACTCGGCGATGCGCGCGGCCACCTCGTCGTGGCTGCCGACAAGAGCGGTTCCGGCCCCCGATCGGACCAGTCCGTACCCGGCCCACAGGTTCGGGGCGATGACCAGATTGTCGCGGTTGCCACCGTGGAGAGCGGCCATGCGCTGCTGGCCCACCGACTCGCCCTTGTTGAACTGACTCTGGGCCAGTGCGATGACGTCGTCGGACATCGCCTCGAGCATCCGCTCGGTCACCGCCCAGGCATCGGCAGAGGTGTCGCGGCTGATCACATGGAGCCGAATGCCGAACCGGAGCGTGCGACCGGCGTCCGCGGCCAGGCTGCGCATGCGCTCGATGCGTTCGGCCACCTGGTCCGGGGTCTCGCCCCAGGTCAGGTAGACGTCGGCGTGGTGGGCGGCCACCTGCTCAGCGGCCGGCGATGCCCCACCGAAGAAGATCTCGGGTGTGGGTGAGGGAGGCTTGACCGTGGTGGCACCGGCGATCTCGTAGTGGTCGCCGTGGAAGTCGAACGGTGTGCCACTCCACGCGCCCCGCAGGACGGTGATGAACTCCGCGGTCCGCTCGTAGCGGCGATCGTGGTCGAGCCAGTCACCGAACCGCCGTTGCTCGTCGGAGTCACCACCGGTGACGATGTTCAACAAGAGCCGCCCGCCGGTGATCCGCTGGAACGTCGAGGCCTGCTGGGCGGCCAGGGTGGGTGAGACCAGACCGGGCCGGAAGGCGACCAGGAACTTCAGGTTGCGGGTGTCACGGCTGAGGGCGGCGGTGGTCAGCCAGGCGTCCTCGCACCAGGTGCCGGTCGGGGTGAGCACTGCTTCGTACCCCAACCGATCGGCGGCCCGGGCCACCTGTGACAGGTACTCGATGTCCGGCGAACGACGACCGACGGTGGGACCGAACCCGACGATCTCACGACTGTCCCCGGTGGTGGGGAGGAACCAGTGGACGTGGATGCTCATGACGAGAGCCTAAGTCGAGAAACCCGACCGATCCAGTCGGCTTTAATCCTGGGGCCCTCCGGGCCCGGTCGGCTCCGGCCCACCCGCGGCTCAGGCGGGAACGAACGGTGCCCCGTGTCCGGGGACCACCAGCGCGGGCGCAAGTGCCAACAGCCCGGCCCGCGACTCCTCGAGCAACTGCTGGTCACTGGCCAGGGGATCGATGTCCGGACCGTCCGCCGACCACCACAGGTGGGTGCAGGCGACCAGGCCGCTGTCGGTGCGCACCAGGGTGGTGATGTCCTCGGCGGAGTGGCCCGGGGTCGCCCGCAGCGAGACCGACCCGGAGAGCTCGAATCCATCGGCCTCCCGCTCCGTCCACACGTCGCCCTGGTAGATGGCCCAGTGATCGTGGAAGCGGGCCTCGGGGAACAGGGCGGCGTTCAAGGTGTGATCCGGGTGATGGTGGCTGAACACCACGTCGGTCACCTGGTCGGGGGTCACGCCCAGGGCGCCCAGCGGATCGAGGATCAAGCCCCGGTGGGCCACCATCCCCGGGTCGACCACGATCACCGCGTCCCCGTCCCTGATCAGCACGACCGTGCTGGCCACCCGATCGTCGGCATAGCCCTCGTTCAGCACGTCCAGCACTGCGGTCATCCGTCCTCCACGGTCGTCGTGGCCGCGATGGTAACGAACCCGGGGTCGACGGCGCCTCCGGTCCAGGCCTGACGACGGCTCTGGGTCCGCCCGGTTGTCCGACGAGGTCCCTGGGCCGCTTGGGGCTACCGGCGGGGTCGGCGACGGCGCCAGGGGCGATCGAGCGCCGGGTGCTTCCACCCGGCGTCCTCGGGATTCACGTTGGTGCCCGGTGCCACGATCTCGTCGATCCGGTCGAGCACGGCGGGGTCGAGTCGCACGTCGGGGGCGCCGAGCTGGGACTCGAGCTGCTCCATGGTGCGGGGCCCGATGATGGCGGCGCTCACCGCCGGGTGCTCGAGCACGAACGCCAGGGCCAGGTCGATCATGGTCAGCCCGGCACCGGAGGCCACCGAGGCCAGCTCGGTGACGATCTCGAGTTTGCGCTGATTGGCCGGGACGTCCAGGTCGTAGCGACCGGGCACCCGGGTGGCCCGCCGGCTGGTGTTGTCCTTTCCCGCGCCGAACCGGCCCGACAACCACCCACCGGCCAGTGGGCTCCACGGGATGACGCCCATGCCGTAGGTCTGGGCGGTCGGCAGGACGTTCCCTTCGATGCCCCGCACCAGGATGGAGTACGGCGGCTGCTCGGTCACGAACCGCTCCCGTCCGCGTCGCTCCGCCACCCACTGGGCCTCGACGATCTGCTCGGCGGGGAAGGTGGAGCTGCCGAAGGAGCGGATCTTGCCGGCGTGGACGAGATCGCTGAGGGCCCCCAGGGTCTCGTCGATGTCGACCGCCTCGTCCGGGCGATGGACCTGGTAGAGGTCGATGTACTCGGTCCCCAGCCGACGCAAGCTGTGCTCGCACTCGGCGATGATCCAGCGACGGGAGTTCCCCTGGGCGTTGGGATCGTCGCTCATGGGGGCGTGGACCTTGGTGGCGAGCACTATCCGCGACCGGTCCACCGCGGCCAACGCCTTGCCCACGATGACCTCGGACTCGCCGGCCGAGTACACATCCGCAGTGTCCACGAAGTTGATCCCGGCGTCGAGGGCCCGGTGGATGATGCGGATCGAATCGTCGTGATCCGGATTGCCCCACTCCCCGAACATCATCGCTCCGAGGCACAGTGGGCTGACCTTGATCCCGGTCCTGCCGAGGGTGCGGTACTTCATGGAGGCAACCCTACGGCGCTCCCGGGCGAGACGCCGCCGCACCGACGGGCTCCTCCTGGTCACCGATCCGGCGACCCCGGTAGAGTTGGCCCAACGGTCGTTTCCGACGACCGGATCCGACGGCCGGGGGAAACGGGCACTCCATGCAGGTGAATCGACGGCAGATGCTCGGAGGGAGTCTGGTTGGAGCTGCGGCGCTGGTCGGAGCGCTGGGCCACGGATCGGCCAGCGCCACGGCGATACGGCCCGCGGCTGCCACCCGGCGGGTACGCCGCCCGGGGTCGAGGCCTGATCACCACCGGGCCACCGGGACCGACCTTGTCCCCCAGATCGAGCACATCGTGGTGGTCATGATGGAGAACCACTCGTTCGACAACATCCTCGGGATGAACGGACGCGGGGACGGGTTCACCTTGCGGGCCAACGGTTTGCCCACAGCCACCAACCCCGACGGCCACGGGAACATCATCCACTCGTTCCACATGCCCACCGAGTGCCAGAACAACGGGGTCGGCAACGACTGGCGGGTCGCCCACGAGGCCTACGACGGCGGCACCAACCGGGGCTTCGTGACCAGTACCAGTGCCGAGGCCATGGGGTACTTCACCCACAGGGACCTGCCCTTCACCTGCGGCATGGCCAAGAAGTTCCCCGTCGCCGACCGCTACTTCTCCTCCACCCTGGCCCAGACCGACCCGAATCGCCGCTACCTGATCGCGGGGACGTCCCTCGGGCTCATCAACGACACCTTCCCCTCGGCATTGCCTCCCAACGGCGTGATCTTCGAGCAGCTGAACGACCACGGGATCACCTGGAAGGACTACTACTCCAACCTGCCCACCCTGGGCGTGTTCCTCCCGCTCCTGCAGGATCCGGCCATCGCCCAGGGACTGGCCTCGATCAACCAGTTCTACGTCGACGCTGCCGCCGGGAATCTCCCCTCCTTCTGCCTGGTGGAGCCCAACTTCTCCAACCAGTCCGAAGAGAACCCCCAGGATGTCCAGTTCGGCGACCAGTTCATGGCCAAGGTGGTCACTGCGGTGATGTCCGGCCCCGACTGGCCCACCACCATGCTGATCTGGACCTACGACGAGCACGGCGGCTACTACGACCACGTGCCGCCGCCCGCCGCCCTTGCCCCCGACGACGTGCCCCCGACCCTGGCGGCCAGTGACCCCCCTGGTGGTTTCGACCGGTACGGGTTTCGGGTCCCGGCCGGGGTGGTCAGCCCGTATGCGAAGAGGAACTTCGTCTCCCACACCGTCTACGACCACACCTCGATCCTCAAGACCGTCGAGACCAAGTGGAACCTGCCGGCCCTCACCTACCGCGACGCCAACGCCAACGCCATGTTCGACATGCTGGACTTCACCCGCAAGCCGGCGTTCCTGAAGCCCCCGCACCTGCCGGCAGCGGTCGATCCGGCCAAGAAGCAGGGCTGCCTGACCACCGGGCCCGGCGTCATCCCTCCGCCGACCGCGGTCACTCCGGCCTGAGCGGACATCTTCTCCGTGGAGCACACCAGGGTCCATCACCGACGCCGACGGGCAGGCTGCCTGGCCGTGGTGCTGGCTGCGGCGGCAGTGACGGCGTGTGGCTCGTCCTCGTCCTCCGGGCCTGCCTCCACGCGGCCGAGCACGACCGTGGCCCCGACCACCACGGTGCCGCCCACCACGACCACCACCACCGACCCCGGCCTGTTGCCCCAGACCTCCACCGAGCCACCCATCGATGGCACCCTGCAGGCCGCACTAACGCCGCTGTGGTCGGCCATGGTCAGCGGCTCGCAGGCAGAGGCCCTCGCCGTCTTCTTCCCCCGCTCGGCCTATCTCCAGATGAAGACGGGGATCCTCCCCGATCCGTCCTCCGACTACGCCGACCGGTTGATCGCCTTCTACAACCTCGACCTGGCCGCCTACCACGCCGCCCTGGGCGCCGGGGCGCCGTCGGCCACCCTCGTCAGCGTGGACGCCACCCCGTCCTACGCGTCGTGGATCCCTCCGGGGAGCTGCGAGAACAAGGTCGGCTACTGGCACCTTCCGGGAGTCCGACTGGTCTTCCGGGACGGCGGGACGGTCCAGTCCGTCGCCGTGGCATCACTGATCTCGTGGCGGGGCACCTGGTATGTGGTCCACCTCGGTCCCAACCCGAGACCATCCGACGTGGGCACGGTCGACCAGCCCGCCACCGGTCCGGGCACTCCGGGGCCGCCCGGAGGCTGCTGACCGCCACTGACCACCTCGGCACCAGGGATCAGCCCTTGGTGGTGGTCGTACTCGCCTTCGGTGATGACTTCTTAGGCGTCGTCTTCGACGGTGTGGCCGTCGTGGTCGGCGCGGTGGGCGCCGCCGGAAGCGTCAGCTGGCCGTTGGGCTGGACGGTGGCCGCGGTGGCTCCGAAGTCCTGGTTCGACAGTTGGTTGACGAGGGAGGCCGAGGCGTCGCTCGGGTCGATCGCCGGCTGCCCCACACTGGACAGTGCCAGCGAGGTGAAGTGGCCCGTGGTCACGGTACCGCTGCCGTTCAGGGTCACGGTGAGGATCCCGGAAAGATCCAGGCTGCCGCTGGTGGCGAAGTTCTGGAAGCCGACGAAGTTGCCCAGGCTGTAGGCGATGAGATGCCCGTTGTAGTACTCCATGCCGCGCAGTACGTGGGGGCCGCTGGCGATGACCAGATCGGCGCCGTCGTCGATGGCGGTATGGGCGAAGACCTTCGGGTTGCCCCGGTCCTCGCCGACGTAGCTCTCTTCCTGACCGGTGACATGCTCGGCTGCAGTGCCCTCGGCTCCCGCGTGCATGTAGACGACCACCAGGTTGGCCTCGGCCCTGGCCTGTTGGACGAGCGTCGTGGCCGCGGCCAGGTCGAGCAGATTGTTGCTGGTGGCGTACGGCGCGAAGTCGACGAAGGCCACCTTGGTCCCACCTACCGTGACCACGCCGATCTGTCCGGGAAGCCCGGCCTGGACGATGCCGGCGGCCTGCAGGGCGGCCGTGGTGTCGGCCACGCCCTGAGTCCCGAAGTCGTGGGAGTGGTTGTTGGCGCTGTTCATCACCGTGAACCCGGCCGACCGGTAGATCTGCGCGTAGGCAGGGGGGTTCCGGAAGGCGTAGCACTGGGTGGACGATGCCCCGCACTTCGACGCGGTGGCGTTGGTCAGCGTCCCTTCGA
This sequence comes from Acidimicrobiales bacterium, assembly GCA_017883065.1. GTDB lineage: Bacteria > Actinomycetota > Acidimicrobiia > Acidimicrobiales > RAAP-2 > Bog-756. The sequence continues at coordinate 583 of JADGOG010000032.1, read as the reverse complement.
GGTTGCCGAACACCACCGGGGCCCGGAGGGCCGACTCGACCGGTTGGAGATAGGTCGATGGGTTGGGCGGGAGTGTGGGGGTGTTCCCGAGGTCGGAGTCGCCCACCACCGAGATGGTCACCGGCGCCCCCGGCTTGGTGGTGGTGGTCACCGGAGCAGTGGTAGCCGGGGCACCGCCTCCACCGGTGGTGGACGAGGACGACGTGGTGGGGGACGACCCGAACAGCTGCGAGATACCCACCACAACGGCCACCAGGACCACGACGGCGACAACGGCCACCGCCACCCGCCGCCACAGGTAGGTCCGGCGGCTCACCAGGCGACCATGACGGTGGCGGGGTGGTGGCTCGGGCATCACCATGGCTGCTGGACCACGCCCGGCACCCGCTGGTAGAGGGCGAAGAAGTCCTTGGTGCTCGAGTAGAGGAATCGGTTGGAGATCTGATTGGGGTTGGGCACGAACAAGGTGGGGGAGGCGGCTCCAGGGCCGCCGTAGGTGACGAAGATCGGCCACTCGGGGTTGATGTCGAGCTGCATGGCCCGCACCGAACCCAGTTGGATCAGGATCTGGGCCAGGCTGGCT
>JADGOG010000211.1 GCA_017883065.1 Acidimicrobiales bacterium | reverse complement strand
GATGGACAGGCTCGGTCCCGGCCCGGTGACGTTGAGCTGGATGGTTCCGATGGCCGCCGACGTCGTGGCTGTGGAGGAAGTGGTGGTGCTGGTGGACGAGGTCGCCGGCGCAGCCGACGAGCTCGCCCCGGCCACCGGGGCCTGGGTGGTGCCGTCGAAGGTCTGCACCTTGGCCGTGGCCGGCGTGATGGAGATCAGATTGTTGAGAGCCAGAGGCCAGTCGACGGAGGCATTGAGCACCGAGGCTCGTCGACTGACACCGGCGGTGTAGGCGTTGTTGGCCGCCACCACCAGGTCGAACTTGGGCACCTGGGCGTTGAGGGCTGCGATACTGGCCTGCAGGTCGTTCACGTCGTTCTGGGTCTGGTGGACGTTGTAGAACTTCCAACCGCCGAAGCCGAGCAGGAGGATGAGCACGGCGACGGCGCCGACCACGGTGCGCTCCTGGATCCGCTTCATCCGGATGCGGCTTGCCACCTCGGGGGGGAGGAGGTTGAACTTCTTGACCGCCTTGTCCGGCTCGGGCAGGGCCAGTCCGATCGGGGTGGCCAGCACCGAGCTGACCTGTCGGGCCTGTTCGTCGGTGAGGGCCAGCTTGGACGTGTCCACCTTCGCCAACGGAGAGACGTTGAGCACGGGGAGGTGGATCTGGCTCTCGAGCATGGCGGTGAGGCCGTGGAGATCGGAGCCTCCGCCGGTCACCAGCACCCGCGACACCGGAAGGCGACCCGGTAGCGAGGCGAAGTACTGAATCGAATTGCGAATTTCGCTGACCAGCTCGGTGATGCTGGACTGCGCGGCCCGCTCCGCCGTCTGCATTTGAGTGGACGGCTCGCCGATATGGCGTTTGATCGCTTCGGCGTCTGCGATGGGGACGTCGAGCACACCCGAGATGGCCTGGGTGGTGGCATTCCCACCCGAGCCGATGGTGCGGACGAACTGCGGCCGGCCCTGCTGGTGGACGACCACCACGGTGAGGCCCGCCCCGACCGAGACGATCGCTTCGGGCTGTTCGGTGGTGTCGTGCCCGCCGATGGCCCGCACCAGGGCGGACGAGATCAGATCGACTCCCTCGACGGTCAGTCCGGCCATCTCCACTGCGCCGATGACGCCGTTGACCAGGTCGACGTGGGCGGCCGCCACCAGGACCCGGCGCATCTTGTCGCCCTCGGGCGAGGTGTAGTCGGCCAGTACCTGGGACGACAGGATGGTCTGTTCCGGCGGGAAGGGGATGACCTCTTCGGACTGGAAGCGCACCGCACTGTCGACCTCATTGTCCGGGACGAAGGGGAGGTCGATCTCTCGGGTGATGGCCCGGAGCCCGGCGATGCCCACGATGACCGAGGTGCTGGAGAACTGCCCGTTCTTCCACAGGCGGGTGATGGCCTCCGAGACGGCCGAGCTGTCGCGGATCTCGCCGTCGACCAGCGAGCCAGGGGGAAGGCCGACCTGACCGTAGGTGTGAAGCACGGGCCGGCCGTGGCTGACGTCGAGCTCGGCGGCCCGAACGGCGCTCGTCCCTATGTCGAGACCAACCACCAACTTCGGACGGACGGTCAGTTGCCGCATGTGGACACCTCTCTGCGATCACGGTGCTGCTATAGGAACAATGAATGTCTGTCAGATGCGGTGAGGACACCCCATCAGGCTGTACGGAGATCTATCGGATGGAATGTTCTGCACCTTGAGTTCCTGTCTCGGCCCGCGGGACGCCACGCGCCGGGGCAGCCAGGCATGTGTCGAGGGAGGCATGGCGGTCGTCGACCGACACCGGATCGACGCGGCGCCGACCCGTGGCTCGTCGGTCCGTCTGCAGCTGTCAGTCGGCTGGTCGGCGCGGCTCGGCCGTGCCGACGAGGAACGCCGTCGTCCGAGAGGGCCGGGTGGTGCGGGGTCGGAGAGGGCGGGCCGCTCGGGCCCGCGCCGGCTCAGGAGAAGTTGGCTGCTGCGAACGCGCCGGTCCGCAGTACACCCTTCCGCTCGAGCATGACCTTCAGGTCGTGGGGGTTTGACGCAGTGGACATCGCCTCGGCGAGGTCGATGGTCCCGTCGGCGACCAGATTGACCAGTGACTGGTCGAAGGTCATCATCCCGTAGTACTCGCCATCGGCGATGATCCCGTCGATATCGCCGGTGAGCAGGGGGTCGAGGATGGCCTGCTGGATGCGGCCGTTGATCACCATCAGTTCGAGAGCGGGTACCCGGCCCTTGCCGTCGGCGGTGGGGATGAGGCGCTGACAGATGATGCCCTTGAGCGATCCAGCCAGGCTGACCCGGATCTGGGACTGCTGGAACGGAGGGAAGAAGTCGACGATCCGGTTGATGGTCTCGGTGGCATTGATGGTGTGGAGGGTGGACATGACCAGGTGGCCGGTCTCTGCTGCGGTCAGCGCGGCAGACACGGTCTCGGTGTCACGCATCTCGCCCACCAAGATGACGTCGGGATCCTGACGGAGTACCACCCGCATGGCCGAGGAGAACGAATCGGTGTCGAAGCCCACCTCACGTTGGTCGACGGCCGCCTGGTCATCGTGGTGGAGATACTCGACCGGGTCCTCGATGGTCACCACGTGGCAGGCCCGGGTGCGGTTGATGTGGTCGATCATGGCGGCCAGCGTGGTGGTCTTGCCCGAACCGGTGGGTCCGGTCACCAGGACGAGGCCCCGCATTTCGTCGGCCAAGCGGGTGACCACCTCGGGGAGCCCCAACTCGGTGACGGTTGACGGGCTGGGGCGGACCCGCCGCATGGCCAGTGCCACCGACGACCGCTGGTAGTAGGCGTTGACTCGGAACCGTCCGATACTGGGCACGCTGTAGGCGAAGTCCGCCTCGTGATGTACTCGGAAGTGCTCGAGCAAGCTCGGTGGCAGGATCGCCTCGGCCAGGTTCAAGGTCTCCTCGGCGGTGAAGGAAGGCTCGTCGTCGAGAGTACGCAGCGCGCCGGCAACCCGCATGCGGGGGGGTGCGCCGGCCTTGATGTGGAGGTCCGAGCCGTCGAGGTCGGCCAGCGTGTCCAGAATCCGATCCAAGTCGCCGCGGTCCATGAAGGTCATTGTACGAGCGCGTGTCTCGCGTTGGCGATGGGTGTTTCCACCTAGACACGCCGTCGTCCGTTCGGCGGCTCTGGCTGCCGATGGCGATCTGCGCCCGACCCCAGGCCCCTGTCGCCCGAAGTCGACCTCAGTGGTGGGTGGAGTGCTCGTGGTGCCGCATGCTC
>JADGOG010000210.1 GCA_017883065.1 Acidimicrobiales bacterium | reverse complement strand
GTGCTGCTGGCCGGGTTCGCCATCTACACGCTGGTCATCCTGATCCGGGGCTGAAGCGAGTCCGGAGCCTCCCCGCCCGCCGTCGACACAGGGATCCGGGTTACGGTGGTCCGGTGGGAATCGAGGGTGCCGAGGGGGACCGGGGGATCGATCCCGCCGCGCCCCGGTTGAGTGGACTGGACGGACTCCGGGCGGTGGCCGTGCTGGGCGTCATGGCCTTCCACTTCGGATCGGCATGGCTTCCCGGGGGCTTCTTCGGGGTGGACGTCTTCTACGTCCTCTCCGGGTTCTTGATCACCAGCCTCCTGCTGCAGGAGTGGACCCGATCCGACCACATCCACCTCGCCCGCTTCTGGGCCCGCCGAGCTCGACGGCTGCTTCCCGCCCTCGCCCTGGTCCTGGTGGCCGTCACCGTCTATGTGACCGTCATTGCCGCTCCGGGGAGCTACCCGAGCTACCGGGGTGATGCGCTCTCGACGCTCTTCTACCTGTCCAACTGGCACCAGATCGGCACGGCCACCAACTACTTCGTCGCCACCGGGCTGGTGTCCCCGCTGACCCACTGCTGGTCGTTGGCCATCGAGGAGCAGTTCTACCTGGTGTGGCCGCTGGTGATGATCCTCATCCTCGGCATGGTCCGGGACGTGACCCGGGCCACCCGGGTCCTGCTGGTGGTCTGCTCGCTCGGGGCGGTGGCCTCCGCGGTCGAGATGGCCCTGCTCTTCTCGCCGGGGACCAGCACCACCCGGATCTACTTCGGGACGGACACCCACGCCCAGTGCATCCTGGTCGGTGGGGCGCTGTCCTGCGCACTGACTCTGGCCATGCAGGGCCGCTGGGGGACGATCCGGGCCACGACCGTGGCCGGACCGCTCCGGACGGTCATCGACGGCGCAGCGCTGCTCGGTTTGATCGTCGTGGCCGCGGCCGCCCATTTCCTGAGCGGGACTTCCTCGTTCACCTACCAAGGCGGCTTCCTGCTGGTGGCGGTGGCCACGGCCGCGGTGGTGCTGGCCGCCGTCACCGTTCCCTCGGGGATCGTGGCCCGGTTGCTCTCGGTGCAGCCGCTGCCCTGGCTCGGCCGGATCTCCTATGGGATGTACCTGTGGCACTTCCCCCTCTTCATCTACCTCTCACCGGCCCGGACCGGCCTGTCCGGCATCTCGCTCGCCGCCCTGCGGGTGGGTGCCACCGTGGGGATCGCCGCCGCCAGCTTCTACGCACTCGAGCAGCCGATCATCCAGCGGCGGTTCTGGCTGACCGCCCGCGCCCTCGTCCCGGCCGGTGCCGTCCTCGTGGTCGTGACCGGGGTCATCGTGGCGGCCACCGAGGGGCCGGGTGCCGCGGCCACCGCCGCCGTCCGGTACCAGCCCGGTGCCGGCAGCACCGTGGCCGGACCGAACGCCGCCACCATCAGAAGCACCAACACCAATGAAGGTGCGAGTACGAGCGCCGAGACCGAGGCCACCGGAGCCGGCCCGAGCACTCCGCCCCAGCATGTGCCGCCGGCAGTGGTCGTGCTCGGGGACTCGGCCGGGCTCGACCTGTCCTACGCGCTGAAGGCGACGGCGCCGGTGGGGACCACCGTCACCAACGGTGCCCACTTCGGGTGCGGGCTGGTCATCGGCTCTCAAATCTCCGCCTATCCGCCCCAGCCCGGATTCCCCTCGCCGCCGGCCTGCAACGAGGACGCACCTGACTCCCAACTGTGGCCAGCACTCGACGCCCAAGCCGTCGAATCCACGCGCGCCGGCGACGTGGTGCTCTTCCTGGCCGGTCATGACGACACCCAGGGAACCCTGATCCACGGCAGGTGGACCGGCATCGAGGATCCGGCCTTTCGGAAAAGCGAGCGGTCGCGGTTGGAGAGGCTGATCGGGATCGCCACCGCCCATGGGGCCCACCTCGACCTGCTCACCATGTTGTGCACCGACATCAACTACTGGGTGGGCACACCTCCGGCACAGACCGACTCGGCACAACGACGGGCCTTGTTCAACGGGATCCTCGTGCAGGCGGCCGCAGCCCACAGGTCCTCCGTGAGCATCATCGACTACGGATCGATGCTGTGCCCCGGCGGGCGCTTCTCCCCGATCATCGATGGCGTTCAGGTCCGCACGGTCGACGGGGTGCACACTCCCACCTATGCACCGGGCAATGTGTTCGCCGACAACGCCACGGCGGAGACGGCCGGGAAATTCTACTCCTGGTTGGCGCCACGCCTCTGGCCGAAGATCGTCGCCACGGGCACTTCGTGATCATCCACCGAACTGTCGGCGTCGACCCGGCCAGGCTCGGAGGATCCGACCCCTTCCTCTGATCGGTCGCTCACGGCGCCGCCCGGGCGGCGCGCACGTCGAGGCCGAGCTGGGCCACCGTGGGCAGGATCAGGGGCTGCAGCCACTCACCGCCTTGCTCGGAGATGTGAATCCCGTCCGCCCACCGGACGGTGACCCCGTCGATCACGCTCTGGAAGTGGCCGTGCGGATCGATCAGCCTATTGAGGTCGACCAGGGTGACCACGTCGCTACGCCGCGCCGCGACGGAGCCGAGAATGGCGTTGAACTCGGTGACCCGCGCCGGGTCGCTCTCGGGGAAGGGGGTGCCGTCGGGGGCCGTCGTGGGAACGAGATCGGGCATGGTGAACAGCACCACCTTGGCCCCGCCGGCGGACAGCACGGTGACCACCTGGTTGATCTGGTCGGTGAGGTGGGCGTCCCACGCGGGCTGACCGATGTGCACCACGCCCCCGTTGTCGAAGTGATTGGTGATGTCCCACCGCCCGATCAGCAGGCCCACCACCTCGGGATGGGCGAAAGCCACCTTGCCTGCCCAGAAGGTCCGCCAGGAGGCGCACGGTGAGACCGGGGAGTCGATCACGCCACCCGCCTCGGCCTTCAAGTTGTCCAGGTCGCAGCCGAGTGTCGCCTGGTTGTCGACCTTCACCCCGAACCGGTGCACGCTGCCCGCCTTGAGGCCGAGCGCCAACGTGTAGGCCAGCGAGTCGCCGACCAGGAGGAGCGTCACCGGGTGAGTGGTGAACGCGTCGGCGCTGGCCAGGGCCCGGCGTTCGGCGGCGGGCATGGCCGTGCTCACCCGGACCGCGGCGGTGGCCGGTGCCACTGTTCCCACGATCACCACCACCACCGTGACCACCATGGCCGCCACGGCCGGCCACGCCGCCTTGAGCGAGCGCCAGAACGTCCCGTACATCACCGGTCG
>JADGOG010000031.1 GCA_017883065.1 Acidimicrobiales bacterium | reverse complement strand
GGCGTCAGCCCGGACGGCGGAAGGCTCCGCCACGTGTTGGTGGAGGGGTTGTAGGCCAGCACGACCTCCCTCCCTTGCGTGTCGGTGGACGACGGGTTCGAGGACCAGACCAGCACCTCTCTCCCCGTCCAGACCGCCGTCGGCTGGCCGGGCACGGTGGTGGGCATGGGAGCGATGGAATGCCACGCATTGGTCGACGCCACCCATGCGGCCCCGTCGGTGGCGAGAGCTGCATCCTGGTGTGAGCCTTTGGGACTGGCCAGCCCACCCGCCACGACCATTTCGCTGCCCGTCCAGGCACCAGCTGCGTCGGCCCGTGGAGTGAGAGGCGTCGGCGGCAATCCGTGCCAGGCGTTGTTCGCAGGGTCGAAAGCCGAGAGGTCGACCGAGCCCAAGTCATCACAGCACCCGGCTCGGGCGACAAGGAACTCAGCTCCGGTCCACGCCACAGGGGCTCCCACCGAGTAGGAGCCGGAGGGAATGAGCGACCACACGCCGCTTCCGGCGGGGACGGTCGTCGTGGAGGCGGGGGCCGAGGTCGGAGCGGCAGATGTTGCGGTCGACGCCGGCGAGGTCGTGGTCGCACCGCCACAGGCCGTACTGGAGAGCGCCACCACACCAAGAAGGACCGCCGCCGCCCTCCGATTCATTGCCGCCACCTCTTCCTGGCTGCGCTCCCGAAGTCCACGGTAGATTGCAGCCTGCAGAGCCGGTAGGGCCGATAGTCACTCGGTTCGCCACAGGCGAATCGGCACTCGACGGTCACCGCCGATCGGCCCTACTCGTGTCCGCCGCATCAGGACCAAGATGGTGGCCATGGAGACGGTACTGGCCTACTCAGGAGCGGCGCTCGTGGCGCTGTGGGGGGTCGCTCACGCCATCCCGACCCGCCAGGTGCTTGCCGGCTTCAAGCCGATCACCCCGGACAACCGCAGAGTGCTGCTCCAGGAGTGGTTGGCCGAAGCGTTCACCATGTGGGGGATTGCCGGGATGATCGTCACCGTGACAGTGGTGGCCGGTTCTCGCGCTGATGCGAGCCAGTGGGTCTACCGTGCCAGCGCCGTTCTCCTCCTTGCCTTGGCCGGGTTGACCACCTTCACCGGGGCTCGTACCCGGGTCATCTGGTTCAAGATCTGCCCGGTCCTCCTCTCGGTCTCCGCCGTGCTGCTCGTCACCGCCAGCATGCCGTAGCCGCCGGAGTCCGGGTCATGAGGAGCGGCCACGACACCTTGGCGCGGCTCGCACGATGTGCGACCGGGACGGGCAACCGATCCACGAGGGCTTTGCCGCCCTGGCCGACGCGCACGGATACATGACCGATCTGCCGACGATCGGCGTGCGTGTCGTCCCCGGGCTGGCGAATCCACGGTTCCTGGTCGAGATCGATGCCGTCGCCGTCACATGGCGCATACGCTAGGCATCCAATCTGCCCGGCCCGCCGAGTGACGCGGTCATCCGGCCGATCGCGAAGCATTTCGATCCGTGGAGACCCGGGTCGACATCGGAGTCACAACGAAAGGAGCGTGGGGATCATGCCTTCCCTGTTTGAGCACGCCGGCGGCGAGGAGGGACTCCACCGCCTCGAGACGACCTTCTACGCGAGCGTCCTCGCCGATCCACTGCTCCAACCACTCTTCGGTGCCGGCAAGCCCGAGCACGTCGATCACCTCACTGCCTTCACCGCCGAGTCCTTCGGTGGGCCGGATCGCTTCACGAAGGAGCTCGGTTTCGGCCACCTGATCGCGGTCCACCGAGGGCTGCACATCACCGAAGAGCAACGACAGCGGTTCGTGCACCTGTATCTTGCGGCTCTCGATGCCGCCGGCATGCCGGACGACGCGGCGTTCCGAGAGGCCGTCCGCTCGCACGTCGAGTTCGGCTCGCAGGTGGCGATGCAGAACTCGAACGCCACGAGCGACAACGAGCTCCACCCGCTTCGAGAAGTGCCCCGCTGGACCTGGGAGGGCGACGACGATCCCGTGCCGGAGCAATGACCGGCTGGGACAGAGGCACGAGGCACGAGGCACGAGTCGGGGATCTGTGAAGCGGTGTGCACCTTGCGGAGTCCCATCAAGTCAACGGCTCAGCCGGCGAACTCGGCGACCCCCCTGAGGTCCACATTGGGCGCGACGTACTGATCGTAGGTTTTCAAAAGAAGAAGCGAGCCGACTCGGCGCCCAGGCGGTATGTCGCTGAACACTCGGGCGCCGGACAGCAGGACCTGAGGGATCCCTCCACGGGCAGCTACCGCTCGAGTGCGCTGGCGCCGTCGGGCAGGTCGTCGGCCACCGAGCCCTGCCACCGCGGAGGACGCCTCGAGAGGAAGGATTCGACACCCTCGCGGGCGTCCGGCCGGCCCATGAGGTAATGATGGAGCTCGGTCTCGCGTTGCTCCACCTGGTCAGCGCTGCGGTCCCACGACTCCCACAACAGCTGCTTACTCACCGCCACGGAGAGCGGAGCGGCGTGCACCGCCACATCCCGGGCCAGCTCGAGAGCGGCCGGAAGCACCTCCTCGTTGGGGAGGGTGCGACTGCACACGCCGAACGCCAGGGCCTCGTGGCCGTCGAAGGTGCGCCCGGTGAGCAGGATCTCGGCGGCCCCGGACATGCCGGCGATCCGGGGCAGTGTCCAGTGCGAGTAGCCGTCGCCCATCACGCCGAGGCGGGTCTGGACCACGCCGTACTTGGCGTCGGAGGCGAAGAAGCGGATGTCGCACTGGAGCGCCAGGGTGAAGCCCACCCCCAGGGCATGGCCGTTCACCGCGGCGATGACCAGCTTGCGGACATCCCAGGCCCGCAGCTCGACGGCGGCGGCACTGAATCCTTCGACGTCCCGCTTGCGGAACGTGTCACCACCCTCGGTGAGATCGGCCCCGGCGCAGAAGGCCGGCGGTGTGCCGGTCACGACGACCACCCGGATGTCGTCGTCGGTGTCGCACCGCCGGTAGGCATCGGAGAGCTCGGCCCCCATCTGACCGTTGAAGGCATTGCGCACGTCCGGTCGATCGAGGGTGACGGTGGCCACGCCGTCGTCGACCTCGAAGAGAATCGACGAGTAGCTCGCCACGTTGTTCACCGGAGCCCCCGACCGCTGGTCACCGTACCGACGATAGGCGCCATCGGGGGTATGGGCGAGCCCACGACAGTCACGACCTACCGGTGCGCCACCGGCCCTCGAGGTGGGCCGGGTCGTTACATTGGAGCAGTGGAGTGGACCGCAGTGGTCCGATGAAAGGAGTTTCCATGGCCACCCTTGCGACGCAATCGGCCGCCCCCGGCGGCGAGCAACACAGGGAGCAGGACGGCGGGCAACAGAGCGGGCAGGACGGCGAGTGGAGCCGGGACGCCCGCTACTTCGAGTACTCGGTGGCCGCCGATCCGGTCGGATCGGGGCACATCACCAGGGTGCCGATCACCAGATTCGGCGCCGACCTCTACGCCGGGGGACCGACCCGCGTGGTCCCGCTCGACCTCTCCGAGGCGCTCGGCATCACCACCGGGCCGGCCACCAGCCCTGGGCTGATCGCCAGCTTCGTGCGGATCCGTGCCGGCGAGGAAGTCGTTCTCGGGCCGAACGCCACCTCGCAGCTCTTCTTCGTGATCGACGGGAACGGCTCGTCCACCCTCGACGGTCACACCCTCACCTGGGCCACCGGGGACTTCCTGACCCTGCCGTCGGGCGGGCCGGTGTCGCATCGGGCGGTCGTCGACACCTCCCTCTACTGGGTCCATGACGAACCCTTGCTCCGGTACCTGGGGGTCGTGGCCGCCGAGCCCCGGTTCGCTCCGACCCGGTTCCCCCGGGCCGACGCCGACGCACACCTGGCCACCATTGCCACCCAGCCCGACGCCAACCAGAAGAGCCGGGTGAGCGTGTTGCTGGCCAACAGCGCCCAGGAGCAGACCCTCACCATCACCCACGTCCTGTGGGCCATGTTCGGCCTGCTCCCGATCGGCCAGGTGCAGCGCCCCCACCGCCACCAGTCGGTCGCCCTCGACCTGATCCTCGACTGTGCCCCGGGCTGCTACTCGCTGCTCGGGACCCACGTCGACGAGCGAGGAGACATCGTCGACCCGGTGCGGGTGGAGTGGGAGGCCGGTGGCGCCTTCGTCACCCCTCCGGGGATGTGGCACGCCCATGTCAACGAGTCGGGTGCGCCCGCCCATCTGATCCCGATCCAAGATGCGGGCCTGCACACCTACCTGCGCAGCCTCGACATCCGATTCGTGCGCCCGACCTGATCCCGGTCTGTCATGATTCGCCGCATGTTCGACGACATGCTGGAGGCAAACCGCCGCTACGCCGCTGACTTCTCGCTGGCCGGCATACCGGCCCGGGCGGCCAAAGAATTCGCCCTGGTGACCTGCATGGACAGCCGCATCGAGCCGCTGGCCATGTTGGGACTGGGCCCGGGTGACGCCAAGATCGTGCGCAACGCCGGAGGACGGGTCACCCCTGACACCCTGCGGTCGCTGGTGCTGGCCGCGCACTACCTGGGCGTCCGACGGATCGCCGTCATGCAGCACACCGACTGCGCCATGGCCAACCGGACCGATGACGAGTTCCGGTCCGACCTGGTCGCCGGCGGGGGAGACGAGGCCGAGGACTGGGAGTTCCTGGCCATGCCCGATCCCGACCGGGCCCTGAGACGGGACGTCGATGCCGTTCGGGCATGCACCCTGATTCCCTCGGACATCCCGGTGGAAGGGTGGCGCTACGACGTGGAGACCGGCGAGATCAGGCGGATCATTCCCGCCTGACCCCCGGACCGGGTCGTCTCGTGCCCCGGATCGCCGCGAATGGGAGTCCGGGACTGGGATCGCTAACCTGGTGCCGTGCCTGGGATGAGCGGAATGCCGGAGGCCGGAAGGCTGGCCTTCAACGCATCCAATGCCTTCGCCCGGTGGGAGTTCACCCCGTTCGCCCTGCTGGTGCTGGTGACGGTGATCGCCACCGGGGCCTGGTACCTGCGCGCCCAGTGGGCCGTCTCCCTGCGCGGTCGACGGTGGAGCCCGAAGAGGACCGTCTCGTTCATCGCCGGGTTGGTGGCGATCGACCTGGCGCTGCAGTCGTCGGTGGCCACGTTCACCATGGACTACTTCCAGGCCCACGTGATCCAGCACCTGTTGTTGATGGTGATCGGTCCGCCGCTGTTGGCCATGGGCGCGCCGATGACGCTGGCGCTCCAGACCTCGAGTCGGAGCACCAAGGTGCGTCTGCTCAAGATCCTCAACTCCCGGCCCTTCCGTCTGGTGACCCATCCGTTGCCGGTGTGGTTCCTCTACTACTTCTCGATGTTCGCCTTCTTCTTGACGGTGGCGCTCAACGTGGCCATGACCCACATGTGGGTGATGGACCTGGTCAACATCGCCTTCTTCTTCGCCTCGACGTTGTTCTGGTGGCCGATCATCGCCATCGACCCGATCCCTCACTGGCAGATGAGCCACGGAGTCAGACTGACCAGCCTGCTGATCGGCGTGCCGCTCGAGTCGTTCCTGGCCCTGGCACTGCTCAGCGCCACCCGACCGGCGGCGTCCATGTACTCGGTGGCCAGCACCCACTCCGGCGCGGCCATCTTGTGGGTGGGCGCCGAGCTGTTCACCTTCCTCGCCCTGATCCCGGTCTTCATCCAGTGGGTCCGGTTCGAGGAGCGCAAGGGCGCCCGCTACGACGCACAGCTCGATGCCGAGATGCTGGCGGCTGGTGGCTCCGGCGTGGCCGTGCCCGGGCTGTCGGCCACCGATTCGTAGCCAGGGTCGAGGGAATGCCCGACGGCGACGGTACCGCCGCCGGAGCGACTAGGCGCCGGACGCCGGGGTGAAGGTGTACGTGTAGGGAACGGCCTGTGGTGCGTTGTAGAAGACGGTCTTCTTGTGGACGCTGATCCCGACCACCACGCTCGAGGAGCCCACCTGCACGGTCATGGTGCCCTTGGCGGGAAACACAAGGGTCTTGCCGCCGTCTTGGACCCCGCTGGCCAGGGGCGTCGCCGATTGCGAGCTGGTCACCTGGATCCAGCACCGGCCCGACGTGGCCAGCACCACCGTGAATTGGCTGGCGCGCACCGTGTAGGCGGAACTCTGGCCCGAGGACGTGGTCGGGACGACAACCGCCTTGCCGGAGCCGCCCCCGCCCGGCGCGTTCGGGGACGAGGGAGGTGTCCCGCCCGGCTGGACCACCCGGATGATGTGGGACTGGACCAGCCAGTTGGATCGCCACTGGATGAGTCCGAATCCGACAACGATCACCACGACCAGGCCCCCGACGATCCAGGTCGACGCCTTCAGCCAGCCCGGGGCCCGCAGCTTGCGCCGAGCTCTGGCCACCGATCGCTTGGACTGCTTCAGATCCTGCCGGGGGACCACCGGAAACGTCCCGGTGGGGGGTCCGGTCGACACCCCGTAGCGGTAGGCACCCGAACCGCCGCGCGAACCGGTGACACCGCCACCGACCTTGGGCACCTCGCCGGTCTGGGTGAAGGCCCGGAGGTGATCGGGTCCGGTGGCCACCGCGGTCACCACGTTGGTCACGGCGGTGGCGCCGGTGTCGCCCATGGCCAGGTCCCTCGACACCGCGGGGAGCACGGACCAGGCGTCAATCATCTGGAGGGCGAGGGCGTCACCGTCCAGTTCGAGCAGGGCGGCATACCGGCGAAGGGTGGAGAGGGCGAGTGCCTGGTCGGGGAGGCTGGCCAGATCCCCGTTCTCGAGTGCCTCGAGCTGGGTGATGGGCCGGTTGAGCCGGTCGTGTACCGTCGACAGGTCGAGCGCGCGCTCCTGTCGACGGTCCTTGAGTAGCCGCCCGATTTCCTCAGCCGAAGAGATCGCCTCTCCCTCGTCATCGTCGCGTCGGCGCGTGGTTCCGCCGCGTTGCCGGGTCACGTGATATCTCCTGACTTGCCTTGGAGGCTAAGCGTACCTGTTCACTGGCGAGTTTCGGCACAATCGGGGTGTGACTGAAGTTCGGTCACTCCACGTGCCTGACGGGCGGGGAATGGCCCCGTCTGGAATGTTGTGAACACAACTAGTATTGCCTGGACACGGGAACGTCGCAGGGCAACGATGTGCGAAGCGACGGCCCGCTCGGGACAACGGAGGTTGGCCATGCCTGCAGTGACGGTTGAGAACGTGCTTGCTCTTCCCCGGGTGGAATCGCCGGATCGTGCCACGAGCACGACGAGGCCCGTCCTGTCGGTTACCGACGCGCCCTCGGGCTTCGAAGGGGAGGGGTTCCCGGTGCGCAGGGCCTTCGCCGGTGTGGACCCCAGGTACCTCGACCCGTTCATCCACATGGACCAGATGGGCGAGGTCGAGTACGGCCCGGGCGAGCCCAAGGGCACCCCGTGGCATCCGCACCGCGGGTTCGAGACGGTGACGTACATGATCGACGGCACGTTCCAGCACCAGGACTCGATCGGTGGCGGCGGGCTCATCACCGACGGGGACACCCAGTGGATGACCGCCGGAGGCGGCATCCTGCACATCGAGGCGCCGCCTGAGGACCTGGTGGTCAGTGGCGGTCTCTTCCACGGCGTCCAGCTGTGGGTGAACCTGCCCAGGGCGGACAAGATGATCGCCCCGCGCTACCAGGACATCGGGTCGTCCAACGTGGCCCTGCTCAGCTCTCCGGACGGCGGCGCCCTCTTCCGGGTGATCGCCGGCGACCTGGGCGGGCACAGTGGGCCGGGCTCGACGCACTCCCCGATGGCCATGGTGCACGCCACGCTGTCGGCCGGGGCCAAGGTGGACATCCCCTGGCGACCCGACTTCAATGCCCTCGTCTACGTCCTGGCTGGGAACGGCACGGTCGGCACCGACCGTCACACGGCCCGCACCGGTCAGCTGGTTGTCTTCGGGGACGGCGATGCACTCACCATGGCCGCCGATGCCACCCAGGACTCACGGACGCCGGCGCTCGAGCTACTGGTCCTCGGCGGGCGCCCGATCCGCGAGCCGGTCTACGCCTACGGACCGTTCGTCATGAATACCCGTGAGGAAGTGGCCCAGGCCTTCGAGGATTACCAGGCCGGACGGTTGGGCACCGTCCCCGCCGACCACATCGGCTCGTGATGGGCTGAGTGCTGGACAGGCGTCCGGCCGGGAGCGTCGCCGACCGGGACGCCCCGACGCCCGGACTCACCACTCAGGAGAGCAGGTTCAATAGGGGAGGACCTCGCCGGATGCGGTGTGCAGGTCATCCTTGCTGGCCTTGACGATGAACGCACCGGAAAGCGTGGCGACGAGGAGACATACCCCGCCGACCAGGAAGCCCACGGTGTACCCATGGACCTGGGCGGCGGCCACAGTTGCGTGAGTGGGAGCCCGGCTGACCAGGTAGGTGGCGGTGGCGGTGGCGGCCACCGTGTTCAACAGAGCGGTTCCCAACGAGCCACCCACCTGCTGAGTGGTGTTGACCAAGGCACTGGCCACACCGGCGTCGTGGTCACCCACCCCGAACAGCGCGGTGCTGCTCATCGGCACGAAGGCCAGTCCCATTCCGAGGCTGATCAGCAGCTCTGCGGGAAGGACATGGGCCAGGTACCCGGTGTCGGGTCCGATCCTGCTGAGCCACAGCATGCCGGCGGTGGCGGCACCGAAGCCCACCGTCATCAACGGTCGGGGTCCACTGCGGGGGAGGAGCTTGCTGGAGACCCCGGCGGCGATGATGATCCCGACGGAGAAGGGGAGGAAGGCGAAGCCGGCCTTCAGCGCCGAGTACCCGAGGGTGCCTTGGAAGTAGTAGGTGAGGAACAAGAACATGCCGAGCAGCCCTGCCCCCACCATGAACGAGCTCAGGTAGGAGCCGCCCCGGTTGCGCTCGAGGATCACTCGCAGGGGGAGCAGCGGATTCTTCGACTTGACCTCGATGACCACGAAGGCGATCAACAGGACCACGGCCGCCGCCAGGAACTCGAGGGTCGTGCTCGATGTCCATCCGTCCGAGGCGGCCTTGGTGAACCCGTAGACCAGCGCCACCAGCCCGGCGGTGACGGTCACGGTGCCGGGGATGTCGTAGCTGGTGTTGCCGTGAGCCTTGGATTCGCGGACCACCGGCAGGGCGGCGACCGCGGTGAGGGCTGCGATGGGGACGTTGACGAACAGGCACCAGCGCCATGAGGCGTACTGGGTGAGCACGCCCCCGAGGATCAGGCCGAGTGCGGCACCACCTCCGGCGATGGCCCCGTACACGCCGAAGGCGGTGGAGCGCTCCTTGACCTCGGTGAAGGTGACCGTGATGAGCGACAGTGCTGCCGGTGCGAGCAGGGCACCGAAGGCCCCCTGCAGGGCCCGGGCACCGAAGAGCATCGGAGCGTTGACCGCTGCCCCGCCGAGGGCCGAGGCGCCGGCGAACCCGATCAGGCCGATGATGAACATCCGCTTGCGGCCGGTGTAGTCGGCGATGCGCCCCCCGAGCAGGAGCAGGCTGCCGAACGAGAGGGTGTACGCGGTCACCATCCACTGTCGGTTGGCGGCTGAGATGTGCAACGCGTGTTGGGCCGAAGGGAGGGCGATGTTCACGATTGAAGCGTCGAGCACCACCATCAGCTGGGCGACGGCGATGACGGCGAGGGCCAGCCATCGCTTTGGATCTGGTTCGAGTCCGGCATCGCCGGGTGGCGGCAACGGGGTGAGTTCAGCGACGGTGGCCATGGGGCTTCTCCTCGAGCGGGGGGTCGGATGGAGGACGGGTGACGGGGACTACTGGTGCAGCATCGGCAGGACGATGTCGTCCACCACGTGGGTGGCGTACTCGTCGCCGATCGGCTGGCCGTGAATGACCAACCTGGTGATGAGCAAAGCGGGAATCACTTCTTCCACGAGGTCCCCGGTACTGCCTTCCGGCAGCTCCCCCCGACGGACGGCTCGTTCGATGACTCCCTTGAACTCCCCCTTCTTGGCGTCGAACATCTGCGTGCGGACCAACCCCGCCAACTCCGGATCGGTGCGCATGGCCGACAGCACACCGACCAGGATGGCCGACTCGGTGTCGGTCACCGAGCAGCACATCTGGGTCATGGCGGCCAGCAGGTCGCCGCGCAGTGAGCCGGTGGAGGGAAATCCCTCCATCCGGTCGCCTTTGAGCCGGCGGACCGCCTCGGCCACCACCTGGGCCTTGCCCGACCAGTGCCGGTAGATGGTCGCCTTGCCGGCATGGGCCCGTTCGGCCAGAGCGTCCATGCTCAACCGGTCGTAGCCCACCTCCATCAGGAGTTCGAGGGCGGCGTCGAGGATGGCCTGCTCACGGGCCTGCGCCCGTGGCCCGGTCGGGCGGTGGGCCCTAGCCGTGGTCTCCTCGGTCTCGACGCTGCTCACTGGACGATGCTCCGGTGGTTCTTGAAACGGAACTGTTCCGTTCAGGAAACTGTACCGGGGCCGACAGCAGAACGCAACCGTTCCGTTTCGATCGGACGGTGATCAGCTCGTGACCAGGGAGTTCAGCTTCCTTCGCCCCCTTGCGGGGTGCACGATCTCGGGTCCCAGGGCTGCAACGGGGAGACGGCGGCGGTCGGCGGCTGGAATGCCGTGCTGGTCGAAGGGGAGGCTGTGGTGGTCGAGGTGGTCGTCGCACCGGTGACGGGAGTGGAGGCACCGGTCGTGGAGGTGGTCGGGGCCGGCGTACCGACGGCGAACTGGGTGCCGGTGACCACGGTCACCTGGGCACCGTCGGTGGTCGGGCCGAGCGCGGTGATCACCGCCCCGGTGAGGGAGTGGGCCACGGCCTGGGCGGCGGCCTGGTCCGCCGGAGACTTGGTGGCGTAGTAGACGACCGTCTCTGCCTCGGTGCCCACCGGAGGGGAGTCGCCCACCCCGACCATGTGGAATCCGAGGGCGCCCAGCGAGGTGGAGGTGTCGGTGGCCTGGTTGTAGGTGCCGGTCCCGTTGAGCACCGACACGGTCACCGAGGTCGGGCTGGGCAGCGGTTTGCCGGTCATGGTGTCGGTGGACGGACCGACGCCGAGGAACTCGTTGATGACCTGCTGGTCCTGGGCGATGGAGGGGAACTCGATGTCGCCGTACGAGCCGCCTTTGTACTGGTACGAGCCGAACTGGTCCACCTGGACCGGCAGGGTGAGCTGGGGCGCGGAGTTCACGTTGACCGAGTGGAAGTTGAGAACCAGGTTGACCATGTCCGAGGTGGAGAACTGCTGGTCCACCTCGAGTTGCGGCGCCACGCCGCTGACCAGGCGCTCGTCGGTGATCGGGTTGGACAGGCCCTGCTTGGCCACGGCGGTGGCCAGCACTCGGAGGAACTCGTGGTCCCGGCGGATCCGGGCCAGGTCACTCAGGTTCTCCGAGGGCCAGTAGTGGGGATAGGGGCTGGTCACCCCGGCACCCTTGTACTGGAGGTGCCGGGCCCGCACCACCTGCAGGGCATGGAGCCCGTCGAGATCGACGCACCCGGGCGCCATCTGCTGGAGGCCCGAGTAGGCGTCGAAGACCGGCTCGGGGAAGTACATCTTCACGCCCCCCAGGGCGTTCACCACATTGGCGAAGGTGTCGAAGTTGAGCACGACGTAGTGCTGGATGGGAATGCCCAGGTTCTCGTTGATGGCGGTCACCAACTGGCTCGGCCCCTGGTAGAGGGCGGCATCGATCTTGTTGGCGCCGGAGGTGCGGGCGTTGGGCACGAAGAGGTCGCGCGGGATGGAGAGGATGGAGACCGAGTGCTTGGTGGGGTCGAGGTGGAGGATCATGACCACGTCGCTGTTGACGCCGTTGACCCCCTGGCTGCACAGGCCGTAGGCGGCGTTCTGGACCTTGAGGGCGCACCGGTCGGTGGAGCCGACCATCAGGATGTTCTCGGTGCCGGCGTCGGCGCCACTGGTCGGAACGTCCCGCAGGCCGCGCACGTCGATGCGGTGGATCTCGTGGTTGAGGTACCAGGCGTAGCCGGCGGTCCCACCCACGAGCACCACCAGGACGACGGCGACGGTGCCGAGGGCCCAGCGGGTCTTGCGGTACCGGCCACCGGGTCGACGGTGACCGGGGACCCGGCCCATCTCGTCGCCCAGGGTGATCAGTCCGGACTCGTCGAAGGTGCAGGTGGGGGGCGGCACGTGGCGAGGTGCCGGAGCGCTGCTCCGTCGGGCGCGGTGCGACCTGCCGGCCGCCGGGGGTCGAGGGTCGGAGGAGGAATCGGAGATGGGTTCGGGCTCAGGCCCTCTTGGGCCGCGACGAGCCATGGTCAGAGACGGTAGCAAGGGCGTCCGGCGATCTGGTGGCAGACGAGTGTTGGCCGGGCCGGGAAGCGCCCAGGTCCCCGGGCTTGAGCCGCAGGGTGTCGTACCAGTAGCGGACCGTCCAGGTCGGCCAGTTGTTGGTCACCCGCCCCGAGGCGACCTTGTACCAGCTGTGGCAGCTGGCCACCCAGGCGGTGCCGGCCATCAGCCGTTGGGTCCGCTCGTCTTCGCGGCGGTAGGCCTCCTCGGCCACTTCGACCCGTGGTGGGTGGGCCTCCTCCGCCGGGGCCGGGAGATCCCGGGCCTGGAGGGCCATGGCCTGGAGGATCAGGTTGAGCTGGCGCTCCACCATGAAGAGGATCGAGTTGTGTCCCAGGTTGGTGTTGGGCCCATAGAGCAGGTAGCAGTTGGGGAAGCCGGGGACCGCGGTGCCGAGGTAGGCGCGGGCCCCGTCCTTCCACGCTTCGGCCAGCGTGGCGCCGTTCTCGCCGGTGACCGGAACATGGGCCAGGAAGTCGGTGGTGGAGAAGCCGGTCCCGAAGATGAGGACGTCGGTCGGGTGCCGCTCGCCGTCGGCGGTGATCACCGCATCCGGCTCCAGATGGTCGATGGGGACATCGGTGACGGTCACCGTCGGCCGCATGAGGGCCGGGTACCAGTCGTTGGAGATGAGGACCCGCTTGCAGCCGACCGGGTAGTCGGGCACCACTGTGGCCTCGGGGAGCCGCGCCGAGACCACGTCGGCCCGGATGCCCTTGGCGAACATCTCCCCGAGCTTCCTCCCGGCCCAGCTGTCCTTGCGGAACCAGAGCCAGCGCATCTCGAGGGTCCAGTAGATCCACCACCGGTAGGCGAGAGCCACCACCGTGGACCGCTCGAAGAGTGTCCGGGTCCTGTCCCGGTAGGCACGGTCCTTTTTCGGTCCCACGTAGTTGGGACTGCGCTGGTAGATGGTGACTTCGCCCGCCTCCGCAGCCACGCGGGGCACGAACTGGATGGCGCTGGCCCCGCTGCCCACCACGCCGACCCGCGTGCCGGCCAGGTCGACGCTGTGGTCCCACTGGGCCGAGTGCCAGCGGGGCCCGGCGAACCCCTCGAGGCCGTCGAGGGAAGGCACGTAGGGACGGTTCAGCTGGCCACACGCAAAGATCACCGTGTCGGCCACCAGTTCGTCGGGCCCTTCGGGTGCGAGGAGGGTGAGGTGCCACCGTCCGTCGTCCTCGTCGAAGGTGGCGCCCTCGACGGTGGTGCCCAGGCGCAGGTGGGGTTCGAGGCGGAACTCCTCCACGCACTGCTCGGCGTAGGAGAGGATCTCCGGCTGCTCGGCGAACCGGCGGGTCCAGTCCGACTTGGGGAAGAACGAGAAGGAGTAGAGGTGAGAGGGCACGTCGCAGGCGCTGCCCGGATAGGTGTTGTCCCGCCAGGTGCCGCCCACTCCCTCGGACTGCTCGATGACGGTGAACGAACGCACACCGGACCGCACCAGCTGCATGGCGGTGGCCAGGCCGGAGAGGCCGCCCCCGACGATGGCCACCACCGGGGTGGGCCGACCCTGCCGGCGGGCGGACCGGACCTCCCGCTCCAGCCGCCTCCGCCCGATGTCCAGTGCCATGCCCTCTTCCCCCTGGTCGTGCTCCCGCAACGGCGGCCCGACGGTCGGACCGGGCTGCGGGTGTCACACGATGGTAGGCCCGATCACTCCGGGGGGACGATGCCCTCGGCGTACTCCTCCTCCACCTCTTCGAGCTCGGCCTCGGTTCCCTGGACCCTCGGCCCGGTGAACCACTTGTGGGCGGACACCTTCCACCAGAGGTACACCGCGGCCATCACCGCCACGAACAGCGGGCCCGCCCAGTTGAAGTCGGCGGCCGTGTCCCACGGGTAGAAGGCGGGGGCGAAGAACAAGAGGGTGATGATCAACACCCAGATCACCGCGATCCATCCGACCGGCTTGCCCCACTTGCCCAGGCTCCAGGGTCCCGGCACGAAGGAGGAGCCGGCGCGCAGTCGCAGAAAGATGGGGATGCCATAGGCCACGTAGAGGCCGACCGTCCCGATGGAGACGATGGCGAAGAAGGCCACCGAGTAGCCGCCCCGTTGATAGAGCGAAGGGAGCCCCAGGATGAAGGCCACCACCACGGCCAGCCACACGGCGTTGACCGGGGTGCGGGACGACGGGTGCAGCCGGTGCCAGAGCTTGTGGCCGGGGACCGCACCGTCCCGGGAGAAGGCGTAGATCATTCTCGAGTTGGCGGTGACGGAGGCCAGGCCGCAGAAGAACATGGCCACGGTGGCGATGATCACCAGGAGCTTGCCCCCGGCCCCGCTGATGGCATCCACGAAGAGCTGGCCTCCGGCGATGTTCCCGTTGAGGGCCAGCGCCGAGTAGTCCTTCGCGCCGCCCTGGATGGCCAGGGTCATGGCCACGTTGAGGACGAAGGCGGCGATGATCGACACGTAGATGGCCCGCACGATCGACTTGGGTGCCTCCACCGCCGCCTGGTGGGTCTCCTCGGTCATGTGGGCCGAGGCGTCGTAGCCGGTGAGGGTGTACTGGGCCAGCAGTAGTCCGATGGCGAAGGCGTAGAACCCGGCGAACGGCCCGGTCCACCCGGTCAGGTTCTCCGAGTGGAAGAGGAAGCTCAGGCTCTGGTGGTGACTGGGGATGATGAACAGCGCACCCACGATGATCACCGTGCCGATCAGGTGCCACCACACGCTCACGTCGGCCAGGAGGCTGACCAACTTCACCCGGAACGTGTTGAGGAGCCCGTGCAGGGCCAGGATCACGCCGTAGAAGACGAGTATCCAGTGCACGTTGGAGTGGAAGCTCGACACGTAGAGGGAGACGATGAAGGACACGTAGACGGCCATGCCGTAGTCGATCGAGGCGGTGATGGCCACCTGTCCCACCAGGTTGAACCAGCCACAGGTCCAGGACCAGGCCGCTTTGTTCTTGGTGGCCAGCTTGGCCGACCAGTAGTAGAGGCCTCCGGCGGTGGGGTAGGCCGAGCAGATCTCCGCCATCCCCATGCCCACCATCAGGACCAACGCACCGACGATGAACCACCCGATGGTGATGACCAGCGGCCCTCCGGCATCCATGCCCAGGTAGTAGGTGGTGATGCCACCGGTGAGGATGGAGATGATCGAGAAGGAGACGGCGAAGTTGGAGAACGAGCCCATGCCTCGCCTGAGCTCCTGGGCGTAACCCAACTGGTGGAGCCGGACGGTGTCGCTGTCCATCCCGGCCGGAATATCCGAGCCGCTGTAGGCGGTGGCGCCGACAGGAGCGGTCTGGCTCCCGGTCGGTCCGCTGAGGCCCTGGTCCTGATCCACGCGCTCTCCCGTTCCCGGCTCGATGATCGAACCGTCCCGATGTTGCCTTGCAGGCATTTTGCCTTGTTGAGCTGGGAAGTCAAGAAGTTTCTTGACAGACCGGCCATCATGTCTTGCGCACCCACCCGACTGTCTGCAGACTCGGGGGATGTCCGAAGCCGTGCCGGACCAGCGGACCGGATCGTCTGACGCCGGCGTCCCCGACGCGGCCGGGTCGCGACTGGCCCGGGCCCGGGCCGCGTTCACCGGCGGCATCCGTTCGCTCCTCCGCCCCGAGGGGCTCCCACCCGAGGCGGCCGCCGAGCTCGAGGCGGTGTTCGGCCGTGTGGGTCGAGAGGCGTTCACCGGTGGCCCCGGCCGGGTGCGCCGGGTCCGGGCCCAGGTTCGTGCGGCTCCTCCCCGGCTGCTCGACTGGATGTCGGGACAGGTGGTCGACCATCCCGCGGTGCTCTACGACACCGAGGGAGTGGAGCTGCTGGCCTCCCGGCAGAGCAAGTCGATCGGAGCGGCGATGGGAGCGCTGCAGCTGGCCCTGGTCGGGGCCGCCGCCGCCTCCACCCTCGAAGGCGGACCGGTGCTGGCGGTGGCCATCGACGGGGCAGTGGGTCAGGTGGCCGCGGTGGTCCACGGCTGCTGTGACTGGTACAACACCGGCTCCTATCTGGTGCGCCGGCTCAATGCCTCAGGGATTGCCGTCGATCGGACCGAAGTGCGCCGGCTGACCAATGCCGCCCTGGTCTCGAGAGGTGGCACCATCGACGAACGGGCGTTGGCCCGTGCCACCGAGCTCCGCCTGATCCGGAGCTGGGTCGGACGCGGCCTGGTCGACGCCCTGCCACTCGGTTCACGGCTGGGGCGCGCCTCCCCGCGGGCCGCCGAGCGCATCGACCGCTCGGACCTCGGACGGCTGGTGGAGCTGATCCGGCTGGATGCCGGCCCGGGTCTGAACCGCAGCTGAACCTCGATGGAGGGGACGCCGTACCCTGCTGTCGTCCCGTGAATTCGAGTCCGGAGTGGGCGGTCCCGGCCTGATCACCCGACGGCCGGCGGATCCGCCCGCCCGGCGCGCTCAGAGCACCTTGGACAGGAACGCCCGGGTGCGCTCGTGCTGGGGCGAGGTGAGCACCACCTTGGGGTCCCCGCTCTCCACCACCACACCGCCGTCCATGAAGACCATGGTGTCCCCGACCTCACGGGCGAACCCCATCTCGTGGGTGACCACGATCATGGTCATCCCGTCCTCGGCCAGGCCGCGCATCACGTCCAACACCTCGCCGACCAGCTCGGGGTCGAGGGCCGAGGTGGGCTCGTCGAAGAGCATCAGCTTGGGCGACATGGCCAGGGCCCGGGCGATGGCCACCCGTTGCTGCTGGCCACCGGAGAGCTGGTTGGGGTAGGCGGCCACCTTGTCGGCCAGACCCACCCGCTCGAGGAGGTGGCGGGCCCGCTCGTTGGCGGTGGTGGACGACTCCTTCTGCACCCGCACCGGACCGGAGGTCACGTTGTCCAGCACGCTCATGTGGGGGAACAGGTTGAACCGTTGGAAGACCATGCCGATCTCCGCCCGCTTGCCGCACACCTCGCGGTCACGCAGCTCGTAGAGCTTGTCGCCACTGCGCCGGTAGCCGACCAGCTCGCCGTCGACGGAGAGTTCGCCCCCGTCGATCTTCTCGAGGTGGTTGATGCAGCGCAGGAAGGTGCTCTTCCCCGAGCCGGAGGGTCCGATGAGGCACAGCACCTCACCGGGATCGACGGTGAGGTCGATGCCCTTGAGCACCTCGAGCCGCCCGAATGACTTGCGGACCTGGAGCGCCTCCACCATCGGCACGGTCATGGGGCCCGCTCACGGCCGGGTAGCCATGTCGGCTCCACAACTGCCGGCACGGGCTGGGGCCGGATACGGAACAGGTCCTGACGCAGTCGCTGGAGGGGAGTGGGGGGCAGGGCGCGGCTCGAGCCCCGGGCATAGTGGCGCTCCACGTAGAACTGCCCGATGGTCAGCACCGAGGTGAAGAACAGGTACCAGAGGCTGGCCACCAAGAGGAGAGGGACGATCTGGTAGTTGGCGTTGGAGATGTTCTGGGTGGCGGCGAACAGGTCGGCTCCGGCGATCACGATGACCAACGAGGTGGTCTTGAGCATGGAGATGGTCTCGTTGCCGGTGGGCGGGATGATGATGCGCATGGCCTGGGGGATCACGATCCGGCGCAGTGTCTGGGACTTCCTCATGCCCAGGGACTGGGCGGCCTCGGTCTGGCCTTCGTCGACCGAGATGATTCCGGCCCGCACGATCTCGGCCATGTAGGCGCCTTCATTGAGGCTCAGTCCGAGGGCGGCGGCGATGAACGTAGTGACCAGACTGTTGGCGTTCACCGTGTAGAAGGCCGGCCCGAACGGGATTCCCAGGGTCAGCGTGGGGTAGAGATAGGTGATCCCGACGTACCAGAAGGTGAGCTGGACGAGCACCGGGGTGCCCCGGAAGAACCAGATGTAGATCCAGGCCGAGCCGGAGAGGAGTCGGTTGGGGGAGAGTCGCATCACCGCCAGCACCACGCCGAGGACGATGCCCACCACCATGGCGACGACGGTGAGCTCGAGAGTGACCACGATGCCCTTGAGCACCGGGGTGACGAACAGGTACTTCCAGACGATCGGCCACTGGAAGCGCCCCTCTTCGACTCCGCCCCGCACGACGCCGGAGAAGAAGAGGGTGTTGACCAGCATGGCCACCAGCACGAGGATGACCCCGCTGGCTGCCCAACGGCCGGGGTGGCGGACTGGGACGGTCTTGTGTGGGCCGGAGGGCTTCCTCTCCGGAGGGGTGGATGGGCCGGTGGGTACCGTCATGAGGCGGTCCCTCGGCGTCGGTCGGGGCGCCTAGCTGGTGGCGCCGTTGACGACCGATGAGGTGATCGCACCTGACTGGACACCCCACTTGGCCAGGATCTGCCCATAGACACCGTTCCCGATGAGGAAGTTGACGGCGGCCTGCACGGGACCGGTCATACCGTTGCCCTTGGGCAGGGCCAGTCCGTACGGGGCGACGGCGAAGGCGGTGCCGCTGTTCTGGAACACCCCGTTGGAGGTGGCCACGATGTAGCCGGCCACCTGCGAGTCGGCGAAGCCGACGTCGGCACGGCCACTGGAGACGGCCAGGTTGGCCTGGCTCTGGTTGCCGAAGGTGAGCACGGTGACCTTGCCGGAGGTGCACTTCTTGGCCTGGGCCTTGGCGTCCGACTCCTCGGTGGTGCCCGACTCGACGGCCACCGAGTGGCCGCACAGTGAGGTGAGCCCGTTGAAGGCCAGCGGACTGCCGGACTTCACGTAGAAGCCCTCACCGGCGGTGAAGTAGTCGACGAAGTCGACCACCTTCTGGCGGGCGATGGTGTCGGTGAACGACGAGGCGCCCATGTCGTACTTTCCGCTCTGGATGCCCGGGATGATGGTGTCGAACGTGGCGTTCACCAGCTTGACCTTGAGCCCGAGGACCTGGGTGATGGCGGTGGCCAGGTCGGCGTCCATGCCCACGACGGTCGAGCCGTTGGCACCGATGAACTCGTCAGGGGCGTAGGTGGCGTCCATGGCCACGTTCATGGTGCCCTTGGACTTCACCGCGGCGGGGACGGTGGCGGCGATGGCCGCGTTGGTCGACTGGGTGGGGATGGTGGCCGTGGGCAGGGCCACCGACGTGGTGGTGGTGGCCGGTGCCGCCGTGGTGGACGACGTGCTGGAGCTGCTCGAACACGCTGCAGCCAGGACGGTGACTGCACCGATGCTGGCGGCCACCGCAACCTTCCTGAAACCCCGCTCTAAGGTGAACACGATCCAACCTCCACTGCTGTCGACTGGGCGAGGGCCAAGTGTGACACGCATCCGACCGGTCGTGTCGAATCGCCGTCAAGGCCGGCGATGGGGGTTAGCGGCAGGCGGTGGTCCGGCATCGGGCGGCACGCTCGTCGGCGCAGCCGCCCTACCATCGGGAGATCGTTCTGCAGACATGGTGACCAGGTGTCTCGCACAGGTGCATTGCAGCGGGACGTGAGGGGAGAGGCCATGAGGGACCGGGAGATCAGAGCGATGACCGTGGGCCGGTGACCGACACCGCGACCCCCGAGGTCGTGCCCGGGCCACCGGCGCCGCTGTCGCACCGTCGGGTCCTCTTCGTGATCGGCGCGTTGATGCTGGGGATGTTTCTGGCCGCCCTCGACCAGACCGTGGTCTCGACGGCCCTCCCCACCATCGTCGGTGATCTGCACGGGGCCTCCCACCTCAGCTGGGTGGTCACCGCCTACCTGCTGGCCTCGACGGTGTCCACGCCCCTGTGGGGGAAGTTGGGCGACATGTACGGGCGGAAGTTCTTCTTCCAGGTGGCCATCGTGCTCTTCCTGGTCGGATCGGCCCTCTCCGGACTCAGCCACTCGATGATCGAGCTGATCGCCTTCCGGGCGGTGCAGGGACTGGGCGGCGGCGGCCTGATGATCGGTGCCCAGACCATCGTCGGCGACGTGGTCAGCCCACGAGAGCGCGGCCGGTACATGGGCTTCTTCATGGCCATGTTCGGGGTGACCTCGGTGATCGGGCCGCTCATCGGCGGGGTCTTCGTCGACTACCTCAGCTGGCGATGGATCTTCTACATCAACATCCCGATCGGACTGGTCGCCCTGGCGGTGACCGCCGTCGCCCTGCCCGGGGCGCTGAGCCGGGTCCGCCGGGTCATCGACTACCTGGGCACCGCGCTCATCGCACTGGCCGCCACCTCACTGGTGCTCTTCACCAGCCTGGGCGGGACCTCGTATCCCTGGAGATCCCCCTTCATCATCGGCCTGGCCGTCGCCGGCCTGGTCTTCACCGTCTTGTTCCTGCTGGCCGAGCGACGCGCCGTCGAGCCGGTGATCCCCCTGCCCCTCTTCGCCAACAAGGTGTTCGCCGCGGCAAGTGCCATCGGCTTCGTGGTCGGCTTCGCCATGTTCGGCGCGCTGACATTCCTCCCGCTCTTCTTCCAGGACGTGAAGGGGATCAGCGCCATCCAGTCCGGGGTGCGCCTCTTCCCCCTGATGGGCGGGTTGCTGGTCGCCTCCATCGGTTCGGGCCTGCTGGTCAGCAGGTCGGGGCGCTACAAGGTCTTTCCGGTGGTGGGGACCGCCCTGATGACCGTCGGGCTGTACCTGATGTCCTTGATCGGGGTGTCCACCGGCGCCTGGACGATGGCCGCCTACATGGCGGTCTTCGGCCTCGGCCTCGGCTTGATCCTGCAGGTCCTGACGGTGGCCGTCCAGAATGCCGTCCCCTACGAGGAGCTGGGTACGGCCACCTCGGGGGTCACCTTCTTCCGGATGATCGGAGGGTCGTTCGGCACCGCCGTGTTCGGCGCCATCTTCGCCAACCTGGTGCTCACCAACGTGCTCCACGCGCTGCACCTGACCAAGGCGCCGCCCGGGTTCAACCTCGGTGCCGACAACCCGGCTGCCATCCACCAACTGCCCGCCGGCGTGCAGGCCGGGGTGATCCAGGGCATCGCCCACACCGTCCAGACCATGTTCCTGATCGGCGTTCCCATTGCCTTCGTGGCCTTCCTGTTGAGCTGGACGCTGCCTGAGCTCGCCTTGCGCAAGTCCATCCGCACCTCCGAACCGGCCGAGAACCTGGGCATTCCCGCCCCTCGCTCCTCGCTCGACGAGGTCAAGCTCCTGCTCGAGCGGGCGGCCAGGCGCGAGAACCGCGGCGAGCTCTACGGGATGCTCTCGACCCGGGCCGGGTTGGACCTGCAGCCGCGGGCGGTCTGGCTCCTCTACCGACTGGCCGACCGGCCGGACTCGACCATCGAGGAGCTGGGCGCCCGGCTGAAGGTGGAGCCCGATCACCTGCGGGAGGGCATGGACGCACTGGTGAGCGCCGGGATGGTCGACCGGGTGGAGCGTGACGGCACTCACTCCCTCGTGGTGACCCCGGTGGGGGGCGAGGCCATCGAGAAGCTCACCATCGCCCGGCGCCAGTCGTTGACCGAGGTGCTGGAGGGTTGGGATCCCGAGGACCATCCCGAGGTGGTGGACATGGTCCGCGAGCTGGCCAAGGCCCTGTTGGCCGACGACGACAAGCTGCTGGCGGCGGCCCACCCCACCCGCGCCGGCTGACCGCTCGCCGACCTCGGCTCTGGCCGGGACTCAGCCGGTGGTCGAGCGGACGGACACTCGGGTCACCGTGGTGAACGTGCACAGATAGAAGGTCCGGTCGGAGCCGGCCGCCGGAAAGAGCACCGACTGGATCGGACTGCCGGTGTCGGCCCGCACGACCTCGTCGCCCGTCTCCACGTCGAGGATCACCACCTGGTCGGCACCCCGCTCGGCGTCGAAGTCACCGGTGACCAGTTCACCCGTCCCGGGATAGAGGATCAGGTGGCCGCCGTGGTCCTGGGCCCGACGCCAACGCGGCGAGAGGGCGCCGTCGGGGGCGATGTCGAAGGCCTGCATGACCCCGTTGCCGCTGTCGTAGCCCACGGCGATGGCGCGGGTGGCGTCGATCACCGGGGGATTGGCGATGAGGCCTCCGGGCAGGGCGGACACCTCGGCGGTGGTCACCGCACCGGACTCGAGGTCCACCCGGACCAGGTGCAGCGGTGCGGTGGAGAGCCCGTGGCCACGCAGGGTCCCGGTGTATCCCTCGCTCCCGTCGCCGTCGTCGAGGAACCAGGCCGCCCCCAGGGCGATCACGCAGTCCCAACCGTAGGTCTGGCCCTCGATGGTCCGGTAGCGGGCGTCGAAGCCACGGTCGGGACGGAACCGGCCGTCCCATCTGATGCGGAGCAGGCTGGCGTCGCCCACCACGAAGATGTCGTCGCCGCTGGCGGTCAGCCGGGCGATCGACGGTTCGGCCAGGGAGCAGCGGTCGACGATGGACAGCCCCTCGGGCTCGAGGGCGACCAGCTCGCACGCTTCGCGGTCTTCGGCGGCGACCGGCAGCCCAGGGCGCGAGCCGGCGAAGTCCTTGGTCACCAGGTGGCCGTCGGGCATGATCACGAACCCGTTGTAGGGGCGCAGGCGGGGGAGCTCGGTAGAGGCCAGCACCGACAGCTCGGTGTCGAGCCGGTGGACGTGGTTGCCGAACACCACGTAGATCGATCCGTTGGCGTGGACGGCGATGCTGCCCGGCCAGGTGGGCCCGCCCACCAGGTCCGGCGAGCGGAGAAGTGGCTCGAGGGTGACCGGGTCGATGCGCTCCACGAAGGAGACGGCGTCGTCCCCGGCGGTGTGCCGGAGGAGGAAGAGCTCCCCGGCGTCCCGCGTCACCACCATGGTGGCGGCCGGCGCCAGGCGCCAGTGGACCTCGACGGCATCGGTCCCGGTGACGTGCAGACCGGCGGTGTCGAGGGCAACCTGCCGGCGCTCGGGTCCGCCGTCCTCGCACGACCACGGGCCCGGCCAGTATCCGTCCGGCCCGTCAGCCATGGTGGACGATCAGGCGGCACCCCACCACACCGGTTCTCATCACGCTCCGGTTCAACGGCGAGGGGCGAACAGCGCAGTCAACCCGTCGACCATCGCCGCCTTGGCGTCGGCCGGGCGCAGCTTCTGGTCCTGGACCAACAGCACGTAGGACTCGAATGAGCACAGTACGTCGGCCGCGGCCAGGGCCGTATCGGCCCGTGCGGTGCCCAGTGCGGCCAGTTCAGGGGCGAAGAGCGACCCGATCTGCTTGCGGAGGAAGGCGCGGTTTCGGGCCAGCTCGGCAGCCAGGATGGGCTGGAAGGGCGACCGCAGACGCGATACCGCGGCAGCGTGACCCACCACGTCGAACAGGCGGAACCGTTGGTCGGCCACGGCCTTCGCCTTCACCACCAGGTCGGCGTCGGGGTTGGTGTCGATGGGGACCAGGGTCAGCGCCTGGTGCTCGACCCGGGCGATGGCGGTCCGGGTGAGGTCGTCCACATCGTCGAAGTAGCGGAAGAGCGAGCGGGGGGAAAGCCCGGAGCGGGCGGCGATCTCCTCGGTGCTGGGGCGCAGGTTGCCGGTGCGGTAGAGCTCGAGCAGGGCGTCGACCACCGCTTCCCTGTTGCGCTTCCGGCGCAGCAGGCGTCCGTCGGTGACTTCGTGGGTGTCGTCCTCGCTCACGACGTCGACGTCTCGGGTTGACATGTCGTCGGGTGCTTCGGTGGAGGTGACCATGGTCCCCTCGAGGCTACCGGCCGCTGACCGGTGGCTCGGGAGAAGCGGCACCCCGTCACGTCCCGTCACGCTCCACCGGCTCGATGCAGCGTGCAGACATCACCGGCACGGGGATCGATCCGACCCTCGAGCAGGTCGCGGTAGACCGCCTCGACCCTGTCGATGCCGACCACCGCGCGTACGGTGAGCCAGGTGTCGGTCCAGGGCACGAACCGGCTCCACGCGTCGGCCACCTTCTCCTCGAACCCGTCACGACCCCAGTCCCGCCGACGCTTGGTGATCTGGTCCGGTGCGAAGAGGAAGATGGGCGTAGGGCCGACCAGCGGCGTCGACTCATCGGGATGGTGATCCCAGTGGGTGTCGCCGACCACCATGCTGTATCGCAAGCGATCCCCCAGGTGGGCATGCACGGCGGCCGTCACGTCCCGGCGCCCGGCGACGTCGACGTAACAGGCGTCTGCGTCCGGCAGCGCCTCCACCTGGTCGTAGGCGACCACGCGGTCGTAGCAGTCGAGGCCCGAGGTGAACTCGAGGTTGGACGGCGACGTGAGGCCGACCACCTCGATGCCCGGGCGGGCGGCCAGCAGGAAGGCGCTCCCGATGGCGGTCTTGGCCGAGGCGCTGGAGAGGATCACGGTGGAGGCGTCGAACATCCCATGGTCTCCGAGGAAGTCGTCGACCACGAACGAGGTGACGAAGAGCGGCCACAGGAGCATCTGCTGGGCTTCGCGGTCCTGGCGGTAGACCGGGTCGTGGTCGACGAACGAGTACCGGTTGTAGACGCTCGGGAGTGCTTGTCGATGGGGGACCATGTCGCTGAATCCGGTGTCGTCGATGCGCCCGGGCTCCACCACCAGCTCGCTGGCCAGCGGAAAGTAGCCGTACAGCCGTGCCCCCTCGGTCACGCCGGCCACGGTCGACTCGACCACGTCGGCGAAGCCCCAGACCGGGATGCGGCCCCAGTGGGTGCCGTCCTCGTCCTCCCCCGGAAAGAAGCCCCAGTAGTTCATGGCGTCGCCGAAGACCGCATAGGTGATGTTGTTGGAGGTCAGCCCGAAGGTGTCGACCGCCAGTCGCGCCTCACCCTGGGCCAGCGGCGTCGACGGAGGGTCGATCACACGTGTGCGGCGCAGGTCCTGCCGGTCGAGCTCGAGGATGATCACGGTGCTGCGAAGGGTAACCGTTGACAGTCGGACTGCCAAGTGTTTACCGTGGGTCGATCGCCGGAGGTCGGACCCGATCCGACGGCAAGCACGGTTCGGGTCCCCGGGGAGGAACCATGGCTGACGGACTGGTGCTGGACTCGCTGCAGCGACGGATGCGGGCCCTCCACTCGCTCTACTACGACGCGGTAGCCACCATGGACCTCGACCAGGTCAACCACTTCGAGCGTGAAGGCGTGCTCCCGATCGCCTTCAGCCTGTTCCACATTGTCAACATGATCGACGCCTCGTTCATGTTGATGACCGGGGAGCCGCCGATCTGGGACACCAGCTGGGAGGAGAAGGTCCATCCGGCCATCCCCGATCACGGCAAGCACCGGACCGTCGCCGAGATGGTCCACCAGCGCATCGGAGACTACGACGCCTTCCAGGAGTACATGGGTCTGGTGTTCGCCCGCACCGAAGCGTGGCTGGACGACCTCGACCCGGCCGAGCTCAGCCGGGTGATCATCGCCCGCCCCTTGCCGCCCCAGATCGCGAGCACCTACAGCGCCCGGGTGGCCGGTCCGGACGGAGTGACGCTGTTGGACGCCACTGAGTGCTGGATCTATCAGCACGGTCTGCGCCACATGGGCGAGATCGAGTTGGCCCGAGGCCTGGTGGGCTTGGGTGGGATGACCTCCTGACCTGACCTGACCTGACCTGACCTGACCTGACCCGATCCGTTCGCCGGCGCCGTGCCTTGAGAGCACGGGCACACCTGCTTCGTTCGGAACATTCGAATGGTCGGCGAAGTCACGACTGGAGCGACATACCGATCGCATGTTTCTGGCGAAACGAGTGGGCCAGGGAGACCAGGAGGGCACCCCAGGAGGGCACCCCGAGAGGGCCCACGGAACAAGGTCACCCGGGCGGAACCAATCAGGCAGGGCCCACCGGGGGCCACATCGGTCCGGGCGCGACACCAGCCGCCCGAAGGCGGCCGGTGTCGGCGTGACGGGGGTCACGGTGAGGAGGGAGCGACCGGAGGGGACGGTCGTTCCCTCGGGGTCAGGCGGCCACCTTGTGGCGCTCGGTCACTTCCACCGAACGGGTGGTGTACTCGGGCCTGATCGGCTTGGGCTTGGTGGACGAGCCGTAGTTGATCAGGTTGTGCTCGCGCACCGAGTGGTAGAGAACGGGGACGGTGGCAATGGCGACGGCCACCAGCATGAGCGGCACCATGATGATTAACCAGGTCATATGCGTCAAGCAGCGGATCGGGGGTTCTGCTTGCCTCCTTCGCTCACCACGGTACGAAACCCGCTGGTGAGCCCACTGGGGCCGACCGTAGTGCCACCTGTGAATCGCTCAGACCCCCCGAAGAACAGGAGG
>JADGOG010000118.1 GCA_017883065.1 Acidimicrobiales bacterium | reverse complement strand
CCTGATGCGGCCCAACACGTCCACCACTTGTCCCCGCAGAGTGCCGAGCAGGCGCCGATGCGGAGGGGCTGGGACCGGTGAACGGTCGACGCACCGTCTGGTTGGCGGTGGCGGCGCTGGTGGTCGTCTTCGGTAGTCTCGCCTCGGTCCTCGGGGCCAGGACGGTGTCTCGGGCCAACAGCCAGCGCTCTCACCAGGAGTTCGTGACCTCGGCGGCGGGGATCGCGTCCACACTGAACGTGACGATCCAGCATGAGCAGGACCTCGCCGTGAGTGCCGCCGGGTTCGTCGTCGGCAATCCGGGCGCCACCCAGGCCCAGTTCCAGCAGTGGACGAGCTCGGTCCGCGCGTTCGAGCGCTACCCTGAGCTCCAGGGTCTCGCCGAAGTGGTACCGGTCCCGGCATCCCAGTTGAGCGCATTCGAGGCACGGGTCGTGGCCGATCCGACGCTCTCTCCGGGAACCGGTGGAACCTTCACGGTGACCCCGCCGGGAGCCCGTCCCTACTACTGCTTCATCACCCTGTCGCAGGCACGTGCCGGCAGTCTGGACATCCCGGCCGGCTTCGACCTCTGTGACACCGATCTGGGCCCGGGGCTCATCGCCGCTCGAGACTCCGGCAAGGGCTCGTACCAGCCGAACGTGGCGGCGAAGCCGGCCGGCCTGATCGTGGGCACACCCATCTACCGGGGGGGCACGGTTCCGGCGACGGTCCAGGACCGACGTGACCTGTTCGTCGGATGGGTGGGGACCTCGGTGCTACCGGGCGTCGTTCTGGCTACCGCGCTGAAGGGCCATACGGACACCGCGGTCGCCTTCCACTACGTGAACGGCGCCATCGACGTCACCTACAAGGCAGGTTCAGTGCCGTCCGGGGCGCGGTCCACGACGGTCGACCTCCACAACGGATGGACGGTTCGGGTATCCGGCACGGTGGCCGACGGCCGGATCTTCGCCGATGGGAACGCCGTCGCCCTTCTCCTGAGCGGCATCGCGTTCAGCCTGTTGTTGGGGGCATTGATCTACGTGCTTGGCACCGGCCGATCGCGCGCCGTGCTGCTGGTTCAGGAACGTACTGATCAGCTTCGTCACCAGGCGCTACACGACTCGCTGACCGGACTGCCCAACCGGGCTCTGATCCTGGATCGGATCGAGCAGATGCTGGCGCGGTCCCGACGAGACCACACCCCGGTGGCTGCGCTCTTCCTCGACCTCGACGACTTCAAGGACATCAACGACACGTTGGGCCACCAGGCAGGCGACGAGCTGCTCGCCGGGGTGGGCGCCAGGCTGGCGAGCACGCTTCGTGAGGGCGACACGGTCGGACGACTGGGTGGTGACGAGTTCGTCGTTCTGGTCGAGGGTGCCTCGTTGGCAGCCGGCGCACAGGTGGTGGCGGATCGGATCCTCGATGTCCTGAAGACCCCGTTCCAGATCCCCGGAGGCGACGTTCCGCTGTCGATCACCGCCAGTATCGGCATTGCCGAGGGCGCCCGGACGCAACCTGAAGAGCTACTGCGGGACGCAGACATCGCCCTCTACCGGGCGAAGGCCACCGGCAAGCAGCGTGCCGTGGTCTTCTCCCCTTCGATGCAGGAGGACGTCAACGAACATCGACTCCTGGAGGTCGACTTGCACGGCGCACTCGAGGCCGGCCAGTTCTTCCTGCGGTATCAACCCACCGTCGATCTCTCCACGGGAGCCTTCACCGGTGTCGAGGCGCTTCTGCGCTGGCGCCATCCGGAACGGGGCGTCGTCATGCCCACGGAGTTCATCCCTGCACTCGAATCCAGTGGCACGATCATCCCGGTCGGAGCCTGGGTGCTCCACGAGGCATGCCGACAGGGTGCGATCTGGCAAGGCCAAGGCTATCGATTCACGGTTTCTGTCAACGTCTCGGCCAGACAACTCGAGCGGGACCGGATCATCGATGATGTCAACAGCGCCTTGTCGACGAGCGGATTCGACCCCGACTCGTTGATCCTGGAACTCACCGAAACCACCCTGATGAGCGATGTCGGGACAACCGTCAGCCGACTCGAGCTCCTCAAGGGACTCGGAGTGCGAATTGCCATCGACGACTTCGGCACCGGCTACTCGTCGATCGCCTACCTGCGTCAGTTCCCGATCGATGTGCTGAAGATCGACCGGTCCTTCGTCACGGCGATCGGAGACTCCTCCGAGTCCGCTGCCCTCGTCCACACCCTGGTCCAACTGGGCAAGGTCCTCGGTCTCGAGACAATCGCCGAAGGTATCGAGAGCGACGATCAGCGGCAGAGGCTCGAGGTCGAGAAGGTCGACACCGGGCAGGGGTTCCTCTTCTCACGGCCACTCGACGCGGAGGACGTGGATCGACTCTTGAGGCGTTCTGCCGGCAAACCCGAGGTGCCTGCCCACGCACGATGACGGGCGCCCAGCTGTCAGAAGCTGACGGCACTGCGCTCGAACGGGTGCATCTCCTTCGCCGACTCGATGCCCGGATCTCCGACGTGGCCGGTTGCCTAGCTTCGGTGGTCGAGCGGCTCCACCGGTCACGGCGACCAACCGCAGACCCGTTCAGCCTCGACGGATCTCGACCGGGGTCCCACGGTTCTCGAAGACGAATTCGGTGCCGGTGCTGAACTGTGTCAGGACAACCTCGTCGGCCAGGGGTGCCTCGTTGCCGTCCATCACCACTTCGACGGTGAGACCGTCACGATCGTCAGCGATGGCCTCGCAGCGGAACCGTCCGTCGACGGCCCTGACGATGGCATGCAGCGGATCGAGATGGTCGGCATCGAGCATCGCCGGCCACGCCCCGTCGGACACGGCACCGGTCTCATGGCCGAGCCGGACGATCAGCCTGTCGGAGAGATCCACGTCGGACCCGACATAGGCGTATGGCAACAGAGCCGGGTGGAGCGCAAGCACCTGTGCCACATCGTCGAGACCTCGACCGAACCCCAGAGCGAGACGGATCCGCTCGGCAGCGAGCCCGGCGATCCCCGTGAACTGCTTTCGGGAGAATCCCATCGCCGCCTCATCACTCTCCACCCTGGATCGCGTGGCAGCGGCGAACGAGAGCGCCAGGAGGTGCCCTTGGAGGCAGACCTCTTCGGCGATGCGCAGAAGCGCCGACCGGGACCACTCGGAGAACTGGAGGTCGGCGAGAAGGGGTCCGGCGTAGTCGTGGCGACCGTCCTCGTCGGGGTCGATCGGCGCCAGCTCCACCGAGGCAGCGTGGGTGGCGGCCATGGCCTCGGTCTCGGGTGGGACGGGCAACGGATCGTGGTCGTCGGCGATCGTCACCGTCCAGTGGCAGTGCGGCACCTGATCCGCCGGGACCCGTGGGGGTCGATGGATCGGACGAACCTGTGCTCGGGCATTGGTCGCCGTGGCCGTGGCGTCGAACGTCGGATCCTCGATGTCATGGCACATGGCCACCACGTACTCGGGGCCCATCGGCTCGACGTCCATCAGTGCACCACAGTGGTCCAGCCAGAACTCGCCATGGTCGTGGTCGATCAGGCGGTACCGGAAGTCCATGAACTGCGGTGGTGCCCCGATGTCGATCTGGAGTCCCTTGAAGATGGTCTCCACCGAATCCCCCTCGAATCCGAGCGCCCGCTGCATGCGCTTCGTATAGACAGGGCTGGCACCTCTCCATTCGTCGATGGCGATGTCGCGCATGGTGTCCCTGCCCAGAGCGCCGATCAGATGGGGCATGCCTGCTCGGTCGATCAGGTGGCCGGCGAGCAGGTACTCGGGTACGAGAACGGCGAGCTCCTGCCTGGTTCGACTTCGAAGTCCCAGCTCGGGATGGACCATCAGCTTCCTCTCACACCGTCTGACCGATATCGCGCCCTGCAGCTTGCCATGGGAGGGCAACCGGTGTGCCTCTTGCGGATCAGCCGTCCCACGGTCCATTCGGACCTGGTGGTCGCACACCCGCTGGTGTGCGTCGGCGGCACGTCCAATCAGGGCTCGGTGATCAGGGTCTCCGATGGCGAAGTCACTGCGGATGCATCGGGAAGCTCCGGACTGGACGGAGCGGTCCCCCGGTTGGGGAGCAGCACCAGCACGACGATGGTTGCCACCCCCACCACCGAGGCGGCGATCACCAGTGCCAGGTCCATGCCGGAGACGAACGCGTGACGGGCCACCCCGGCGAGCAGGACGCCGAGCTTGGCTGGCGCCCGCTGAGCGACGGCCAGAGCTCCGCCAAGTGAGCCCTCGATCACTGCCTGGACGTTGGCCGGGACATGGGCATGGGAGACCAGCGGTGCCATCAGATGCTGGTAACGCAGGTTGAGGGCGGTCCCGAGCACGCCTACGCCCAGGGCTCCGCCGACCTGCATGGACGCATCGTTGGTGGCCGATCCAACCCCGGCTTCCTCGATGGGCAGCGATCCCATCACCGACTCGGTGCAGGGTGCGAGGGCCAGGGCCACCCCGATGCCGAGCAGGATGAACGGGATGACGCAGTCGCGATACGTGCCGTGCACGGTGGTTGTTGAAAGTATGCCCAGACCGATTGCGATCAGCGCCATGCCGGAGGACACGACCACTTTGGACCCGATCCGCCGGGCCACCATCACCGACAGCGGCGCGACGACAAGCAGGGCCACGGCAACCGGTGTGATTCGGATCCCCGCTTCGAGCGGGCTGTAGCCCAGGGCGAACTGCAGGTACTGGGTCATGAGGAAGAACATCCCGATCAAGGCGAACAGCACGAGGGCCAGGGCAGCGATGGCGGCGCTGTAGCGACGGTTGGCGAAGAACCGCAGGGGCAGCATCGGATGGTCCACATGACGTTCCCAGATCACGAACGACGCGATGGCCACGACGGAGGCGACCAGGGCGGCCATGATCGGCAGCGAGGTCCAGCCACGACCCGGGGCTTCGATGATGCCCCACAGCAGGAGTCCGAGCCCGAGCATGGAGAGGATGGCACCCACCGGATCGGGTCGCGTCGTCCTCGGATTCCGTGAGTTGGGCACCAGCCAGGTCGCAGCGATCAGCCCCAGGATGGCCACCGGCACGTTGATGAGGAAGACCGAGCCCCACCAGAAGTGGGCCAGCAGGAAGCCACCCAGGATCGGCCCGAGTGCCACTCCCAGCCCCGTCGTCCCGGACCAGATCCCGATGGCCCGAGCACGGTCCTTCTCCGCGGTGAACACATTGGTGAGGATCGACAGCGTGCACGGCATCAGCGCCGCCGCGCCAACCCCCATGACCGCCCGAGCCAGCGTCAGGCGATCCGGGCTTCCGGACCACGCGGCGAGCGCTGACCCACCGGCGAAGACCGCCAGTCCGGCCATGAAGATCCACTTCCGCCCGACCCTGTCCCCGAGGGCGCCGAGTGACAGCAACAGTCCGGCGAAGAGCACTGCATAGGCGTCGACGATCCACTGCAACTGGCTGGAGCTGGCACCGAGGCTCCGGACGATCGAGGGGAGGGCAACGTTGAGGATGGTGTTGTCCACACTGATCAGAAGCAACGTCACGCAGAGGACCGAGAGCGTTGCCCATCGGTGGCGGCTGACCGGACTCAGAGCGGCGGCCTCGTTCATCATGGCGTCGCCGGATGGAGACGAACGACCCCACTGTGAGTGTGCCGGTCCTGTATCACCGCCACCCTTCGACATGAGAGGCCTCCGAGCGCTCGTTCCGTGATCAGTAACCTAGTGACGATCCCGTGGTCCCCTGCGCCGCATGGTCGCAGGATGCAGTCCCCTCGGGCAATTCCATCGTCCGGCGTTCCGACGCCTGGATGTACCCAATGGCGCAGATCGTCCGGAGCGTCACCGCCGTTCACACCGCTCCAGAGTCGGCCCACAAAGGACGCGCCTGTTGCCTCCGGACCCGTTCCACGGCGACTGAATGGGGCACGCTCGTGGTGAGCGGTGGCCCTGTCCGGGTGTCCCCGACCCCGTCAGTTGGCGATCAGTTCGTCGAGCAGGGGTGGCTGCGCGTCGGTCGACGCGGTGATCCGGAGAGAGACGAATCGGACCTGGGTCGGCGGAAAGTGCACGACATCGATGGTGCCGGTCGTGCGCCCGCTCACCCGAGCCACGGTGCTCCAGCTGCGGCCATCCCGGGAGACAGCGAGGTCATAGCTGCTTGCCCTCAGGGTGGTCACCGGACCCGGCGGCGTGAGCTGGTTCGGTCCTGGTTCCGCTGGCCATGACTGGCCCCACTCCAGGGTCACCGTGCTCACGGACCGAGGGCCGTGAGTCGCCGGGGCGGTCAGCGTTGCCGGAGTTGTGCCTGCCTGCCAGTCCGTCGCCGGGCTGCCGTCGACCGCGGCGAGCGCAGAAGCTCCCGGCCTCGATGAGGTGGCAGCGGCGCTCCCGCAGCGCACGGCGTCGGTGGTCGGTGCCAGGTCCGGCCGGCGAGTGGGGATGGTGAGCGACTGACCGCTCTCGATTCTGTGAACTCCCGATGCCGTGCTGACCGGCATGGCCGCACCGGAGTTCAGGGTGATCGAGGTCGTGTGCTGGCCGACGGCAAGGGTGAATCGCCGGCCGTGCCACGACAGACCGTGGAGCACGACTCCGCCGAGTTGGCCGGTGAGGCTGGGAGCCAACCGCACCGCGTTGGCGTCAAGGTGCATGCCGGAGTAGCCGTAGAGGAACTCCTGGAGGAAGCCACCGATGCCTGTCATGAACGTGAAGGCACCACCGCTTCTGGTCTCCGAGAACTGGTGAAAGGCGTCGCGGATGAACGGCTGCTCGCTTCGCTGTGTGTACACGAAGCTGGCACACCCCGATCCTGGCAGTGTTGACGTATCGATCGAGTTGACCGCGTCACTCATCGATGGGCCATTGGGATCAGTGCGAGGTGCGTAGTAGTCGACGTCGTTCTTGGCGATGCTCGGCGACATGGTGTAGCCCAACGGGTACTGGAGCAGGGTGACGTCAGCCTGCTTGACCATCCCGCCGCCGTATCCCGAGAATTCGGGATGGATGCCGAGCGCGGCATCCTCAGGCACGGCGATGCCGGCGGCTATCCGGGTCCAGTCAGTCGGGGACGTCAGCCCCAGTACCCGGGCGGCTCGAGCGGCGTCGAGCAACGTCGTCTTCGCCGCCGCGTTCGTGTAGACCTCGTCGTTTACGTTCGGGTTCTCCTCGTCAGGGCCGGTCACCCCGTTGATGTGGAAGGCTCCATCAACCCCTGGGGTGACTCTGGAGGCCCAGAAGGAAGCAGCCTGGGACAAGATCGGCCAGCCGCGCTGGGCAAGCCAGTTCTTGTCGCCGGTGGCGAGGTAGTACTGCCACTGGGCCAGTGCGATATCGGCGGTGACGTGCTGTTCGTAGAGGCCCTCGGTGAACACTGTCGCCGGCGGCGGGACCTGCTCGGTTCCGTCGCTCGCACTCTCCCACGGGTATCGAGCGCCCTGGTAGCCGGTGGCGGTGGCGTGCCGCTGAGCCGCGGCGAGTCGCTGGTAGCGGTAGGCGTTCATCTCCGCGGCGAGATCCGGGTGTTGCGCGAGCAGCGCCGGGTACATCCAGGTCTCCGCGTCCCAGAAGATGTGGCCGCTGTACCCGTTCGAGGACAGACCGGCCGGCGAGACGCTCCAATCGACTCCGTCGCGGGTGCTCGCCCAGAGATAGAACTCACTCGCATTCACGTTTGTGGCCAACGGGCGATCGCCGAGTATGTCGATGCGATCGGACCAGAGTGTCGCCCATGCAGCGTCGTTCTCTCGAAGGAGGGAACCGAAGCCCTCGGATGCCGCGTTGTGGGCCTGGGACTGGGCGGCGTCGACGGTCGAGGCACCGGTGTCCAGCGACGATTCCACGCCGACGTACTTGGTGAACGTGTAGCTGTGGCCAGCGGCGACCGGAAACGTCAACTGCTGGCCGACACTCTGATCGGTCATCTGGTCGACGGGAGTGGTCGAAGCCGCAACGTCCTCACTCGTTGCGACCTGGCTGGCGATTGCTACGTTCACGTTGGTTCCGATGGACTCGACGTTGACCCAATCCGTGTGCGCCGAAGACCTCCAGCCCTTTCCCAATTGAGTACTCATGGTGGCGGGAGAGCCGTCGATCGAGTCGGTGACGGCGGCCACCCCGGACCATCGAGGAGTCAGCTCGAGGCGAACCAGGCCGACATTCGGACGGGCCCGATCGGTGAGGACCTGGTAGACCAAGCCGGTCACGTGACCGTCCGGTGCGGTCCAGCGGGCAGTCGTCGTGATGACACCGGTCCGCAGGTTGATCGACTGCCTCCACCGACTGGTCTGCCCTTCTGCCATGGTGAATGGCTGGCCGCCATCCGAGTAGGTGAGCGTCGACCAGACCGGAAGGTTCGCCCGCTGCTGCACACCGCCGACCGGCTGGGCGTAGAAGCCGGCAAGTTCGGACGAGGTAGGCACATTGTCGGCGGTGTAGCCCTGGCCGGCCGGAGGGACGCGAACGCCAAGTTCACCGTTGCCGGTGAAGGTGGGTGCATAGTTCGCACCGGTGTTGGTGGCAGTCAGGATGTAGGAGCCGGTCCCGCCGGAAGGGTCAGCGGCGACGGAGTTGGCAGCTGACGGGCTCGTCGTCGGGCCTGCGCATCCTGCCCCACCAATGATGGAGGCGAGTAGCACGCCAGTGACGAGAGCCATTTGTCGGCGGCGATTCATCCACGCCCTCTTCTCGACGACCGACATCAAGCTGTCACTCTACGGCGGGAGCGACACGGTCGGCAGGGGTGAACCCACCGTCAACCCAGCAACGACGGTGACCGCCAGAGCCACGACGCCCAACCTCGACAACCGGCATCTGTCCTGGACTCGCTGGTTCATGGCATTCCTCTCGTTCGCAATCAGAGTCTCGGACGATTCACCAGGGCTGAGGGCAGGAAATTCAGGCACCGCAGTTGATTCCCGCAGCGACCTGCTGGGCTTCGGTGAGTACGGCAGCTCTCGGTCCACAGAGCCCCGCGGGTCCAAACGAGACGGGATCAAATGGGCTGACTGTGGTGCGACGTACCGGAACCACATAGAGCAAGTCCTGGCC
>JADGOG010000030.1 GCA_017883065.1 Acidimicrobiales bacterium | reverse complement strand
AGCTCCTCGGATCCCCAGTTCATCACCGGCAGCATCCCCAGCTTGGAGATCAGCATGGTCAGCGCAGTCGAGGCGCACGCCCGCGACAGCTCCTCGGCCATGATCGCCTGGGTCACCATGTCGGCACCGGCACCCCCGTATTCGAGCGGGATCCCGAGGGCGGGAAGCTCGAGCTCGATGCAGGCGTCGACGCTCTCCTGCGGGTAGGTGGCGTCCCGGTCGGCTCTGGCGGCATGGGGGGCGACCCGGTCCTCGGCGAATCTGCGGAGGGTGTCCCGGAACTCGCGGTGGGTGTCGGTCAGACAGAACGTGGACGGAACCATTGCACCAAGTTACCCATTGGTAGCCTCAGGTCACGAACCGCTCCCTCCGGCGCCCCGGTTCGAACCTCCGTACCTCTCGCTGGGCCTGTGTCGCCGACCAGCTCGCCTGGCCACCTCGATGAGCAGGAGATTCTCAAGTCGGCCTCCCGAACGGCCGAGAGAATTGCAGCTGACATAGTGCGTCCGAACAGGTACGCTTCAACTATCGATTAACGCATAGAGTGGTGGAGGCAACCGCATGAGTGACAAATCCGAGGGGCCGGGCTGGTGGATCGCGAGTGACGGCAATTGGTATCCGCCCGAACTGCACCCGTCGGTGAGGGAGGCACCCAAGCCGCCCGTGCCGACCAAGATGACCGTGCCGGCCCAGCCGGCCATGACCACCGCGGCGAGTCCGGTTGCCCAGCGGTGGCAGGCCGAACCCGACCAGGGCGCCCACGTCGGCCCGCAGTTCCCCGACCTGTTCCAAAAGGCCCTGCAGGGTTCGCACCTGGCCGACAACGTCACCGTGACGCACGCCATGGACGACAGCCCCGTGCCCAACTCGTTCAACAGCCCGGCGCCGGTCGGTGGGTCGTCGGTCGGAGCCTCCTCCGGTGGCGGCAGCTCCAAACGACGGTGGCGCAAGAGCCACTGAGTCGGGCGCTTCGCTCAGCCCTCAGTGGTTTGCGGGAATCTCCAACAGCTCCCGCCACCGGCCGATCCGCTCGGCCACTGCCTCCGGGGTGAGCCGGAGGGCCCCGTCGACCACCGCGTCGGCGATCGCCCGCTGAGCCGTGTAGTGATGGCCCGCGGAGCGAAAGAGGGGTCCACGCTGCTCCACCAAGTCGGCGGGTGCTCCCCCCAGGAACCCCCAGATGGTGAACCCGAAGGTCAGGTCGTAGACGGCCGGCGCCCGGCCGAAGCTCGAACACCGGCGCATGGCCACGGCGGTGCATCCGGCAATGGCGTCCTCGGCCGAC
Organism: Acidimicrobiales bacterium; assembly: GCA_017883065.1. Classification (GTDB taxonomy): domain Bacteria; phylum Actinomycetota; class Acidimicrobiia; order Acidimicrobiales; family RAAP-2; genus Bog-756. The sequence continues at coordinate 25,163 of JADGOG010000030.1, read as the reverse complement.
TCACCCTCGGCCAGGACCAGCCGGTCCTCGAACCGGCGGGCCAGCTTGAGGGCGAACCCCTGGTCCGGTCCTGGGCTGCCCAGCTGGCGACCGGGGGGTTGGGTCGTACCTCGAAGCTCGGAGGGACGTGACTGGGTCCAGATGCTCGGCACCTGGAGGCGGTAGGCGCGCCGCACCTGGTCGGCCTCGACAATGGGTACGAAACTGGGCTGGGTCACGGTGCGGCTCCTGGACGTCGGGGCCCTACCCGCCGGCGATGGGTCCCGGCGGCACGGGGGCGTGGAGCAGACCGTAGACGATCGAGTCGGACAGGGCCTGCCAGGAGGCGGCGATGATGTTCTCGGAGACCCCGATGGTCGTCCACGTCCGGTCGCCGTCGGTCGAGTCGATGAGCACCCGGGTCACCGAGCCTGTCCCCCGGGCCGAGTCCAGCACCCGCACCCGGTAGTCGACCAGGTGCACCCCGGCCAGCCCCGGGTAGTGGGCGCCGATGGCCGCCCGCACCGCACCGTCCAGGGCGTTGACCGGCCCGTTTCCCTCGGCGGTGGCCACGATCCGCTCCGAGCCGACCAGCACCTTCACCGTGGCCTCGGTCGAGTTGCCCTCGCTCTGGTCGGCGATCACCCGGTAGGACTCGAGCTCGAAGAAGTCCTGCTCCCAGCCGGTCGAGTTGCGCAGCAGCAGTTCGAGCGACCCGTCGGCCACCTCGAAGTGGTAGCCCTCGTGCTCCAGTCGCTTGAGGGAGTCGAGCACCGAGGCCATGGCTTGGGAGTCCAGTTCGAGCCCGAGCTCGGCCGCCTTCATCGACAGGGTCGAGCGTCCGGCCATCTCGGAGACCACGAACCGGGTCCCGTTCCCCACCAGCTCCGGCGAGATGTGCTCGTAGGCGTCGGACCGGCGGGCGATGGCCGAGGTGTGCAGCCCGGCCTTGTGGGCGAAGACCGAGGCACCGACGAAGGGCTGCTGGGGGTCGGGTGCGATGTTGACCAGCTCGGCGATGTGGTGGGCCACGGGGGTGAGCAGCTCCAGGCGCTCACGGGGGATGGTGGCCACCTTCAGCTTGAGCGACAGGTCGGGGATGGCCGCCGACAGGTCGGTGTTGCCGGCCCGCTCCCCGTACCCGTTGACGCAGCCCTGGACGTGGGTGGCGCCCCGGCCCACCGCGGCCAGCGAGTTGGCCACCGCACAGCCGCTGTCGTTGTGGAAGTGGACCCCGACCTGGGTCTCGAAACCGTCTAGCACGGTGCTCACGATCCGCTCCACCTCATAGGGGAGGGTGCCGCCGTTGGTGTCGCACAGCACCAGGGCCTCGGCACCGGCCTCCTCGGCGGCGCCGAGGATACGCAGCGAGAACTCGGGATTGGCCTTGTAGCCGTCGAAGAAGTGCTCGGCGTCGAGGAAGACCCGGAGGTCGTTGGCCCGGAGGAACTCCACCGAGTCGACCACCATGGACACTGCCTCGTCGAGCGTGGTGCGCAGGGCGTCGACCACGTGCATCTCCGACGACTTGGCCACGATGCACACCGCTTCGGTCTGGGCTTCGACCAGGTGGCGCAGCGTCTCGTCGTCCTCGGCACGCACCCCGGCCCGCCGGGTCGAGCCGAACGCCACCAGCGTGGCCCGGGCCAGGTTCAGCTCGGTGGGGGCCCGGGCGAAGAACTCGGCGTCCTTGGGATTGGACCCGGGCCATCCGCCCTCGATGAAGGTGACCCCGAGGTGGTCGAGCTGCTCGGCCACCCGCAGCTTGTCGTCGACGGTCAGGGACAGTCCTTCCTGCTGGGATCCGTCACGCAAGGTGGTGTCGAAGACGTCGACCGCCTCGGGCAGGGCGGGGAGGTCGAAGTCGTGGCCGCCGCCGCTGGCGGGCTGGTCCCGGCCGTTGCGCCCGCGGGCATGGGCGTGCTGTCCGGGGGTCAGCGGGTGGCTGTGGTCCGGACCGCTCCCGTGCGAGTGGGTGTGGCCGTGCGAGTGGGCAGGTCCGGTGTGCACCCGGCCCCCGCCGAAGGAGTCGTCGTTGAGGGTGGGGCCGTCATTCGACATGGTCCAGCCAGTCCTTGTACTGGTCGACCTCGCCCCGCACGGTGGCGAAGTAGGTCTGCTGGAGCTTCTGGGTGATCGGTCCGGGCTTGCCGTCGCCGATGACCCGGTCGTCGACCGACCGGATCGGCACCACCTCGGCCGCCGTACCGGTGAGGAAGGCCTCATCCGCGGTGTACAGGTCGGTCCGGATGAGCTGCTCGTAGGAGACCGCGTACCCGAGGTCGCGGGCGATGGTCTCCACCGACTGCTGGGTGATCCCCTCCAGGGCGCCGGCGTCGGAGGTCGGCGGGGTGATCAGGCGACCCTTGCGCACGATGAAGATGTTCTCGCCGGTGCCCTCGCTGATGTTGCCGTCGGGGGCGAGGAGGATGGCCTCGTCGTAGCCGGCCTTGATGGCTTCGACCTTGGCCAGCGACGAGTTGATGTACATGCCCGTCCCCTTGGCCGCGGTGGGAACCGCGTTGACGTCGTGACGACGCCACGAGCTGATCTTCGTGGACACGCCGTTGGCCACGCCGTCGTCACCCAGGTAGGTGCCCCAGGGCCACGCGGCGATGGACACGTTGACCGGGCTGAGCATGGGGTTGAGCCCCATCTCGCCGTAGCCCAGGTAGACCAGCGGCCGGATGTAGCAGCCGTCGTCGAGCTGGTTGGCCCGGACCACGTCGCGGGTGGCGTCGATGAGCTCGTCCACCGTGTAGGGGATGTCGATGAGGAAGACCTTGGCCGAGGTGAAGAGGCGCTCGATGTGGTCGCGCAGGCGGAACACCGCCACCCCCCGATCGGTCGGGTAGGCGCGGATGCCCTCGAACACACCGGAGCCGTAGTGCATGGTGTGGGTCAGCACGTGCACCGTGGCGTCGGCCCAGTCGACCAGTTCACCGTCCATCCAGATCTTGTCGGTCGGGGTCAGCGGCATGGCTCAGAGCCTTTCTGCGATGGCGTCGCCGATGGCGGCGGTGGACAAGGTGGGATCGGGTCGGGAGGTGATGAACTCGGTGACCGCATGGGTCACCTTGGCTGCGGCGGACGACTCCCCCAGGAAGTCGAGCATGAGGGCGGCCGAGCGGATGGCGGCGGCCGGGTTGGCCTTGCCGGTGCCGGCGATGTCATGGGCCGCTCCGTGGACCGGCTCGAACAACGACGGCCCGGTCCGGTCGGGGTTGAGGTTGGCCGAGGCCGCGTACCCGATCCCTCCGGCGATGGCACCGGCCAGGTCGGTGATGATGTCTCCGAACAGGTTGTCGGTGACGATCACGTCGTAGCGCCCGGGGTTCTCGACCAGGTAGATGCAGGTGGCGTCCACGTGGTTGTAGTCACGGATCACCGAGGGGAACTCCGCCGACACCTCGTCCACCGTGCGCTGCCAGAGGTCCCCGGCGAAGGTCAGCACGTTGGTCTTGTGGACCAGGGTGAGCTGGTGGCGGGGCCGGGTGGCGGCCAGGTCGAAGGCGAACCTCGCACACCGCTCCACTCCGTGGCGGGTGTTCACCGAGCCCTGGGTGGCCACTTCGTAAGGCGTCCCCTTGCGCAGGAAGCCGCCTTCGCCGGCGTAGGTCCCCTCGGTGTTCTCCCGGATGACCACGAAGTCGCAGTCGGGCGCCAGTGCACCGGGCACGCCGGTGAACGGGCGCATGTTCACGTAGAGGTCGAGTTCGAACCGCAGCCGGAGGAGCAGGCCGCGCTCCAAGGCACCGGAGGGGACGGCGGTCGAGCCCACCGGGGGGCCGACCGCCCCGAGCAGGATGGCGTCGTGCCCGCGCAGCTCGTCGAGCACCGGATCAGGGAGGACCTCACCGGTGCGGACGTAGCGGTCCGCACCCAGGTCGTACTCGGTGGTGTCGAGGGACACCCCGACCGCCTCGACCACTTTGATCGCCTCGGCCACCACCTCGGGACCGATGCCGTCTCCGCCGATCACCCCAACCTTGTAGCTGCTCACTGTCCTCGTGTCCTTCTGCTGTCGTCCACTGCCCTGGTGTCGTCCTCGTGCTCTGCGCCGGACCGGCCGACGGTCTACCCCCGGTGGGTCGTCCGGTCTGCTGTTGGCTTGCCGTCCGGTCCCCCGGTCGGGTCACGGCGACCGGGCGGCGTCGCCCCCCCCAGAAAATTGAAAAACCGCCCACCAGGTGGACGGTCGAGGGGCGCACACCGGATCGGTCTGCGCCTAGTCGATAAAAATTACGGTCTCGCGGGAGTTCCAGATGGCATCCATCAGGCCTCCAGTGTCCCCTGCGCAGGGGCTGATCGTCAACCCCGTGCACTCCCTCGGGCGATCATCTCGGCGGGCGGCCGTTCCCGGTGATCGCACCGGGTGGCCCGGGAGCGAAGATCTCCTCGAAGGAGATGCCCCCCTCGCGCAGCCCGCGGGAGGCCGGGCCCCGGCACTCCACCACTGTCGAGGGGGTGCCGTCGCAGATCCCGCCGTCGACGATCACCGCCAGATCGTCCGCCCGGCCGAACGCCGCGGCCACCTGGGCGGCGGCGGTGGCCGGGGGTCCGCCGTGCCGGTTTGCGCTGGTGACGGCCAACGGCCCGATCCGGGCGCACAACTCGGTGACCAGCGGGTGCTCGGGCCAGCGCACGCCGACGGTCTGGCGGGCCGAGGCCGGCCCGCCCAGGTCGACGGTGAAACCCCGCCGGCGGGGCACCACCAGGGTCAGCGGGCCCGGCCAGAACCGCTCGGCCAGATGCGAGGCCGCCGTCTCCAGGTGACCGGCCACCTGTTCGACCTGCTCACGGCTCCCGACCAGGATGGGCAGTGCCACCCCCGCCGGACGCTCCTTGAGGGCGAAGAGGGCGGCAACTGCCTCGGGCTGGGTGGGGTCCACCGCCAGCCCGTAGACGGTGTCGGTGGGCAGAGCCACGATCGAGCCCGACACCAGGGCGTCGGCTGCTGCGGCGAGCGCCCGGGGGTCGCTGAGGGCGAGCTGATCGGCCATGGTCACCGCCGGGCCACCAGCATCCGGAGCCTTCCGGCCAGATCTCGGGCGGTGTCCACCTTGGAGAAGCCGGCTCGCCGGGCCGCATCGATGGCCGCATAGGCCTGGGATGGGTCGATCTCGACCACCAGGGCACCCGAACTCTGCAGCCAGCGGGGGGCGCCGGCCACGATCGCCTCGATGTCGGCCATCCCGCCCACCCCGGCCGCTCCCCGGGCCGACACCAGCGCCGAGTGCGGCTCCCAGTCGCGCACCACCGGGTCCAATCCCGCGTAGTCCGACTCGGCCACGTAGGGAGGGTTGGACACCACCAGGTCCACCCGGCCCATCAGGGCCGGCGGCAGCGCCGCGAACCACCGCCCCTGGGCCAGATGCACCCGTGCCGCGGCCACCGGATCGGCGTCGGCCAGATCGGCCAGGTTGGCCCGGGCCACGTCCAGGGCGTCGGGCGAGGCATCGGTGGCCCACACCTCGAGCCGGTCGCCGTCGGTCGCCCCCTCGACGGCCAGGGACAGGGCGACGGCACCCGACCCGGTGCCCAGGTCGACGGCCATGGCCGGACCTGCGCTCCGCCGTCCTCCGTGCCCGAGGACGAGGGCCAGTTCACCGAGCGCCACCTCGACCACCTGCTCCGTCTCCGGTCGCGGGATGAGCACCCGGCGATCCACCTGCAGCTCCAACGACCGGAACGGCCAGCGGCCCAGCACGTACTGGAGCGGCTCGCCGGCGGCCCGACGGTCGGCCAGCGCACGGGCACGGTCCACCCCGCCGTGGTCGACGATCCACCGTGCCTCCTGGGCGGAGCCCACTCGGGCGGCGATGGCCGCCACCAGGCGTTCCCGCTCCTCGGCTCCCTCCGCCTCCGGGGCGGGGGTCAGCCCGTGGTCGGCCACCGATTCCTGCACCACCCTCGGCTCAGCCGTCGTCCAGCTGGCGGTAGCGCTTGTCGGCCATGAGGGCGTCGGTCAGTTCGTCGAGGTCCCCCATCAGGATCCGGTCCAGCTTGTGCAGGGTCAACTTGATCCGGTGGTCGGTCACCCGGTTGTCCTTGTAGTTGTAGGTCCGGATCTTCTCGGAGCGGCCGCCGCCGCCGACCTGGCTCCGACGCTGCTCGGAGAGCTCAGCCGCCTGGCGGTCCTGCTCGGCCTTCAACAGTCTCGATCGGAGGACGGTCATCGCCTTGGCCCGGTTCTGGATCTGGCTCTTCTCGTCCTGCATGGCCACCACGATGCCGGTGGGCAGGTGGGTGATCCTGACCGCCGAGTCGGTGGTGTTCACCGACTGGCCCCCCGGCCCGGTGGAGCGGTAGACGTCGATCTTCAGGTCGTTGGGGTCGATGGCCACGTCGACCTCCTCGGCCTCGGGCAGCACGGTCACCGCCGCCGACGAGGTGTGGATCCGACCCTGGGACTCGGTCACCGGCACTCGCTGGACCCGGTGGGGGCCACCCTCGTGCTCGAGCCGCTGCCAGGCGTCCTCGCCCTTGACCACGAAGGTGATCTCGTTGAGCCCGTCCCGCTCGGAGGGGCTGGAGGAGAGCACCTCCACCTTCCATCCTCTGGTCGCCGCATACCGGGTGTACATCTCGGCGAGGTCCTTGGCGAACAGGTTGGCCTCCTCGCCACCCTCGGCCCCGCGGATCTCCATGATCACGTTGCGACCGGTGTTGGGGTCCCGGGGGATGAGCAGGAGCCTGAGCTCCTCCTCCAACCCGGCGATCCCCTGCTCGGCCTGTGCCACCTCGGACTGGGCCAGCTCGCGCTCGTCGCCCACCGAGTCGTTGACCATCTCGCGGGCGGCGTCGAGGTCGGCTTCGGCCCCCTGCAGGCGACGCCAGCACCCGACCACCTCTTCGAGCTCCCGATGGCGCTGGGACACTCGGCGCAGCCGTCGGGGGTCCGACGACAGCATCGGATCGTTGAGCTCGGCCAGCACCACCTCGTACTCGCGTTCGAGCTCGCTCAGACGGTCGTGGAACACGGGCAAAGGGTAGCCCCAACCCCGCACCGCTCAGTCGCTGCGGGTGCGGTGGGGACGGCCACATCGCCGGGCCATGGCCGGCGCCGAGCCGCAGGACGATTCAGATCAGGATGCGGGAGGTGCCGTCGGCCTCTTGCGCGACCCGGTCTTGGCATAGCGGCGCTGGAAGCGCTCCACGCGTCCGCCGGAGTCGACCAGCTTCTGCTTGCCGGTGAAGAACGGATGGCACTCGTTGCACAGCTCGAGGTGGATCTCGTCCTTGGTCGACCGCGTGGTGAACGTGTTCCCGCACGAGCAGCGGACCGAGGATTCGACGTAGGAAGGGTGGATGTCAGTCTTCATTGGGTTCTCCTGTAGGCGCAGCGACGCAGCCTCGAGTGATGCCGATTCGCAGCGCTCCGAGTGTAACGGAACTGGGGCGGCGGGTATTCCGCGCCCGGTCGCCGGTTGCGTCAGGTGGCGGGGCCCTTGGCGATCTCGGCCAGGAACTCGTCGTTGCTCTTGGTGGTGCGGATCTTGTCCATCAGCAGCTCGAGGCCGGCGGCGGCGCTGCCCTCGTTGGCCAGGGCGTTGAGCACCCTGCGGAGCTTCCACACCTGCTGGAGCTCGGAACGGTCGAAGAGCAGTTCCTCGTGGCGGGTCGAACTGGCGTTGACGTCGATCGAGGGGTAGAGCCTGCGCTCGGCCAGACGGCGGTCGAGCCGGAGCTCCATGTTGCCGGTCCCCTTGAACTCCTCGAAGATGACTTCGTCCATCTTCGACCCGGTCTCCACCAGTGCGGTGGCCAGGATGGTCAGGGAGCCGCCCTCTTCGATGTTCCGGGCCGCACCGAAGAACTTCTTCGGCGGGTAGAGCGCACCCGAGTCGACGCCACCGGACATGATCCGGCCGGTGGCCGGCTGGGCCAGGTTGTACGCACGGGCCAACCGGGTGATGCCGTCGAGGATGATCACCACGTCCCTGCCCGCCTCGACCAGGCGCTTGGCCCGCTCGATGGCCAGTTCGGCCACCGCGGTGTGCTCCTCGGCCGGTCGGTCGAAGGTGGAGGCCACCACCTCGCCCTTGACCGAGCGGCGCATGTCGGTGACCTCTTCGGGCCGCTCGTCGACCAGCAGCACCATCAGGTGCACATCGGGGTTGTTGGCCTCGATCGAGTGGGCGATGTGCTTCATGATGGTGGTCTTGCCGGCCTTGGGCGGCGAGACGATGAGACCACGCTGACCCTTGCCGATGGGGGACAACAAGTCGACGATACGCGTCGTCATGTTCTCCTTCTCGCCGGGCATCTCCAGATTGAGCCGCTCGTCCGGGAAGAGCGGGGTCAGGTTCTCGAACCGAGGACGGTTCTTGGCCTCCTCGGGATCCATCTCCGACACCGTGTCGATCTGCAGCAGCGCCGGGTACTTCTCCGTGCTGCCGGCCGGTCGGCAGAACCCCTCGATGCTGTCGCCCTTACGGAGGGCGAAGCGGCGGGCCTGGCTGATCGAGACGTAGATGTCCTTGTTGGAGGCGAGGTAGCCCTCGCACCGCAGGAAGCCGTACCCCTCGTCTCGCAGGTCGAGCAGTCCCTTCACCGGCTGGAGCTCTCCTTGGTACTGCTGCTCCTGACCGCCCGCACCCTGCAGATCGCCTTCGGCGCCTCCGCCCTGGCGATCGCGGCCGCGTCGGCGCCGATTGCTCCGGCGGTTCCCCATGTCGTCGTTGCCGCCCTGGTTGCTGCGGTCCTGGTTGTTCCGGTTGCCCTGGTTGTTCCGGTTGCCCTGGTTGTTCCGGTTGCCCTGGTTGTTCCGGTTCTGGTTGTTGCGGCTCTGGTTGTTCTGGCCGTTCTGGTTGCTGTTCCCCTGGCCCCCGCCCTGCGAGTTGCCGGCGGACTGGCCGCCCTGCGCACCGTCGGCCTGGTCCTGCCCCGATCCCCCGCCGTCCGGCGACGAGCCGTTGGTGGAGGCGGGAATGTCGAGCTCCTCGTCGAGGTCGACCCTGGCGTTGGACGCCACAGCGTCGTCCTCCGGGCCGAAGGTGTGCCGGGCACCCCGTCGGGCCTGGGGTCGGGGGGCCGACCCGCCGTCTCCGGATCCGTCCACCTCGGTGGCGGTCTCGGTCGACGGTTCCTCCGCGTCCGCCTGGGCGCTCGCCGCGCCGCGGGTGGAGCGGGGGGTCCTGCGGCCCGCCCCGGCCGATCCGTTGGACCGACCACCACCGTTGCCGGTGGTGGTGGCGTCCGCCGGCGTACCTGTGTCCACCGAGACGCCGGTGGCTTTCAGGATGCCGTCGATCATGTCGGCCTTCTTCGTTCGGGTGTTGGTCTTCACAGACAGGGCCTGTGCGATGGCGTGGAGCTCATCTCGCTCCTTGCCCTCCAACACCGAGCGCTCGAGCTGCTGTTCGGCAGTCATCGGCTTCCTCGTTTCGAATGTCCTCGTTGACAGGTGGAGTGGTTCCAACTGTCAGGGAATCAGGGGTGGGGAGTGTCGAGGCCTGGGATTGGATCCCGTCCGCTACTCCCCCCGACGCCTACCAACGGGCTGGCTGCATCAACCGAAGCGAACCAGGAGGTCCCGCCCACATGCCCGAAGGGGCGAACTGTGGAAGCGAAGGTGTCTCCATACTACAGGGGGTGAGCGCCTCCGGCAACAACCCTGCCCCGGGGCCCTCCTGTCACCCCCCGTGGTGGGCCACCACCTAGAGCGACAACTCCTCGAGCACGGCGCCCAGGTCGGCGTCGACCACCGTGGGGACGGAGATCTGGCTGATGGCGATGTCCGGGTCCTTCAGACCGTGGCCGGTGAGCACGCACACCACCGTGCCGCCGGGGCCGACCCCGTCGGGGAGCCCGATCTTGAGCAGTCCGGCCACCGAGGCGGCCGAGGCTGGCTCGCAGAACACCGACTCCTCGGTAGCCAGGAACCGGTAGGCCTCGAGGATCTCGTCGTCGGTGACCGCGGCGATCCCGCCGCCGGACTCGCTCGCCGCCGAGGTGGCCCCGTACCAGCTGGCCGGGTTGCCGATCCTGATGGCCGTGGCCACCGTCTCGGGGTGCTCGACGGGATGCCCTTCCACGATGGGGGCGGCGCCGGCGGCCTGGAATCCCATCATGCGCGGCAGCCGGGTCGACCGTCCCGCCTCCTTGAACTCGAGATACCCCTTCCAGTACGCAGTGATGTTCCCGGCGTTCCCCACCGGGATGCAGTGGACGTCGGGGGCGTCGCCCAACTCGTCGACGATCTCGAAGGCACCCGACTTCTGTCCCTCGATCCGGTACGGGTTGACCGAGTTCACCACGGTGACCGGAGCCCGCTCGCCCAGCTCCCGGACGATGGTCAGGGACTGGTCGAAGTTCCCCCGGACCTGGAGCACACGGGCTCCGTGGATGAGGGCCTGGGCCAGCTTCCCCAGGGCGATGTGTCCTTCGGGGATCAGTACGGCACAGGTCAGGCCGGCCCGGGCGGCGAAGGCGGCCGCCGATGCCGAGGTGTTCCCCGTCGAGGCGCACACCACCGCCTTGGCCCCCTCCTCGGCGGCCTTGGAGATGGCCACGGTCATGCCCCGGTCCTTGAACGATCCGGTCGGATTGGCCCCCTCCACCTTCAACAGCACCCGGGCGCCGACCCGGGCCGAGAGCCTCGGAGCGGCCAGCAGCGGGGTGCCGCCCTCGAGGAGCGTCACCACCGGGGTGGCCGAGGTGACCGGGAGGTAGTCGCGGTACTCCTCGATCACCCCGCGCCATGCCCCACCGGCTTCCCTGCCGCCTGCACCGCCGTGGTGGCTACCTCGGGGGCCGGTCATTCGCCGTCCCCGATGATCCGCATCACTCCACCGATCTCCTCCACGGCGTCGAGGTCGGCGAGCGCGGCGAGGGTGGCCCGCACATCACCTTCCCGGGCCACGTGGGTGACGAACAGCAACCGCGCGTCTCCGGCGTGGCCCTCTTGTTCCATCGAGCGGATGGAGACGTCATGGTCGCCGAAGACCTTGGTCACCGCGGCGAGCACACCGGACCGGTCGACCACGTCCACGCTCACGTAGTACTGGGCGCACAGGTCATCCTCGGGGAGGAGCCTGGCCGGCATGCGCTCGGGGGTGGGGGCGGTGGTCCCCGCCTGCCGGTTTCGAACGGCGTCGATCAGGTCGCCCACCACCGCGCTGGCCGTGGGCAGTCCGCCTGCACCCTGTCCGTAGAGCATGAGCTCGCCCGCCGCCTCTCCCTCGATGAACACGGCGTTGAACGCGTCCCGCACACCGGCCAGCGGATGCGACCGGGGCACCATGGCCGGATGGACCCGCACCGAGAGCGCGTCGTCACCGATCCGCTCGACGATGGCCAACAGCTTGACCGCGTAGCCGAGACGCTCGGCGAACTCGACATCGACGGCCCGGACGGCGGTGATCCCCTCCCGCATCACCTCGGACCCGGCCACGTCGTAGCCGAAGGCCACTCCGGCCAGGATGGCCGCCTTGGCCGCGGCGTCGTACCCCTCGACGTCGGCGGTCGGGTCCTTCTCGGCCAGGCCGAGGGACTGGGCCTCGGCCAGCACGTCGGCGTAGTCGGCACCCTGCTCGCTCATCTTGGTGAGGATGAAGTTGGTGGTCCCGTTGACGATCCCCATCACCCGGTGGATGCGCTCCCCGGTGAGGGACTCGCGCAACGCCCGGATCAGCGGAATGGCCCCGGCCACCGCCGCCTCGTAGAGCAGGTCCACCCCCTGGCGGTGGGCCAGGCTTCGGAGGGCGACCCCTTCGGGTGACGCCAGCAGCGCCTTGTTGGCGGTGACCACCGGCTTGCCGGCCTCGAGCGCCGCCCGCACCCACTGGTCGGCCGGGGTGACCCCGCCCACCAGCTCCACCACCACGTCGACCGACGGATCGGCCACCAGGGCGGCGGCATCGTCGGTGAGGAGCTCGACCGGCACGTGAGGATCCCGCGCACGGGTGACATCGTGGACGGCGATGCCGGCCACCTCCAGCCGGGCACCGCTCTGCACGGCCAGGGCCTCGGCGCGCTCGGCCAGGATGGCCACGAGGGCGGCACCGACGTTCCCGCACCCGAGCACGGCGATGCGCACGACTCGTTCGGAGGAGGGTGCCATGGTCACCCGGTCACGCTACCGCCTGGTCGGACGCAGGTCCGTCGATCAGAGGTCGAGGCGCACCAGGTCGTCGAAGGATTCGCGCCGGACCACGACGCGGGCCTCGCCGTCGGCCACGAAGACCACCGCCGGTCGGGGCACCTTGTTGTAGTTGGACGCCATCGAGTGACCGTAGGCCCCGGTGACCGGGGTGGCCAGCACGTCACCCACCGCCAGGTCGTCGGGGACGAAGGCATCCGACACCACCACATCGCCACTCTCGCAGTGCTTGCCCACCACCCGCACCGGCTTGGGCCGGAGGGCACCGGTCTCGCGGGGGAGGAACGCCTCGTACCCGCTGCCGTAGAGCACCGGGCGCGGGTTGTCGCTCATCCCGCCGTCCACCGACACGTAGGTCCGGTGACCGGCGACGTCCTTGACCGTCCCCACCCGGTAGAGGGTCAACGCCGCCGAGGCCACGATGGAGCGTCCCGGCTCGGCGGTGACCCGGGTCGACTCGGGGATGCCCACCCTCGTGCAGGCCTGGCGGACCGAGGCGGCCCACTGGGCCATGGGCGGCGCCTCCTCGCCGTTCACGTAGGCCACTCCGAGACCGCCTCCCACCACCAGCTCGGAGAGTCCGAGCGGCGCGAAGAATGCGCCCAACACTTCGATGGCCCGGGCGAACGGGGCCAGCGCGAAGACCTGACTACCCAGATGGGCGTGGATCCCCACGAACTCCACGACCCCGGCGCCGCCCAGTGCGCCCAGGCGTTCGACCGCCTCGGCGGCCGCACCGGAAGCCAGACCGAACCCGAACTTGGAGTCGTCCTGGCCGGTGCGCACGAACTCGTGGGTATGCACCTCGACCCCCGGGGTGATCCTGGCCAACACCTTCGGCGGAGGTGGTGCCGTCCCGTCACCCAGGGTCGGCCCTTCGGCGACCAGTCGTTCGATGCGGTCGATCTCGTCGAACGAGTCGATGACGATTCTGCCCACCCCCACCTCGAGTGCCCTGCGCAGCTCGTCCTCCGACTTGTTGTTGCCGTGCAGGACCAGCCGGTCGGCCGGCACGCCGGCGGTCAGGGCCACGTGCAGCTCACCGCCGGTCGACACGTCGAGGACCATCCCCTCCTCGTGGGCCAGTCGGGCCATGGCCACGCACAAGAAGGCCTTGGTGGCGTAGGCCACACCGTCGCCCCAGGCCTCGACCGCCTCGCGACAGCGGGCCCGGAGGTGGGCCTCGTCGTAGACGAAGAGCGGCGTACCGAACTCCTCGGCCAGGTCGAGGACGTCCACGCCCCCCACCTGCAGCCGCCCGCTGCCGGTGACCACCGCGGTCATGGGGAGCAGACCCCGGGCGACCGGGTCGTTCGGATCGGCGAACGCCGGTGTGTGGTCGGTGGCGCCCGGGTCGGTCACATCGCCTCCGGTGCCGACACGCCCAGCAGCCCGAGGCCGATGGCCAGCCCGATCCGGGTGGCCTCCACCAGCCACAGCCGGGCCTGGGCCACGGCCGGGTCGACGTCTTCGGCCAGGATCGGGCAGTCGTGGTAGAAGCCGTGGAAGCTCGATGCCAGGCGACGCACCCACGTGGTCACCTTGGTCGGGGCGCGATCCTCGGCGGCGGCGGCCACCACTTCGGGGAGTTCCTCGAGGCAGCGGATGAGCTCGAGCTCGCGTTCGTGGGACAAGAGGGTGAGATCGACCTGGTCCAGCGGTGCCCGCACCGTGCCGCGCTCGACCGCCTTACGTCCCACCCCGCCGATCCGGGCGCTGGCCATCTGCACGTAGAAGACCGGGTTGTCGGCGGACTGCTCCCGCACCGACGCCAGGTCGAAGGTGGTGGCCTGGTCGAGGGAGCTCATCAGGCTGAGGATGCGGGTGGCGTCGGGCCCGATGTCGGCCACCAACGAGTCGAGGGCGATGGCGTTGCCGGCCCGCTTGCCCATCTTGACCGACTCCCCGCCGTCGACCAGCGAGACCATCTGCCCCAGCCTGACCTCGAGGCGGGCCGGATCGATCCCGAGCGCCTCCACGCCGGCCATCAGGCTGGCCACCTGGCCGTGGTGGTCGGCCCCGAACACGTCGATCACCCGGTCGAAGCCGCGGACCAGGAACTTGTCGCGGTGGTAGGCGAGGTCGCCGGCCAGATAGGTGGCGTCCCCGTTGGCCTTGCGCAGCACCCGGTCTCGGGTGTCCCCCAGTTCGGTGGCCCGGAACCAGGTGGCACCGTCCTGCTCGAAGACCAGTCCCTTCTCGGCGAGGAGGGCGATGGTGTCGTCGACCGCACCGCTCTCCTCGATGGAGGCCTGGCTGTACCACTCGTCGAAGATGATGCCCACCGAGGCGAGGGTGGCCTTGATCCGGTCGAGGATCTGCTCGGCGGCCCACCGTCCGGCCGCGGTCACGTCGTCGGGACCGTCGAACTCGGCGGCCAGGTCGTTCACGTACTCGCCCTGGTAGCCGCCCTCGGGGACGTCGTCTCCCCGACGGCGCGCCAGCAGGCTCTCCCCCAGCGTCCTGATCTGCCCGCCGGTGTCGTTCACGTAGTACTCGCGGCTGACCCGGTAGCCGGCCCGGTCGAGCACCCGGGCCAGGGCGTCGCCGTAACTGCCCCACCAGCCGTTGCCCACATGGATCGGTCCGGTCGGATTGGCCGAGATGAACTCCACCTGCACCGTCTCGCCATGGCCGACGTCAGGGCGGGCATAGCCCTCCTCGCCCTGGGCCAGGAGGTCGGCCAGCGAGTCGATCAGCCAGCCGTTCTCCAGCCGGAAGTTGATGAATCCCGGGCCGGCGATCTCCACCGAGGTGACGTGGAGCGGCGGATCAGCCGTGAGCTGCTCCACCAGCGCCCCGGCCAGGGCGCGGGGATTGGTGCCGGCCCGCTTGGCGGTCACCAGGGCGACGTTGGTCGACCAGTCGCCGTGCTCACGGCGCGCCGGGCGTTCGAGATGCACGGCACCGGGGTCGACCTCGACGGAGAGGCCGTCCCGTCGGGCGATCGTCGAGAGTGCGTTGCTGACCGAATCAGCGAGGAGGTCCCGGGTGGACATGGTGGTGCGAGGATACGCCGTCAGCGAAGTGGCGTGGCATGGGTCGGGGGTGCACTCCTGGCCCGTGGCACTACAGTTGGCACTCCGGTCCGGGGGAGCATCGGGCGGCGACGCCGGAATCCCCCACCGCACGCCCCCGTAGCTCAGCGGATAGAGCACCGGCCTCCGGAGCCGGTGGCGCAGGTTCGAGTCCTGCCGGGGGCACCGCCGGGGACGGTTCCGGAGGCGCTGGCCGGGGGTCCGTGGAGGGGAGCGTCGCCGACCGCTTTTCTCGAATTCATTCTCTTGGTATGCGGCCTACCAATAGTATGGGTCGGTGCAGACAACCGAGCCAGGACCCTCCGGCCGACGGACCGTGACCAAGGTGGCGACCAGATCGGTCATCGTGGACGCCGCCATCGCCGAGTTCACCGACATCGGATTCGCCCGCTCCTCCCTCGACCGGGTGGCCGCGGCGGCGGACGTGACCAAGGGGGCGGTCTACCACCACTTCAAGGACAAAGAGGCCCTCTTCGATGCGGCCTTCGTGACCCTCGAGGACCGGTTCGCCGCCAAGCTCACCGCCGCCGTCGACCAGGTCGACGATCCCCGTGGACAGCTGGCCGCGGGGATCGACCTCCTCCTGGTCGAGTGCACCGACCCCACCTTTCGCCGGATCGCCGTGCTGGAGGCCCCCGGGGTCGTCGGCTGGGCGCGGTGGCGGGAGGTCGAGCGTCGTGCATTCCTCGGCCTGGCCCTGGTCGCCTTGGACGTAGTGGCGGCGTCAGGGTCGATCAGCGTTCCCAGCGGCGACCTCACCGCCCGGATGCTGCTGGCCGCCACTTCCGAGGCCGGGTGCGGCCTGAGTGCCAGCCCTGATGCGCGGTCACACGTCGAGCGTCGACGGATCGGCGCACAGATCATGGCCATGATCGGGCTCGGCGACACCTGACCCGGCCCGCCGCGGTCGCACCGGGGCACGTTGGCCCGACCCGGTCGTCTGAGCGGAGCTGCTCACCCCTGGTCGCCGTCGGCCACCATGCGCAGGTAGGCGGCCCGTTCGTCGTCCCCGCCCACCGGCCGGTACAGCTCAGGTGACTCCTCGCCGCCACCCGGCGCGCCGGCCCGGGCCTTGCGGATGGCCGGCATGACCACGTCAGCGGGTACGGACCGCAGCAGCTGGACGACGCTGGCCCCCGTGCTCGCCGAGGTGGCCGACACGAACGTCCGCCCCGTCCCGGCAAATCCACCCCAACGGGCCATCCCCGCCCGCTCCTCGAGGGAGGTCCACCACCGCCACCATGCGGCACCCCCGGCCAGCGACTCGATCACCCACACCGGGACGGCGGTGCCGAGGACGGCTCTGGCCCGCTCCAGCTGCAGGGCGGCCACCAGTGCGGTCCGGGTCCGACGCGCCCGACGGATCACCTCGTCCCAGTCCGGGCTCTCCCGATCGACCATCTGGTCGAGATCCTTCAGCCAGACCAGCAGGTGGCCTCCCGACAGTGAGCCGTGGAGGCAGAGGTAGAGGATGCCGTCCACCGCGTCCAGGGTGGGCACCGCTATCCCGTCCACGTCCACCGTCCGCCGCCGGTCGAGGGCTTCGTCCACCGGCCACGAGAAGCGGGCCCGGATGCCCGGGGTCACCAACAGGTGCCAGTGGAGGTCGCCGAGCATGCCGTGACCCAGCTCGACCGGGAGCTCGGCCCGCCGATGCTCGGTCATCATCGGCCAGTTGACCGGGTGGACCCGACCCCCGGCCCCTTCGATCAGGGACAGGGCCTCGGCCATGGCCGACGGACTGACCACCAGGTCGAGGTCGTCGTAGAGACGGGCCCCGGGGTCGGCATAGGCCACCGCGGCCAGGACCGGACCCTTCACCACCACCCAGGGGTGGCCCAGCCCCTCGAACTGGTCGACCAGGGCCGACAGGTCGACCAGGCACCGGCCGTGGCCCACCGCGGCCATCTGGTAGGCGGAGCGGAGCTGGTCGAACTCGTCCCGGTAGGCACCGAGGTCGACCAGCGATCGGTAGACGACGCCGGGCACCCGGTGGTAGCCGGCCATCTCGACCAGCGAGGCGGGTGGCACCCGGGCCACCAGCTCGACCACGTCATCGGTGCGGGCCTCGGGCCTGCGGGTGAGGCCGACCAGGGCGCGCCCGACCAGGGATGTGGTCGTGCTGGATCCCCGGGCCACCTTCAGCCGACCAGTTCGGTCACACACGCGGCCACCGCGTCGAGGTCGCCGCCGGTCCGGAAGGTGAAGCACGGCACCGAGCGCACCAGCGCACCCAGGATGTCCAGATGGGCCTGGGTCGACACCGGCTCGGTGAGCATCAGGTTGGCGGTCAGCTCGAACAGCGCGCTCGAGGGAGCCAGGTCCACCAGTTCAGGCGCCGAGCCCACCTCGACCCGGGGGGAGAGGAACGCCACCGGCCGGCACCCCGCCACCGGCGTCACGCCGAAGACCTCCTCGATCCGGAACGCGTGCTTCTCCCGGCCGGGGCGGATGGGCTGCCCGGACAGGTGGCCGAGCTCGGGGACAAGGGAGACCGTGTTGGGGGTCACGTCGACTTCGTCGGGGAAGGCCGACACCCAGATCCCCTCGTCGGTCGAGCTGAGGAAGACCGTGTCGTCGGAGAGGAAGTCGAAGCCGGCCCGTACCAGGGTCACCGACAGCGTCGACTTCCCGGCGCCGCTGGTCCCCGGCACCAGCACGCCCCGGCCCTCCCGTGAGGCGGCGGCGGCGTGGAGCGCGAATCGACCACGCCGCTTCATGCTCTCGAAGAGGGCGATGTTGAACAAGGGGTGGGTGGCCACGGTCGGGGCACCCGGGTCGGACCCGGTGATGGCCATCTCGATCCGGCCCTCCGTGGGCGTACACAGCAGTCGGACCCGGTCTTCGTAGTCCACGAAGAGCTGATCGGTGTCCTCGAAGTACTCGATCGGGCCACTAGGCGCGTCGTAGACGGAGCGGCCCGGTCCGCTCGGCGCCACCGGCCAGTCGAGTGCAGCCCCGGGCCCACGGATCTCCACATCGATGCCGGGCTCGCCCGGGTCGACGTGGTCGAATCCAGGGCCGCGCAGCGAGGCCAGGCGACCGTCGACCATGGCGGCCACGGATTGGTCCTCACAGTGGACCCGCAAGGGAACCCCTCCGAGCACGTAGTGGGTGTCCACTCCACCTTCCGGCCGGAGCGGCGTCGTCAGCTGTTCACCCCGTCCCGTGTCACCCGCACCACTTCGGTGAACGCGGCCCGGGGATCGAATGGCTCCAGGACCGGCTCGCCGTCGAGGTCGATCCAGCAGTGCCCCTCCACCGCACCGTTCACTGTCCCCACGCCGAAGCACAGGGCCGCGTCGAGCCCCTGACGGCGCATGGCGTAGTAGAGGGTGACCCCGCGGGTCTGGCACCCCGGACGGATCACCGGACTGCCTCGCCGCATGATCGAGTCGACCCACCGACCGAGCTGGGCGGTCACCGCGTCGACGTCGGTGGAGGCGACCAGTGGGCGGGAATGCCCGGATGATGCCGGCTCCATCCACCGCTGGAGACGGGGAAGTCCGGCCCGGACCATGGTCTTTGCGGCCAATGCCACCACGGTGAGCTGGACCAGCAGCGGGAGCGACGGCGTCCGGGCGGTGTCGGTGACGGCGCTACCGGGCGACGACAAGTCCGGCACCTACCAGCGCATCGAACAGTGCGTGCACGTCGGTCGTGACCGTGCCCTGGTCCGCGTCGTACTCGGCGCAGATGGTCTCGACGATGGCATCAACGGTGTCGGCTCCGTCGCACAGTTCCCACACACGACCACCGACCTCGTTGAGGGTGAAGTACTCGCCGCTGTCGATGTCGAGCAGGACCGAGTCGCCCTCCACCTGCTGCACGATCACCCGTTCCCGCCGGCCGAAGACGCGCTCGCCACTGATCATGAGCGTGTCAACGGGCCGACGGGTACGACGGGTTCAGCTAGGCAAGCCCCAGCGGGGAGGTGTGAAGCTCTGGGTGGACTTGGTGAGATCACGGAGAAGTCCGAGACGCTGCAGTTCAGGCTTCTCATACGTGCGCTTGTCTTTCATGGTTGCCCCTTCTCGATACCAGTAGTAGCTGCGAGTCCAGCATCGGAGAAGGTCCGGTCGATTGTCAACACTTCGTGTTTCGAGCCTATCGGAACTCGCGCGGGGAGTGGTGGTGTGGCTCATCCCACCAGGCCGGTCTCACGTACAGTGATATTCCACCGACCCTGCCGCCCGATCACCGCGGGGGTCCCGGTTCCCACCATCACCTTGGGCACCCCGTGGAAGGCGAGCCGTGACGGACCGCCGAAGACGAACAGGTCCCCGGACTCGAGCACCACGTCGGTCCACGGTCGACCTCGACCGGCCGGCGTCCCGAAACGGAAGACACAGCTGTCCCCCAGGCTCAGCGACACCACCGGAGCGGCGCAGCGCTCATCGCGATCGGCGTGCATCCCCATGCGGGCGCCCGGTCCGTACCAGTTGACGAGGGCGACGTCGGGCCGGAACCCGGAGGCGTCCCCGCCGGACGAATCGGTGGCACCGGACAGGACCCGTGGCTCGATCTCCCGGGCGTCGGCCACCGCCCGACCGCTGAGGACCCCCAGCGGATGGGGAAAGGCGGCCACCCGACTTCCGTCACCGTCGTCCAGCGTGCGCGAGTAGCCGTAGGGAAACCAGTGCCAGCCGAAGCAGGCGATCTCCACCGACATGATCCCGCCCCTCGGCATCCTCGGCGCTCGGAGTCCTCGGGAACCGGCGACCCACTGCCGGCACGAGGTGGCCAGGTCCCGTTGGGCATCGACGTCGAGCCATCCCGGCAGGTGCACCGCTCCCGGAGCGATCACCACCGGATCCCGTGGGATCAGGCGCACGTCGACATCACCACCCGGCCCGGTTCACAGCGAGAGCCGGCCGTGGGCGCCCGTCGATCCGGCCGGCCTGCACTCGTCGCAGGGCCGGTAGCCCTCGGCCTCGGCGGCGGGCAGCGACCGGAAGCCGCGCTGGCGTGCGGGCTCCACCGAGGTCAACCGCCGGCAGGTGGGCATGCACACGACACGGGCGATCTCGTCCCCCACCAGCGACGACCCTCCCCGGACCAGCGCCTCCACCCGGTCCACGTCGACCCCTTCGCCCTCCAACAGGCGCCGCTTCATGTCCGTCCCGAAGCCGTACTGGCCCATCGAGCCGTCCGAGCGGACCACCCGGTGGCACGGGATCAGCAGCGGCACCGGGTTGTGGCCGAGGGCGGTGCCGACCGCACGGACCGCGCGCGGCCGGTCGATCTGCCAGGCGATCCACGAGTACGGCCGCAGTTCGCCAGGGGGGATCTGCAGGGTCATCTCGAGGACGTCCCGTTCGAAGGCGGTCCGCCCGACCAGATCGAACTGCAGGCCCGTGGCGTTCCCCGTCCGGAGCGCATCTTCCACGCCGACGGGCGGGCGCTCCGCCCGGACCAACGGTCGGCCGAAGTAGTGGCGGAAGGCGGTGGCGAATCCTTCCTCGTCCCCGACGCTGGCGGCCGGCACCACGCTGACGATCCCCGACCGGGTGAAGGCCACGTACGCGTCCTCGACCGGCCCTTCGACGAAGGCCCACCGGGCGGCGACGCGATCGAACAGGTCGCTCGGCGCGGCGACGGCGAGACCGGACAGTGCATCGGCGAGTGCGGTGTCTCCGGTATCTGGGGTGCTTGCGGTACCGGTCATGACCGTCCTCCTCCGAGTGCCCGACCGGTGTCGGGGTCGCCGCCACCGGTCGGTCTGAGGGACGCCAGCCCCCGGCTGATATGGGACTTGACCGTGCCGGAGGGGCAGCCCATGACCTGGGCGATCTCGGACACGGGAAGGTCACCGATGTACCGCAGCACCACGGCCTCCCGCTGGCGGTCCGGCAGCCCGGCCAACATGGCGGCCAGCGCCCGGCCATCGTCCCGGCACTCCGCCTGGAGCTCCACCCCCGGCCCGCTGTCCTCCGGGTCGAGCTCGATGGCCGTGGCCGGTGCCGCCAGGACCGGTCGCCTCGACGCCGTGCGGAGCTGGTTCCGCCACTCGTTGACCAGGATGGTGCTGAGCCATGCCCGCGGCTGGAGGGTCTCGATCCGCTCCGTGTCGAAACCGGACAGTGACCGGTAGGCACGCAGGAAGGCCTCGGCGGTCAGGTCCTCGGCGTCGGACCGCCTGCCGGTCAGCCGCAGTGCGGTGGAGAACAGCCGGTCCCGGTGCTCCTCGAACATCGAACGGAACGCCTCGTCGATCTCGTCGGTGGGCACCGTCGACAGGACCGCCGGGGAGAGCACCGGATGGGGAGTACGGGTTCGCTGGCGGGACACACCCTCTTCAACACCGTCGGACGCCGATCGGTTGCACACGACCGCCACCTTGGCACAGGTCGAATCAGGCGGAGTCGGGGCTCGGCACGTCCTCCGGGTCCTTTCTGGCCAGCCAGCGGAGTCGGGCCGCCCGTGCGTCCCACGAGTAGACCACGGCCGTCCCGGCGAACCGGTCGTGGAGCGCGTGGCGGTCCCGGTTGGTCAGGATGCCGAGGAAGCCCAGCCCGAAGAGAAGGAAGCTGAACGGAAGCGTCAGGGTCCGGATGATGGCCTGACGGGCACCCACGGGCGAGCCGTCGGTGCGGACCACCCGGATCCCCAGGAGCGCCATCCCGATGGTCTTCCCGCTGAGGGCCCACTGGTAGGCGAAGTAGAAGAACTCCCAGATCACGATGGCGATCAGCGAGCCGAGGGGGTGGTTGGTCGGCGAGAATTGCCCGCCGGAGACCAGCTGGACCGAGAAGGTCAACGCGGCCGCACCCAGCGTGAACAGGCCCCACGACGCACCCACGTCAGCAGCGAAGGCAGCAAGCCTGCTCACCGCCCCGGCGTAGTGGCCCTGGCGTCCTTCGATGGGTTGGGTGCGGGCCAGGGTGGCCATCACTGGGCCCCGGTGGTGAGTTCGGGGGTGGCCGGGCGCGCCGTCGCATCGGGCCCCACCAACGTGGGCGGTCCCTGCGGCAGCGTCTCCTTCGAGCGCCGAAGGATGCGGTCGACCCACCGGGCGAAGAAGTCGTCGAGGCCCACGCCCTGGGCCCTGACCACGTCGAGCACCTCGGAGGCCACGCCCGTGGTCGAGCGGGCGATGATGCTGCCCAACTCGGTCTGCTCGAGGAGTGCGTCGATGTCCACCCGGTCGACGACGTCCTTCACGTCGACCCGCTCGATGATCTTCTGGACGTCGACCCTGTCGATGATCTTCTCGACGTCGACCCGGTCGATCAGGCGGTCCACGTCGACCCGGCTCACCACGCCGTCCACATCGACCCGCCTGACCAGCGCATCCACGTCGACCCTCTCGAGAATGGCGTCGATGTCGATGGCGTCCATCACGATGGTCACCACGCGCTCGGCCACGGCCTGGGCCAACTGTTCCATGCGCCCCGATCCCGGCACCGGGCTCATGAGGCTCGGCGGGAGGGCCGTTCGTCCATGGCCACAGCTTCCCATCGGAGGGAGCGGCGGACGGGGACCGGCCTCACCCTGGGTTGCCCCGGGCGAACGGCCCGACGGTGTGGGCCACCCCGGACCGCGCCGGGACGCACCTCGCTCAGGCTGGCGACACCGCCTTGAGCGCCTCGAGGGCACGGTCGGCATGGATGTTCATACGCACCTCGCTGGTGATGACGTCGATCACCCGAAGGTCCGAACCGATCACGAAGGTGGCCCGCTTGGTGGGCGAGAGCTTGGTGAACTTCCGCCGCACCCCGAACTGGGTGGCCACCGCCCCGTCAGGGTCGGAGAGCAGCGGGTAGTCGAAGGAGTGCTTGTCGGAGAAGCGCTTCTGCTTCTCGACCTGGTCGGCGCTGATCCCCACCCGCTGGGCGCCCACCGCTTCGAACTCCGCCTTCATGTCCCGGAAGTGGCAGCTCTCCGCCGTGCATCCCGGGGTCATGGCCGCCGGGTAGAAGAAGAGCACCACCGGGCCGTTGGCGGCGAGTTCGCTCAGCTTCCTCGGCGTGCCGTCCTCGTCGGGCAGTTCGAAATCGGGAGCCAGATCGCCTTTGTCCATGGCCTGAGGTTATCGGTGGCCCATCGTGGGCGCGTCGGCACTGTCGTCGCCGGCCGTAAGATACGTAGTACGACGGCAGCGGAAGACCCGGCAGGCCCCGGCCCCGGCCCCGGCCCCGGCCACAAGCAGAGCAGAGCAGACAGGATCGCGTCGCCATGCAGTACGCCATCGAAGCCGAACAACTGAAGAAGACGTTCACCGGGAAGCACGACGTCCGCGCCCTCGACGGCGTGAGCTTCTCCGTCAAGGAAGGCACCGTGTTCGGCCTGCTCGGGCCGAACGGATCCGGCAAGACCACTGCGGTCCGGATTCTCACCACCATCCTCAGGCCGGACAGCGGCGTGGCCCGGGTCCTCGGGCACGACGTGGACAAGAAGGCCGCCCTGGTTCGGAGCCTCATCGGGCTGGCCGGTCAGTACGCCGCCGTCGACGAGAACCTCACCGGGCGCGAGAACCTCCAGATGATCGGCAATCTGAACCACCTCGAACGGGCCGCGGTGGCCGGCAGAGCCAAGGACCTGCTGGATCAGTTCAATCTGGCCGACGCCGGTGACCGACCACTCAAGACCTACTCGGGCGGCATGCGCCGACGGCTCGACCTGGCCGCGGCGCTGGTGGCCCGCCCAACCGTCCTCTTCCTCGACGAGCCGACCACCGGGCTCGATCCGCACAGCCGCAACGACCTGTGGGAGGTCATCGAGAACCTGGTCGGCGGGGGCACCACCGTGCTGCTCACCACCCAGTACCTCGAGGAGGCCGACCGCCTGGCCAGCAACCTGGCCGTCCTCGACCACGGCCGCGTCATCGCCGAGGGGACGCCCGCCGAGCTCAAGGCCGACCTGGGCGCCACGGTGCTCGAGGTGGGTCTGGCCACCACGGACGACGCCACCCGCACCGGCACCCTGCTCGCCGCCCTCGGACCCCACGCTCCCACCGTCAACGGCACCGTCGTGGAGGTGACCGTCGATGACGGCCCCACCTCGGCCATGGCCGGACTCCGGTCGCTCGACCAGGAGGGGATCATCCCCACCACCTTCACCCTGCGCGAGCCGAGCCTCGATGACGTGTTCCTGGCCCTGACCGGTCGGCGGACCGAGGACGAGACCGAGGAGACCGACGGCCCCGACAAGAAGAGGCGCAGCCGGGAGCGGCGCCGGGCCGCCACCGAGTCGATGCCCGTCGCCACCGGGGAGTTCTCATGAGTACCGGCATCGCCACACCCACCGTGTCGGGCGAACCCCGCTCGGACCACCTCGCCACCAGGGCCCGCTGGGCGCTGTGGGACACGTTGACCATCACCAAGCGCAATCTGATCGCACTGACCCGGATCCCCGAGGCCCTGTTCTTCTCGGCCGTGCAGCCGATCATGTTCGTCCTGTTGTTCGTCTACGTGTTCGGCAACGCCATCAAGACGCCCGGTTCCAGCTACGTCAACTATCTGATGCCGGGCGTCTTCGTGCAGACGGTGGCGTTCGGAGCGGTGAGCACCAGCATCGGTCTGGCCGAGGACCTGCAGAAGGGATTGATCGAGCGGTTTCGGGCACTGCCCATGACCCGCTCGGCCGTACTGATCGGCCGGACCACCGCCGACGTGGTCCGCAACGTCGTCACGGTGATCATCATCACCGTCGTGGGGTTGATCGTGGGCTTCCGGCCGACCACGGGCGTGCTCCTCTTTGCGGCCGGCGTCCTGCTCATCTTGTTCTTCGCCTACGCCCTCTCCTGGGGGTTCGCGGTCATCGGCCTCACCGCCTCCAACGCCGAGACCGCCCAGGTCATGTCGTTCCCGTTGCTCTTCCCACTGACCTTCGTCTCCTCGGCCTTCGTCAACGTGAGTACGATGCCCAGCTGGCTCCAGGGGTTCGCCACCTATCAACCGGTCAGCGTGACCATCACCGCCTGTCGGGCGCTGATGCTGGGCGGGCCGACCGCCAAGTGGGTGATCCAGACCCTGGCGTGGACCGTCGGCCTGCTGATCGTGTTCATCCCCGTGGCCACCCGGCGGTACCGGACCCGG
>JADGOG010000029.1 GCA_017883065.1 Acidimicrobiales bacterium | reverse complement strand
GCCCCTGTAGCTCAGTGGTAGAGCACCGCCATGGTAAGGCGGGGGTCGTGGGTTCAATCCCCACCGGGGGCTCGCCCGTGGCGGCGTAGCTCAGTTGGTCAGAGCGCACGGCTCATAATCGTGAGGTCGCCGGTTCGAGCCCGGCCGCCGCTACCACGTTGGTACAGCAGGACAAGACAGCAGGACACAGACCGGGCGAGCAGCACCGCCCCGGTGCCGCCTTCCGGGGCGGTTGCCGGGATCGGATCCAGGGCAGGGCACAGCAGGACGGCAGCAAGCAGGACGGCAGCACAGCAGGAAAGCACACCGAGGACACGAGGAGTCACCGTGGCAAAGAACGAGAAGCGGATCCAGGTCACCCTGGCCTGCGAGCAGTGCAAACGACGGAACTACATCACCACCAAGAACAAGATCAACGACCGCGAGCGGATCGAGATGCAGAAGTTCTGCCGTTGGGACCGCCAGCACACCCTGCACAAGGAGACCCGCTGAGGGTCGTCCCCCAGGTCCCGGGTCCGGACCGCCGGTAGCCTCCCCCGAGGTGGGGCGGCTGCGGTTCGCCTGGGAATTGCAATCTCCCTGGTGGTACCCTTACGGACCGCCCCTGCGATCGGCCCGTCCGGTCGCGACATGGCGGTCGACAGAGGGCAGTAGCTCAACTGGTAGAGCACCGGTCTCCAAAACCGAAGGTTGGGGGTTCAAGTCCCTCCTGCCCTGCTCACCACCCGTGGAAACGGTCGAAGGAACTAGCACGTGAACCGAGAACAGAAGCGAGCGATGCAGCGCCAGGGGCAGGACCCCGACGGCGAGGCCCCGGCCAAGCGCACCGCCGCCCCCCCACGCCGCCCGGCCAAGCGCGACCCGTTCCGTCCGGGACAGTTCCTACGCGAGGTACGATCAGAGCTTCGCCAAGTGGCCTGGCCCAACAGGTCCGAGGTCATCAACTACACCACCGTGACCCTGGTCACCCTCCTGTCGTTGATGATGCTCATCTTCATTCTCAACTACGCCTTTGCCAAAGGCGTCCTATGGCTCTTCAAGACGTGATCGGTGTGACTGTGACCAGCGACGAACTCAATACGCCAACCGGCGACGATCAAGACCCCGACCCGGTCGAGGCCACGATCGCGCCCGAATCCACCGACGAGGCCACTGCCGTCGGGGAACCCGAGGCGGTGGCGGCGGTCGATCCCGAGCCCGAGGGCGAGTACTTCGACGACGAGGAGCCCTTCGTCATCAGCCCCTACGACCAGCCGGGGCGCTGGTTCGTGGTCCACACCTACGCGGGCTACGAGAACAAGGTGAAGTCGAACCTCCACAGCAGGGCCGTGTCGATGAACATGGAGGACCGCATCTACGAAGTGGTCATCCCGATGGAGGATGTCGTCGAGTTCAAGAACGGCAAGAAGGTGGTGGTCCAGAAGAAGGTGTTCCCGGGCTACCTCCTGTGCCGGTGCGAGCTGGACGACGACAGCTGGTCGGTGATCAGGAACACCCCCGGGGTCACCGGGTTCGTGGGTCCGGGCACCAAGCCGACGCCGTTGTCGCGCCGCGAGGTCGAGGGCATCCTGCAGGTCAAGGTCGAGGGAGCCGAGGCGCCGTCCAAGCGGAGCCGTCCTCGCCTCGAGCACGAGGTGGGGGAGACGGTCCGGGTCAAGGAAGGTCCGTTCGCGGACTTCTCCGGCCAGATCGCGGAGATCAACGAAGACCAGCTCAAGCTCAAGGTGCTGGTCAACATCTTCGGCCGGGAGACCCCGGTCGAGCTCGAATTCAGCCAGGTCGCAAAGCTGTAGGCCTGCGGACCTAGGTAAGGAGACGTAACCAATGCCACCGAAGAAGCGCGTCCTCGCGGTCGTCAAGATCCAGCTCCCGGCCGGGGGCGCCACACCCGCGCCGCCGGTGGGTACCGCGCTCGGGCCGCACGGGGTCCAGACGATGGATTTCTGCAAGCAGTACAACGCAGCCACCGAGAACCAGCGGGGATCGATCATCCCGGTGGAGATCTCGATCTACGAGGACCGGACCTTCTCGTTCGTCCTCAAGACGCCCCCCACCCCGGCGCTGCTCCGTCAGGCCGCTGGTCTGGAGAAGGGCGCAGCCACCTCCGGCCGTGAACAGGTGGGCACCGTCACCAGCGCCCAGGTGTCGGAGATCGCCGCCATCAAGCTCCCCGACCTGAACACCGCCGACCTCGAGGCTGCCAAGCGTCAGGTGGAGGGCACGGCCCGGTCGATGGGCATCGCCGTCGCCGGCTGAGGCCGACGACCGACCAAATTCTTAGGAAACGGAGAATCATCATGTCCAGGGGAAAGAAGTACACGGCCAGCGTCGCCGGGTTCGATCGCCAGCATCTCTACACGCCCACCGAGGCGGTCGATCTGGTCAAGTCCTCGGCCAAGGCGTCCTTCGACGAGACCGTCGAGGTGGCCATCAGGCTGGGGGTCGATCCCCGCAAGGCCGATCAGATCGTGCGAGGCACCCTGTCGCTCCCGGCCGGAACCGGTCGGACGGCCCGTGTGGTCGTGTTCGCCGCCGGTGAGAAGGCCGCAGAGGCCCGCGCCGCCGGAGCCGACGTGGTCGGTGCCGACGACCTGGTGGCCCGGGTGGCCAACGAAGGATTCCTCGAGTTCGACGTGGCCATCGCCACCCCGGACCTGATGGGACAGGTCGGAACGCTCGGTCGGGTGCTCGGTCCCCGTGGGCTCATGCCCAACCCGAAGACCGGCACGGTCACCGACGACGTCGAGAAGGCGGTCAGCGAATTCAAGGGCGGCCGGGTCGAGTACCGGACCGACAAGGTGGGTAACATCCACCTGCGCATCGGCAAGGCGTCCTTCGACCGGGTCAAGCTGTTGGAGAACCTGCACGCGGTGATCGAGGAGATCCACCGGGCCAAGCCGGCCTCCTCCAAGGGCCGCTACGTCAAGGCGGTCACCATCTCCTCGACGATGGGCCCTGGCGTGCACATCGACCCGCTGCTGGCCAGGAAGACGGACGAGGAGCTGGCCGTCAGCGCCTGACCCGCATCCGGACGGCGTGGCCCCTGGCCCCGGCGTCCGGCGTGGGCTAGGATCCTCTTTTCCAGATTTTCTTCACTTAGATTTCGAACTGCCGTAGACCTCCGGTGTGCCGTGTGACGGCACCGAAGGGACCCGACCGGGTCCGCCTGATGAGGCGTTCCGCGCTGAGCAAGGTTGCTCGCGCGACACCACTCGATGGTGTCTACGGCCCAGACATGAGCGCATGCTCGTTGGAGGGACCATGGACAACCCGAGGGCCGAGAAGGTCGCCGTCGTGAACGAAGTTCGTGATCGGCTGGACGCATCCGACGGCGCGGTGCTGACCGAGTACCGGGGCCTGACCGTCGCCGAATTGGCCGAGCTCCGTCGGGAGCTCACCAACGCCGGCGGGGACTACAAGGTCTACAAGAACACCCTGGTCCGACTGGCAATCGCCGGCGGACCGCAGGCGGAGATCCACGACATGCTGACCGGCCCGACGGCGATCGCCTTCGTGCAGGGCGATGTCAGTGCGGTGGCCAAGGCGCTGCGCGACTTCGCCAAGAACAACCCCAACCTGGTGGTCAAGGGTGGCGTGGTGGGATCAGGCATTCTGTCCGCCTCGGACATCAGCGTGCTGGCCGACCTGCCTCCGCGGGACACCCTCCTGGCCCAATTCGCCGGCGCCCTGGCCGCACCACTCCAGCAGCTGGCCGGTTTGGTGCAGGCCCTGCCCCGCAACCTGGCCTACGGGATCTCCGCCCTGATCGAGCAGCGCCAGGCCGGAGGCGAGGTGCTCGAGACGCCGGCTACGGAGGAGGCAGCCGGGGACGCCCCGGCCGACGCGGTCGCCGAGTCCGTCGAGGACGCCCCGGCAGCGGAGACAGCCCCGGCAGCGGAGACAGCCGAGCCGGCGGAGGCCGCCGAGACCACTGACGAAGCCCCGGCCGACGCACCCGGGGCCGAGTAGCCGGGACCGATCAGCCGACTCAAAGACGTACCTGTTCAACCCCACTCATCGACCGAAGAACAACGGAAACAAGGAGCAACGACAATGGCAGGAACCCTGACCAAGGACCAGATTCTGGATGGCATCTCCGAGCTGTCCGTCCTCGAGCTGAGCGAGCTGCTCAAGGAGTTCGAGGAGCGCTTCGGCGTGACTGCGGCGGCCCCGGTGGCCGCGGCGGCTGCCGCCCCCGCGGCCGGTGCCGGTGATGCCGGCGGTGGCGAGGAGGAGAAGACCGAGTTCGACGTCATCCTCACCGCAGCCGGTGACAAGAAGATCCAGGTGATCAAGGAAGTGCGTTCGCTGACCAGCCTGGGCCTCAAGGAGGCCAAGGATCTGGTGGACGGGGCTCCCAAGCCGGTGCTGGAGAAGGCCAACAAGGAGGACGCGGAGAAGGCGAAGGCGCAGCTCGAAGGCGCCGGCGCCACCGTCGAGCTCAAGTAGGGCCGTCGGGGTCCCGGGCGTCGAGCGATCGACGCCCGGGACCTGGGCGGAGCCTCCACAGACACCGTCGGGATAGGGCCGATCGACGCCGGACGCCAAGGGAATCCTTGACGGAGGGCGGCTGTTCTCCTACCCTGTGCAGGCCTGGATCGGTGCTTTCCGTCCATGGGCTTGTGATCTTGTGCGCTCCCGGTTAGGATTACTGGTTGCCGTGCCCGCTCCCTCTGCCTTCCCTCAGTGTTCTGGCTGAGTGACGCGCGCCCCGGCGACCCCAACGACCGCTCCGGCGCTCGTTGTCGACCCCTCACCGCTCTGCCCCTGCACCCCGAAGTTCCCCAGCAACACCCCGTCGATCAGTGACTCACCGCAGTAACCCTTCATCACCCCATTCACCCTGCAACTGGGAGGAGTAGGCCGTTGCCTACACGGTCCAACAGCCCGGAACGTTTTTCTTTCGCCAACATCGATGAGGCCCTGCCTCTGCCTGACCTTGTCGCCATCCAGCGGGACTCCTTTCAGTGGTTCCTCGACCGTGGCCTGGCGGAAACGTTCAACGACATCAGCCCGATCGAGGATTTCACCGGCCAACTGAGCCTCGAGCTGGAGTTCGATCCGACCGACCCCGACCTGCGCCCGCCACCCAAGTTCTCGGTGGAGGAGTGCAAAGAGAAGGACATGACCTACGCGGCGCCGGTCTTCGTCCGCGCCCGGTTCATGAACGCGGGCACCGGCGAGATCAAGGAGCAGACGGTCTTCATGGGGGACTTCCCGGTGATGACCGACAAGGGCACCTTCATCGTCAACGGCACCGAGCGCGTGGTGGTCAGCCAGCTGGTCCGTTCCCCCGGGGTCATCTTCCAGCCCGGACGTGACGCCAAGACGGTGTTCACCGGAACCATCCATCCCTACCGGGGTGAGTGGATCGAGTTCGACGTGGAGGCCAAGCCGGGCAAGGACGTCACCGCCGGCTGCCGTGTGGCCCGCAAGCGTCGCCTCTCCCTGTTCGTGCTCCTGCGCGCCCTCGGCTACGAGGACCAGGCCTTTCTCGAGCGGTTCGTCCGCCACTTCGACTTCCTCGAAGGCCAGTGGGAGAAGGAGCAGAACCTGGCTCCCACCCGCGAAGAGGCGCTCCTGGAGATCTACAAGCGGGCGCGTCCCGGCGAGCCCCTCTCGGTCGAGGCCGCCCGCCAGTACTTCGAGAACGCCTTCTTCAACCCGAAGCGCTACGACCTGACCCGGGTGGGCCGCTACAAGCTCAACCGGAAGCTCGGGCCGGAGATCGAGCGCATCTCGGACATCTTGAAGATCGACCTGGAGCGGCCCACGCCGACCCAGGGCGTCCTCTCCCCGTCGGAGATCCTGGCCTCCTCCACCTACATGCTCCACCTGGCCAAGCACATGGCCGACGGCGAGTCGACCTACCGGATCGACGACCAGGACCACTTCGCCAACCGCCGGATCCGTTCGGTGGGCGAGCTCATCCAGAACCAGGTCCGGGTCGGACTGTCCCGCATGGAGCGGGTGGTGCGTGAGCGCATGACCACCCAGGACGTGGAGGCGATCACCCCGCAGACCCTGATCAACATCCGACCGGTAGTGGCTGCGGTCAAGGAGTTCTTCGGCACCAGCCAGCTGAGCCAGTTCATGGACCAGAACAACCCCCTGTCGGGCCTGGCCCACAAGCGGCGTCTGTCGGCCCTCGGGCCCGGCGGCCTCTCCCGTGAGCGGGCCGGCTTCGAGGTCCGTGACGTCCACACCTCCCACTACGGACGCATGTGCCCCATCGAGACCCCTGAAGGCCCGAACATCGGCCTGATCGGCTCGTTGGCCACCTACGCCCGGGTCAACGAGTACGGCTTCATCGAGACCCCCTACCGCAAGGTGGTCGACGGCCAGGTGACCAAGGAGATCACCTACCTGGCTGCCGACGAGGAGGAGGAGCACGTCATCGCCCAGGCCTCCGCGGCGCTGGACGACAAGGGACACTTCACCGAGGAGAAGGTGCTGGTCCGACGCGGACCGCAGGGCACCGGTGTGCGGGTCGGTGCCACCACCACCTCGTACGGCACCACCTCGGAGATCGACTTCGTGCCCCCGGCCGAGGTCGACCTGATGGACGTCTCGCCCAAGCAGATCGTGTCGGTGTCCACCGCACTGATCCCCTTCGTGGAGCACGACGACGCCAACCGTGCCCTGATGGGCGCCAACATGCAGAAGCAGGCCGTGCCGCTGGTGGTGCCCGAAGCCCCCTACATCGGTACGGGTGTCGAGGCCCGGGCCGCCCGCGACGCGGGCGACGTGGTCATGGCCGAGGGCGACGGCACGGTGGTCGACGTCTCCGGCGACCAGATCACCGTCGAGTACAAGGCGGGGACCAAGGACCGCAACGGTGCCGTGCTGGGCAAGAAGGTCTACCGCCTGGCCAAGTTCCGCCGGTCCAACCAGAACACCGCCATCAACCAGAAGGTGATCGTCGACGAGGGCCAGAAGGTCTCCGCCGGCGACGTGCTGGCCGACGGCCCGGCGACCCACAACGGTGAGCTGGCTCTGGGCAAGAACCTCCTGGTGGCCTTCATGCCGTGGGAGGGCTACAACTACGAGGACGCCATCATCCTCTCCGAGCGCCTGGTCAAGGATGACGTCCTCACCTCGATCCACATCGAGGAGCACGAGGTCGACGCCCGGGACACCAAGCTCGGGGCCGAGGAGATCACGCGGGACATCCCCAACCTCTCCGAGGAGATCCTGGCCGATCTCGACGAGCGGGGGATCATCCGCATCGGTGCCGAGGTCGGTCCCGGTGACGTGCTGGTGGGCAAGGTCACTCCCAAGGGTGAGACCGAGCAGACCCCCGAGGAGCGGCTCCTCCGGGCCATCTTCGGCGAGAAGGCCCGTGAGGTGCGTGACACCTCGCTGAAGGTCCCCCACGGCGAACAGGGCACGGTCATCGACGTCCGGGTGTTCTCCCGCGACGACGCCCACGAGCTTCCGCCGGGTGTGGAGCAGCTGGTCCGGGTGTACGTGGCGCAGAAGCGCAAGATCTCCGAGGGCGACAAGCTCGCCGGACGCCACGGCAACAAGGGCGTCATCTCGAAGATCCTCCCCATCGAGGACATGCCCTTCCAGGCCGACGGCACGCCGGTCGACATCATCCTCAACCCGCTGGGAGTGCCCAGCCGGATGAACGTCGGCCAGGTGCTCGAGTCCCACCTGGGCTATGCCGCCCGTTGGGGCTGGGAGGGTGCCGGCGAGGTCGCCCGCACCCCGCTGCGCGGCACCGAGACGAAGACCCGCCCCCGCACCGATCCCGCCGTGTGGGTCTCCACGCCGGTCTTCGACGGCGCGCACTGGGACGAGGAGACCGACGCCGGTCGCCACCCGACCATCCAGCAGATCTTCCGCAAGCTCAACCCGGACGGCGTCGACGGCGTCGTGCAGGTGGCCGACGACGGCAAGAGCGAGCTGTGGAACGGCCGGACCGGTGAGAAGTACGACAACCCGATCTCGGTGGGCTACGTGTACATCCTGAAGCTCCACCACCTGGTGGACGACAAGATCCACGCCCGCTCGACCGGCCCGTACTCGATGATCACCCAGCAGCCCCTCGGCGGGAAGGCCCAGTTCGGTGGTCAGCGCTTCGGGGAGATGGAGGTCTGGGCCCTCGAGGCCTTCGGTGCCGCCTATGCCCTGCAGGAGCTGCTCACCATCAAGTCGGACGACGTGCTCGGCCGGGTGAAGGTCTACGAGGCCATCGTCAAGGGCGAGAACATCCCCGAGCCGGGGATCCCGGAGAGCTTCAAGGTGCTCATCAAGGAGATGCAGTCCCTGTGTCTGGACGTCGAAGTCCTGGCACCGGGTGGAGAAGAGATTGAGATGCGTGAGCTGGACGAGGACGTGTTCCGCACGGCCGAGGAGCTCGGTATCGACATCAGCCGGCCCGAGCGCGGGTCCGACGAAGAAGATGCACGACGCGCTGCGGAAAGGGGATTCTGATGTTGGATGTCAATGACTTCGATCAGCTGAGGATCGGACTGGCGACGGCCGACTCGATCCGGGGATGGTCCAACGGTGAGGTGAAGAAGCCCGAGACCATCAACTACCGGACCCTCCGCCCGGAGAAGGACGGTCTTTTCTGCGAGAAGATCTTCGGACCCACCAAGGACTGGGAGTGCTACTGCGGCAAGTACAAGCGGGTCCGCTTCCGGGGGATCATCTGTGAGCGCTGCGGCGTCGAGGTGACCCGGTCCAAGGTGCGTCGCGAGCGGATGGGCCACATCGAGCTGGCCGCACCGGTCGTGCACATCTGGTACCTGCGCGGCACCCGGAGCTGGCTGGCCTACCTGCTGATGGGCACCGAGGCCCGCGAGGAGCTCAAGGCCAAGCAGCTGGAGAAGGTCATCTACTTCGCCGCCAACCTGGTGACCTGGGTCGACGAGGCCAAGCGTCACGAGGACCTGCCCGACCTCGAGGCGGAGCTCCGTGTGGAGATCGCCGACGTCGAGAAGAAGCGGGACCTCGACATCGACCGCCGGTTCAAGGCCCTCGAGGCCGAGCTGGCCGAACTGGAGAAGGGCGGGGCCAAGGACGCGGAGATCAAGGCCCGCCAGCGCCTGGTGGACAAGGAGATCGCCAGCGTCCGCGAGCGCTACCAGAGCGAGATCGAGCTGGCCCAGCGGTCGTTCGACGAGTTCAAGAGCCTGCACTCCCGCAAGATCCTCGAGGACGAGATGCTCTGGCGTGAGCTGCGCATCCGCTACGAGGACTACTTCGAGGGCGGCATGGGCGCCGAGACCATCTCCCGCCTGATCGACCGGATCGACCTCGACGTCGAAGAGGTCAAGCTGCGCGAGATGATCGATGCGGCCGACGGCCGCAAGCCCCTGTCGGCCCAGCGTCGCCAGAAGGTGATCAAGCGCCTGAAGATCGTCACCGCCTTCAACCGCCGCGACGAGAACGGCCGACGGGTCAACGACCCGCGGGCCATGATCCTCGACTCGGTCCCGGTCATCCCGCCCGACCTGCGCCCCATGGTGCAGCTCGACGGTGGCCGTTTCGCGACGTCGGACCTCAACGATCTCTACCGCCGGGTCATCAACCGGAACAACCGGCTGAAGCGACTGCTCGACCTGGGCGCCCCCGAGATCATCATCAACAACGAGAAGCGCATGCTGCAAGAGGCAGTGGACGCCCTCTTCGACAACGGCCGTCGTGGCCGACCGGTGACCGGCCCGGGCAACCGGCCGCTCAAGAGCCTGTCCGACATGTTGAAGGGCAAGCAGGGCCGGTTCCGCCAGAACCTGCTCGGCAAGCGCGTCGACTACTCAGGCCGCTCGGTCATCGTGATCGGACCGACCCTGCAGCTCCACCAGTGCGGACTGCCCAAGCTGATGGCGCTCGAGCTGTTCAAGCCGTTCGTCATGAAGCGCCTGGTCGATGCCGAGTACGCCCAGAACATCAAGTCCGCCAAGCGGATGGTCGAGCGTCGGCGTCCCCAGGTGTGGGACGTCCTCGAAGGTGTGATCAAGGAGCATCCGGTCCTGTTGAACCGGGCCCCCACCCTCCACCGCCTGGGCATCCAGGCGTTCGAGCCGGTGCTGGTCGAGGGCAAGGCCATCCAGGTCCACCCGCTGGTCTGCACCGCCTTCAACGCCGACTTCGACGGCGACCAGATGGCCGTCCACCTGCCCCTGTCCGCCGAGGCCCAGGCCGAGGCACGGGTGCTCATGCTGTCGGCCAACAACATCCTGTCGCCGGCCACCGGCCGCCCGATCACCGTTCCCACCCAGGACATGGTCTTCGGCATCTACTACCTCACCCTCACTGTCGAGGGTGCCAAGGGCGAGGGTCGGGTCTTCCGGCACGCCTACGAGGTGGAGACCGCCTTCGACGCCGGCGACATCGACCTGCAGGCTCTGATCACCGTCCGGCCCGAGGCCGGCTCCCACCTGGCCCAGTCCATCGCGCTGGCCAACGGTGCCGAGCTCGACGAGGACGGCAACCTGACCGGCGTCCCCGAGGACGAGCGGATCGAGATCGTGACGACCGCCGGGCGGCTGTTCTTCAACACCGCCCTGCCCGACGGCTACCGCTACATCAACGACATCGTCGGCAAGCGGAACACGGCCATCGGATCCATCGTCGAAGAGGTGGCCGCCGGCTTCCCCAAGCGGGAAGTGGCAGCCAGCCTGGACCGGATCAAGGCGCTGGGCTTCCGGTACGGCGCCCAGTCCGGCCTGACCATCTCCATCAACGACGTGGTCACCCCGCCGGAGAAGCAGTCCATCCTCGACCGCTACGAGAAGGAAGCGGAGAAGGCGGAGGCCCAGTTCAAGCGGGGCATCATCACCGACGATGAGCGACGCCAGAAGGAGATCGAAATCTGGACGTCGGCCAACTCCGAGGTCGGGAAGGCCATGGAGAAGACCATGTCCGCCATCACCTTCAACCCGATCGACATGATGGTCGACTCCGGCGCCCGAGGGAACAGCCAGCAGATCCGCCAGATCGCCGGCATGAAGGGCCTGGTGTCCAACCCCCGGGGCGAGATGATCCCCCGGCCGATCAAGTCCTCGTTCCGCGAGGGTCTCTCCGTGCTCGAGTACTTCATCTCGACCCACGGCGCC
The DNA here is from genome assembly GCA_017883065.1 of Acidimicrobiales bacterium. GTDB lineage: Bacteria > Actinomycetota > Acidimicrobiia > Acidimicrobiales > RAAP-2 > Bog-756. Next base: position 15,563 of record JADGOG010000029.1, on the reverse strand, counting down.
CGCAAGGGCCTGGCCGACACCGCCCTGCGTACTGCCGACTCGGGCTACCTGACCCGTCGTCTGGTGGACGTGGCCCAGGAGCTCATCGTCCGTGAGGACGACTGCGGCTCGGTCCGTGGCATCTGGATCGAGGGCGTCGTGCCCGACGGTCCGGGCAGGCGCTCCTACCTCGAGACCCGGGTCAACGGCCGGATCACCGTCGAGCCGATCACGCTGTCGGACAAGTCCAAGGTGGAGGCGGGTACCGTCCTCACCGAGGAGATCGTCGCCCGCCTGCGCGACGACCCGTCCGTCGACCGGGTCCGCACCCGTTCGGTGCTGACCTGTGAGGCCGAACAGGGCATCTGTGCCGCCTGCTACGGACAGTCGCTGGCCACCGGCGAGATGATCGAGCTCGGTGAGGCGGTCGGCGTGATCGCCGCCCAGTCCATCGGCGAGCCCGGGACCCAGCTGACCATGCGTACGTTCCACACCGGTGGCATCGTGGGTGAGGACATCACCCACGGCCTTCCCCGCGTGGTCGAGCTCTTCGAGGCCCGCACCCCCAAGGGTGCCGCCGTCCTGGCCCGCCACTCCGGCGTGGTCCGGGTGGAAGAGGACGAGTCCGGTCGCCACATCACCGTGGTGGCCGAGGACGGCGAGGAGCACACGGTGCTGGTGGCCCAGCGGGCCCACCTCGAGGTGGCCGACGGGCAGGAGGTCGGTGCCGGCGACGCGCTGGTCGAGGGCCCGAAGGACCCCAAGGAGCTCTTGGAGGTCAAGGGCATCCGCGAGACCCAGCAGTACCTGGTCGAAGAGGTCCAGAAGGTCTACCGGGACCAGGGCGTCTCCATCCACGACAAGCACATCGAGCTGATCGTCCGCCAGATGCTCCGACGGGTGCTGGTGGCGGAGCCCGGTGACGCCTCCTTCCTCCCCGGCGAGCGCGTGGACAACCGCAGCTACGCCGAGGTCAACCGCCAGTTGGTCCAGGACGGGAAGCGTCCCGCCGAGGGCCGTCCCGAGCTGATGGGGATCACCAAGGCTTCGCTGGCCACGGAGAGCTGGCTGTCGGCGGCCTCCTTCCAGGAGACCACCCGGGTGCTCACCGAGGCGGCCATCGAGGGCAAGTCCGACCAGCTGTTCGGGCTCAAGGAGAACATCATCATCGGCAAGCTGATCCCCGCCGGTTCGGGGATGGAGCGCTACCGCGACATCAAGTTGGAGATGCCCGGCGCCGAGGCCATGCCGTTCTGGGCCCTGGGCTCCGAGGGTGACGCCGGCACCGAGGACCTGGCCGCCTGGCTGCGGGACACCGGTGGCGACGCGTCATTGGGTGGCTTCAGCTCGGAGATCGACGCCAGCTGGCTGGGTACCATCCCGACCGCGGAGGACCTGGTCGAGGGCGCACCCGCCTTCGGCGCCCCCGAGGCGCCGGCAGTGGAGGACGGGCCGCTCGAAGCCGGAGCGTGACGCCAGCCGGGGAGTCCCGGGCTCCATCCGGGGTCCGGGGCCGACCGGTACCACCCGTCGCCGATACGTGCGTCCAGGCAGGCCGCGCTTGCCCGGCAGTCACGGATGCCATAGCATGAGAGACTTGCGGCTGCGCGCCTGAGGCTGCGCCCTGCCCGCCAGAAGTACGTCTGAGCAGCACATCTGAGTCAGTTCCGAAGTATCCCCGCAGTCCACAACCTAGAGGTAGCGCGTGCCCACGATTTCCCAGCTCGTCCGCAAAGGCCGGGCCACCAAGCCGACCAAGTCGAAGACCCCGGCCCTACGGGGAGCACCCCAGCGCCGGGGCGTGTGCACCCGCGTCTACACCCACACCCCGAAGAAGCCGAACTCCGCCCTGCGCAAGGTGGCCCGCGTGCGCCTGACCAGTGGGCTCGAGGTGACCGCCTACATCCCCGGCGAGGGTCACAACCTGCAGGAGCACTCCATCGTCCTGGTCCGTGGTGGCCGGGTGAAGGACCTGCCGGGTGTCCGCTACAAAGTGATCCGCGGCACGCTCGACGCCTCCGGCGTCCGCGAGCGGAATCAGGCCCGTAGCCGCTACGGCGCCAAGAAGGAGTCCTGACGTGCCCCGCAAAGGTCCTGCCGTTCGTCGTGAGCTGATGCCCGACCCCGTCTACCACTCGGTGCTGGTCACCCAGGTGGTCAACCGGGTGCTGAGCCGCGGCAAGCGCACTCTCGCCGAGCGGATCGTCTACGACGCCCTCGCCGACGTGGCGGAGAAGTCGGGCAACGACCCGGTCGCCGTGTTGAAGAAGGCGGTCGAGAACACCCGCCCCGAGCTCGAGGTCCGGAGCCGCCGGGTCGGTGGCGCCACCTATCAGGTGCCTGTCGAGGTCCGCCCCCGTCGGGCCACCACCCTGTCGATCCGTTGGTTGGTCGGCTACTCCCAGCAGCGCCGGGAGAAGACCATGGCGGAGCGCCTGTCCAACGAGATCCGCGACGCGGCCAACGGCATCGGTGCCGCCGCCAAGCGTCGTGAGGACCTGCACAAGATGGCCGAGTCGAACAAGGCCTTCGCCCACTACCGCTGGTAGGACCGGGCCCTCGCGGCCCCTACCCTGGCAGTCGGCATCACGTACGAGCACGACCCGAGAGCTGATCAATCATGGCTGAAGCGACCACCCGCCACCATCCCCTGGCCAAGACCCGCAATATCGGGATCATGGCCCACATCGACGCGGGCAAGACCACCACCACCGAGCGGATCCTGTACTACACGGGGAAGAACTACAAGATCGGTGAGGTGCACGAGGGTGCGGCCACCATGGACTGGATGGTCCAGGAGCAGGAGCGAGGCATCACCATCACCTCGGCCGCCACCACCTGCATGTGGCGGGACACGGTGATCAACATCATCGACACACCGGGCCACGTCGACTTCACCGTCGAGGTTGAGCGCTCCCTGCGGGTGCTCGACGGTGCGGTCACCGTGTTCGACGCGGTGGCCGGCGTGGAACCCCAGACCGAGACGGTCTGGCGCCAAGCCAACAAGTACGAGGTCCCCCGCATCTGCTTCATCAACAAGATGGACCGGACCGGTGCCAACTTCGAGCAGTGCGTGGAGATGATCAAGGACCGCCTCGATGCGACGGTGGCCGTGGTCCAGCTCCCCATCGGCGCCGAGGGCGGGTTCCGGGGCGTGGTCGACCTGGTCCACATGCGGGCCCTGGTCTGGGACGACGGCATGGGGGAGGAGTGGACCGAGGAGGAGATCCCGGCCGACATGAAGGACGCGGCCGACGAGGCCCTGGCCGAGCTGATCGACGTGGTCTCCAACCACGACGACACCATCATGGAGAAGTACCTGGGTGACGAGCCGATCACCCCCGAGGACCTCCAGCGGGCCCTGCGCACGGTGACCCTGGGCAGCCACGCCATCCCCATCCTGTGCGGCTCGGCCTTCAAGAACAAGGGCGTCCAGCCCATGCTCGACGCCGTGGTCGACTACCTGCCCAGCCCCCTCGACATCCCGCCGACCATCGGTACCGTCCCCCGCAAGGAGGGCGTGACCGTGGAGCGTGCCCCCGACGACACCGCCCCGTTCTCGGCGCTCGCCTTCAAGATCATGACCGACCCCTACGTGGGCAAGCTCACCTACCTGCGTGTCTACTCGGGCACCCTGCTCAAGGGCTCCGGGGTGATCAACTCGACCAAGGACCGCAAGGAGCGGGTGGGCCGTATCCTCCAGATGCACGCCAACTCCCGCGAGGACCTCGACGCCACCTACGCCGGCGACATCGTGGCTGCGGTGGGCCTCAAGCAGACCACCACCGGCGACACGCTGTGCGACCCCGACGACCAGGTCGTCCTGGAGTCGCTCACCTTCCCCGAGCCGGTCATCCACGTCGCCGTGGAGCCGAAGACCAAGGTCGACCAGGACAAGCTGTCCAAGGCCCTGTTCTCCCTGTCCGAGGAGGACCCGACCTTCCGGGTCCAGTCGGACGAGGAGACCGGCCAGACGGTCATCTCGGGGATGGGCGAGCTCCATCTCGAGGTGCTGGTGGACCGGATGCTCCGCGAGTTCAACGTGGACGCCAACGTGGGTAAGCCCCAGGTGGCCTACCGCGAGACCGTGCGCAAGAAGGTCGAGAAGGTCGAGCTGCGCTACATCCGCCAGACCGGCGGCAAGGGCCAGTACGGCCACGTGGTGATCACCCTGGAGCCCACCGGGCCCGGCGGCGGCTACGAATTCGTGGACAAGATCACCGGTGGGGTCATCCCCAAGGAGTACATCCCCTCGGTCGACCAGGGCATCCGGGAATCGATCACCTCGGGCGTGCTGGCCGGCTACCCGACGGTGGATATCAAGGTGACCCTCACGTACGGCTCGTACCACGACGTGGACTCCTCGGAGATGGCGTTCAAGATCGCCGGTTCGATGGCCATCAAGAAGGCGGCCAACCTGGCCGACCCGGTCCTGTTGGAGCCGGTGATGGCGGTCGAGGTGACCACCCCCGAGGACTACATGGGCGACGTGATCGGCGACCTCTCCTCCCGCCGGGGCAAGGTCGAGGGCATGGAGCAGCGGGGGAACACCCACATCGTCCGGGCGCAGGTTCCTTTGAGCGACATGTTCGGCTACGCTACTGACCTGCGCTCACGGACCCAGGGTCGAGCCACGTACTCGATGCAGTTCCACGCATACAACGAGGTTCCTGAGTCGATCGCCAAGGAGATCATCGCCAAGGCGCGCGGAGAGTAGGAAGTCGCAGAGCGTCGGCGGCGGAACCCCGGGCCTGCCCGGAGCACCGCCGGAGTAGTACCCGAATCATCCACATACAGCAGCACCATCACCATCCACGAGGAATGACGACAGGCAACCGCCTTCGTCGTGGCGGGCCCGAGGGGGTACCGTCCGAGATCAGGGAGCATTACCCCAGCTATGGCCAAGCAGAAGTTCGAGCGCACGAAGCCCCACGTCAACGTGGGCACGATGGGACACATCGACCACGGTAAGACAACGCTCACCGCGGCCATCACCAAGGTCCTGCACGACAACGATCCGACCACCAACTTCACGCCGTTCGACCAGATCGACAAGGCGCCCGAAGAGAAGCAGCGCGGGATCACCATCTCGATCGCCCACGTGGAGTACGAGACGCCCAACCGGCACTACGCCCACGTCGACATGCCCGGCCACGCCGACTACATCAAGAACATGATCACCGGCGCCGCCCAGGTGGACGGGGCCATCCTGGTGGTCTCCGCCGCCGACGGACCGATGCCCCAGACCCGTGAGCACGTGCTCCTGGCCCGCCAGGTCGGCGTGCCCTACATCGTGGTGGCCCTCAACAAGGCCGACACCGTCGACGACGAGGAGCTCCTCGACCTGGTCGAGCTCGAGGTGCGAGAGCTCCTCAACGAGTACGAGTTCCCTGGCGACGAGACGCCGATCATCCGGGTCAGCGCCCTCAAGGCGCTCGAGGGTGACGCCGAGTGGGCCGAGAAGATCACCGAGCTGATGGCCGCAGTCGACGAGTACATTCCCCTGCCCGAGCGGGACGTGGAGAAGCCCTTCCTCATGTCCATCGAGGACGTCATGTCGATCACCGGTCGTGGCACCGTGGTGACCGGCAAGGTGGAGCAGGGCATCGTCAAGGTCGGCGAGGAAGTGGAGATCGTCGGTCTGCGTGACACGCAGAAGACCACGGTCACCGGCATCGAGATGTTCCGCAAGCTGCTCGACGAGGGCCGCGCCGGCGACAACATCGGCGCCCTGCTGCGAGGCACGAAGAAGGAAGACGTCGAGCGCGGCCAGGTGCTGTGCAAGCCGGGTTCGATCACGCCCCACACCAAGTTCGAGGCCACGGTCTACGTGCTGAACAAGGACGAGGGGGGCCGGCACAAGCCGTTCTTCACCAACTACCGTCCCCAGTTCTACTTCCGCACCACCGACGTGACCGGAACCATCGAGCTCCCCGAGGGCACCGAGATGGTCATGCCCGGCGACAACACCGACATGACGGTGGAGTTGGGCAAGCCCATCGCCATGGTCGAAGGACTCCGGTTCGCCATCCGCGAGGGTGGCCGCACGGTCGCCTCCGGTCGGGTCACGAAGATCCTCGAATAGTCAGTCCGCAGCGAACACCCCACGAGAGGACGCCGTACCCATGGCCGCAGAGGGCCCCCGCCAGAAGATCAGAATCCGCCTGAAGGCGTACGATCACGAGATTCTCGATCAGTCGACCGAAAAGATCGTGCAGACCGTGCTGCGGACCCAGGCCAAAGTGCTGGGCCCGGTGCCGCTCCCGACGGAGAAGCACCGCTACACGGTGATCCGCTCGCCCCACAAGTACAAGGACAGCCGCGAGCACTTCGAGATGCGGGTGCACAAGCGCCTGGTGGATATCGTCGAGCACACCCCCAAGACGGTCGACTCGCTCCAGCGGCTGGACCTTCCGGCCGGGGTGGACATCGAGATCAAGATCCAGACCGTCTGATCGGACCGCCGCGTCCCGATGGGCGCGGCGATCGTCCGGGCCCCGTTGTCAGGGCCACCCGTGATGGTATAGAGTGACCAGTCGGCCCGGTTTCGGGCCAATCCATGTGAGTAGGACGTGTTCGAGCGCCCGTCGCCAGTCGGCGGGGACCTCGGACCAAACCAGGCGAGCGCTCCGCTCGGGATCTTCCGAGCGGAGCGTCTGCGTGCGAGCCGTTGCCTCCGAGGCGGCGGTCGAGCCCACGAACAGGGTGAACAGCAGGCAGCGCTGGGAGAGCAAGCAGTGTTGCAGGAATGGTCCGATACCGGCCGGTGTCGGACAGAGCGAAGAGTCGAGACGGAGAAGCTCCAGTGGCCACCAAGGCGATCGTGGGCGAAAAAGTCGGAATGACCCAGATCTGGGACGATCAGAACCGGGCGATCCCGGTGACGGTGGTGCGCGTGTCGCCGGTCCGGGTCGTGCAGGTCAAGACCCCCGAGCGTGAGGGCTACTCGGCGCTGCAGGTCACCTGGGGCCATCGCCGGTCCACCACGTTGACCAAGCCGGAGCAGGGCCACTACGACAAGTCGGGCGTGGACCCGGGGCGCCGCCTGGTCGAGCTGCGGCTCGACGACACCTCCGAGTACGAGGTGGGCCAGCAGCTCACCGCCGACCTCCTGCAGGCGGGCGAGCTGGTCGACGCCATCGCCGTCTCGAAGGGGAAGGGCTTCGCCGGGGCCATGAAGCGCCACAACTTCAAGGGCCAGGGAGCCTCGCACGGTAACCACAAGAAGCACCGGTCGCCCGGGTCGATCGGCGCCTGTGCCACGCCGGCCAGGGTGTTCAAGGGGACCCGCATGGCCGGTCGGATGGGTGGCCAGCAGGTGACCACGCTCAACCTGGAGGTTGTCCAGGCCGACCCCGAGCGCGAACTGATCCTGGTCAAAGGTGCGGTCCCCGGGCCCCGGGGCGGCATCGTCGTACTGAGGGACGCGGTCAAGGCCCCGATGGTCAAGGGAGGGAAGGCCTGATGAGCCCCACCGACACCACCCAATCGATCGACCTGGAGACGGCGTCCCCCGCGGAGATCCGTCGCTTCCTGCGTCCCGCACCCCAGCAGCACACGGTGATCCGGCGCACCCCTGATGGCACCGAGCTCGGTCCGGTGGACCTCGAGCCTTCGATCTTCGGTATCGAGCCCAACCTGGCCGTGCTCCACCAGGTGGTGACCGCCCAACTGGCCGCCGCCCGCTCGGGGACCCAGTCGACCAAGACCCGGGCCGAGGTGCGTGGCGGTGGGACCAAGCCGTTCCGCCAGAAGGGCACCGGCCGGGCCCGTGCCGGCTCGTCCCGCTCGCCCATCTGGGTGGGTGGTGGCGTCGCCCTCGGCCCCAAGCCCCGCTCCTACGCCCAGAAGACCCCGAAGAAGATGATCCAGCTGGCGCTGCGCTCGGCCCTCTCGGACCGTGCCGCCCAGGGACGGATCGCCGTGGTCGACGCCTGGGCCTTCGAGATCCCGAGCACCAAGGCGGCCATCGCCGCCCTGGACGCTCTCGGGGTCACTGGCCGCATCCTGGTGGTGCTCGGTGACGAGGACGGCTTTGCCGACCGCTCGTTCGGAAACCTGCCCGAGATCCAGACCATCGTGGCCGGCGAGCTCAACTCGTACGACGTGCTGGTCAACGACTGGCTGGTCTTCACCGACGCCACGCTGCCCGGCGGCTCATCCGCCAGCACGGACGGCACGGCCACCCAGGCCCCCGCCACCGAGGCCCCCGCCACCGACGAAGAAGGAACAGAGTCATGAGGGATCCCCACAACGTGCTCATCCGTCCGGTGGTGTCGGAGAAGTCCTACTCCTTGATGGACAACAACGTCTACGTCTTCGTGGTGGACCCGTCGGCCACGAAGATCGATGTCCGCCACGCAGTGGAGCAGGCCTTCAACGTGCGGGTGGACAAGGTCAACACCCTCAACCGCAAGGGCAAGACCAAGCGCAACCGCAAGAACAACTCCCTCGGTCACCGCCCCGATACCAAGCGGGCCATCGTCACCCTCCACGAGGGTGACTCGATCGACCTCTTCGAGAGCTGAGAGAACCGGACCAGACATGCCACTCCGTTCACGCAAGCCCACCAGCGCCGGCCGCCGGTTCCAGACGGTCTCCGACTTCGCCGAGATCACCCGGGACCGCCCCGAGAAGTCGCTGCTCGCCCCCAAGCCCTCCACCGGTGGCCGCAACAGCTACGGCCGTAAGACCTCGCGTCACCGCGGCGGCGGGCACAAGCAGCAGTACCGGATCATCGACTTCAAGCGGGACAAGGACGGCGTGCCGGCCAAGGTGGCGACCATCGAGTACGACCCCAACCGCAACGCCCGGATCGCCCTGCTCCACTACCTCGACGGGGAGAAGCGCTACATCCTGGCCCCGGCCCAGGTCCAGGTGGGTGACCGGCTCCAGTCCGGGCAGGGAGCGGAGATCCGCCCCGGCAACGCGCTGCCGCTGCGGTACATCCCGGTCGGGTCGGTCATCCACAACGTCGAGATGCGCCCCGGTGGCGGCGGCAAGATGGCCCGCGGTGCGGGCATGAGCGTCCAGCTGGTGGCCAAGGAGGGCGCGTTCGCCACCTTGCGCCTCCCCTCCACCGAGATGCGCCGGGTCTCCATCGACTGCCGGGCCACGCTCGGCATCGTGGGCAACTCGGAGCACGAGCTGATCAAGATCGGCAAGGCCGGCCGTAACCGCTGGAAGGGAAAGCGCCCCCAGACCCGGGGCGTGGCCATGAACCCGGTCGACCACCCGCTGGGTGGCGGCGAGGGCAAGACGTCCGGTGGCCGGCACCCGGTGTCCCCGTGGGGCCAACCGGAGGGTCGCACCAGGGCTCGCAACAAGGACTCCGACAAGCTGATCGTCCGCAGGCGCCGCACACGCGGTGCCCGGCGGTAGGAAGACAGAGGGAACCCCACACCATGCCTCGCAGCCTCAAGAAGGGTCCGTTCGTCGACGACCACCTCCTCAAGAAGGTGGACGTCCTCAACGCGGCCGGCGACAAGAAGGTCATCAAGACGTGGTCCCGGCGATCCACGATCATCCCCGACATGGTCGGCCACACCATCGCCGTCCACGACGGCCGCAAACACATCCCGGTCTACGTGACCGAGTCGATGGTGGGCCACAAGCTGGGCGAGTTCGCACCCACCCGTACCTTCAAGTTCCATGCCGGCCAAGAGCGGGCGGGGAGGCGCTGACGTGCCCGGAGTGAAGACCAACGAGCGCGAGGGGACCCGGGCGGTCCTGCGCCACAGCCGGATGTCCGCCTACAAGGTCCGCCAGGTCCTCAACCTGATCCGCGGCCAAGACGTCGACCGCGCCGCTGAGATCCTGGCGCTGGGCGACCGCGAGGCCGCCGCCACGGTGGGCAAGCTGTTGGCCTCGGCGGTGGCCAACGCCGTCCACAACGACGGGCTCGACGCCGAGGAGCTCTTCGTGTCGGCCTGCTACGCCGACGAGGGCAGCACGCTCAAGCGGTGGCGTCCCCGTGCCCGGGGTCGGGCCACCCGCATCCGCAAGCGCACCTCCCACATCACCATCATCGTGAGCCGTCTCCCCGAGGACCGGATCGCCCGGCGCCGCGCCAAGCAGGCCGCCAACACCTCCCAGCGCTCCCGCCGCGTGGCCAGCTCACGCCGCCGCCAGCAGGGAGAGTCGACCACCACCCCGGTCGTCGACGAGCAGGACACCGGCGCCGAGGCGTGGCCCGAGGATGCGGTGCACGCCGACGACGTGGTCACCGAAACCGAAGCCGGTCCGCTCGAGGAGTCGGACCTCGAGGCCGAGTCCGAAGGCACCGACGACACCGAGTCCGAAGGTACCGACCACACAGACGGCGATCCCGCCGAAGAGAAGGGCAAGTAGATGGGCCAGAAGGTCAACCCCTACGGATTTCGGCTCGGCATCACCACCGACTGGAAGTCGCGTTGGTTCGAGGAGCGTAACTACCAGAACTGCGTGATCGAGGACTGGCAGATCCGCGACTACCTGATGTCGCAGCTCGAGTCCGCCGCGGTCAGCCGCATCGAGATCGAGCGCACCCGCGACCGGTTGCGGGTGGACATCCACACCGCTCGTCCCGGCATCGTCATCGGCCGCCGTGGCGCCGAGGCCGACCGTCTCAAGAAGAAGATCGAAGAGATCACCGGGCTCAACAACCGGATCCAGTTGAACATCCAGGAGATCAAGCAGCCTGAGCTCGACGCCGCACTGATCGCCCAGGGCATCTGTGACCAGTTGGCCCGCCGGGTGGCCTTCCGTCGGGCCATGAAGCGTTCCATCCAGACCGTGCAGAAGGCCGGCGCCCTCGGCGTGCGGGTCCAGTGCTCGGGTCGCCTGGGTGGCTCGGAGATGTCCCGCAAGGAGTCCTACCGCGAGGGCCGGGTCCCGCTGCACACGCTGCGGGCCGACATCGACTACGGCTTCCGCGAGGCCAAGACCACCTTCGGCCGCATCGGCGTGAAGGTGTGGATCTACAAGGGCGACATCCTCCCGTACAAGATCTCCACCGAGGACAAGATCACTCGTGAGGCGGCCATGGCCGTGGGTGAGACGTCGGGTCAGAGCGGCGACGCCCCCCGTCGCCTGATCACCGCCGGCGGCGGCCGCCGACGCGCCGAGCTCGGTGCCCCGGGCAGCGTGGTCACCGTCGATGCCGACTCCACCGGCGAGACCGAGATCCCTGAGGGCCTGGTCGACCTGTCGACCGCCGACATCGCCGCACCGCCCGCCGTCCCCGACGAGCTCGAGCGCATCCTCACCGAGGACGAGGAGATCGAGCGTCGGACCCGCGAGCACCACGAGACGCCGCACTTCCGCAAGGAGGTGGACTGACATGTTGATGCCCCGCAAGGTCAAGCACCGCAAGCAGCAGCGCGGCCGCATGAGCGGCAAGGCCAAGGGCGGCAGTGACGTCACCTTCGGCGACTTCGGCATCCAGGCGATGGAGCCGGCCTGGCTGACGGCGCGCCAGATCGAGGCCGCCCGTATCGCCATGACCCGTCACGTGAAGCGTGGCGGCAAGGTGTGGATCCGGGTCTTCCCGGACCGCCCGGTGACCCAGAAGCCGGCCGAGACCCGCATGGGCTCGGGCAAGGGCAACCCCGAGCACTGGGTGGCCGTGGTCAAGCCCGGGCGGATCCTCTTCGAACTGGCCGGCGTCGAGCCCGACCTGGCCCGTGAGGCCATGGAGCGGGCCATCCAGAAGCTGCCCTTCAAGGCACGCTTCGTGATCCGACCCGGTACGCACGGCACGCCGGAGGTGCAGGTCTGATGGCCACCGCAGCAGAGATCTCCGAGTACGACACCGAGGAGCTGGAGCGCCAGCTCTCCGAGACGCGCCGCGAGCTGTTCAACCTCCGGTTCCAGCTGGCCACCGGCCAGCTGGACAACTTCTCGAGGATCAACCACGTGCGCAAGGACGTGGCCCGGATGATGACCGAACTGCGCATCCGGGAGATCGCCGAGGCCGAGGGTATGGCCATGGAGGACCTGCCGGCCCACCAGGCTGCGGCCCGCCGGCGCAACGAGGACCAGGAACTCGGACGGGACAAGACCACAGCTGCGGAACGCAGGGCAGCGGCCAAGGCCGACGAGGACGAACATGATCACGGCGCCATCGACGACGACGAGTTGGCCGAGGAAGTGGCCGACGACGACGGGATGGCCCTGCCCGACGCCGAGGCCGCCGATGCGGTCGAGGGCTCGGACGATGCAGAGGAGAAGAGCTGATGGCTGACGAGACGACCGCAGACGGGACCGCCGGGGAGCGGGCCAACCGTCGCAAGGTCCGCGAGGGGCTCGTGGTGTCCGACTCGATGGACGCCACCGTGGTGGTGGCCGTGATCGAGCGAGTGCGCCATCCCCGGTACGGCAAGACCGTGCAGCGGACCAAGCGCCTCTACGTCCACGACGGCGAGAACGCCGCCAAGGTGGGGGACCGGGTGCGCGTGGTGGAGACCCGACCCCTGTCCAAGCTCAAGCGCTGGCGGCTGTCCGAGGTCCTGGAGCGTGCCCGATGATCCAACAGGAATCGCGACTCAGGGTGGCCGACAACTCCGGGGCCAAAGAAGTGCTCTGCATCAAGGTGCTCGGCGGCTCCCGCCGCCGCTACGCCTCGATCGGGGACGTCTTCGTGGCCACGGTGAAGGACGCCATCCCGGGCGCAGCGGTGAAGAAGGGCGATGTCGTCAAGTGCGTCGTGGTCCGCACGAAGAAGGAGAAGCGCCGTCCCGACGGTAGCTACATCCGCTTCGACGAGAACGCCGCCGTACTCATCAACGACCAGCAGCAACCACGAGGAACCCGCATCTTCGGCCCTGTGGGCCGGGAGCTGCGCGACAAGCGCTTCATGCGGATCGTCTCGTTGGCACCGGAGGTGTTGTAGATGCGAATTCACAAGGGTGACAAGGTCCAGGTGATCAGCGGCAAGGACCGCGGCAAGCAGGCCAACGTGGTCCGGGCCATCCCGGCCGAGGGCAAGGTCATCGTCGAGGGTGTGCACGTGGCCAAGCGCCACGCCAAGCCGACCCGCGCCACGATGCAAGGCGGCGTGATCGACAAGTTCATGCCGGTGGCCGTCTCCTCGGTGGCCATCGTGTGCAACAACTGCGGGCCTACCCGCATTGGGATGCGCATCGACGAACAGGGCCGCAAGTTGCGGGTCTGTAGGAAGTGTGGAGGCGATCTCTGATGACCGCTGCCGCTGCCGCTACCGCCACCACGACGCGACCCCGTCTCAAGGAGCGCTACGACTCCAAGGTCCGGGCCGAGTTGAAGGAGACCCTGGGTCTCGACAACATCATGGAGGTCCCCCGCCTCTCCAAGATCGTCATCAACATGGGCGTGGGCCGGGCCACCCAGCAGAAGTCGCTGATCGAAGGGGCCATGCGCGACCTCGAGATCATCGCCGGGCAGAAGCCGGTGGTGACTCGGGCGAAGAAGTCGATCGCCTCCTTCAAGTTGCGTGAGGGCCAGGAGATCGGGGCCAAGGTGACCCTGCGGGGTGACCGGGCGTGGGAGTTCTTCGACCGCCTGCTGGCCATGGCCATTCCCCGCATCCGTGACTTCCGAGGGTTGTCCCCCCGGTCGTTCGACGGCCATGGCAACTACACCTTCGGGGTGACCGAGCAGTTGATCTTCCCCGAAATCGACTACGACCGCATCGACACCACCCGGGGCATGGACATCACCATCGCCACCACCGCACGTACCGACGACGAGGGCCGGGCACTCCTGGCCGCGTTCGGCTTCCCGTTCCGACAGGAGAACCAGTAACCCCATGGCGAAGAAGGCTTTGATCGAGAAGCAGCAGCGCACCCCGAAGTTCAAGGTGCGCGGGTACACCCGGTGCCGCCGGTGCGGTCGCCCCAAGTCGGTGTACCGCAAGTTCGGCCTGTGCCGGATCTGCCTGCGGGTGATGGTCCACGCCGGTGAGATCCCCGGCGTGACGAAGGCCAGTTGGTGAGAGGAGGCGACGAACGATGACGATGACCGACCCGATTGCCGACATGCTGACCCGTATCCGGAACGCCAATACCGCTCACTTCGATACGGTCTCCATGCCCGGATCCAAGCTCAAGGAGTCCCTGGCCGCCATCTTGGTGGACGAGGGCTACATCGTGGGCTACCAGGTGAACGAGCACCCGGACAAGCCGGGCAAGACCCTGGAGATCCAGATGAAGTACGCACCCGACCGCGCCCGGACCATCTCGGGGATCAAGCGGGTGTCCAAGCCCGGCCTGCGCATCTACGCGCGGGCCGACAAGATGCCCCGCGTGCTCGGTGGTCTCGGGGTGGCGGTGGTCTCCACCTCCAAGGGACTGATGACCGACCGCGAGGCCCGTAAGCGTCGCATGGGCGGAGAGGTGCTCTGCTATGTCTGGTAATCACTTCGCTCCGGTCCATTCCCCGATGGGAGGTGGTCGCTGATGTCCCGCATCGGACGCGCCCCCATCCCGGTGCCCTCTGGGGTGTCGGTGGCAGTGGGCACGGACAACACCGTCACGGTCAAGGGACCCCAGGGCGAGCTGGCCCGCTCGGTTCCCTCGGCGATCACCATCCGCCAGGACGGCGACGTGCTGGTGGTCGAGCGGCCCGACGACCAACGCCAGAACCGTGCCCTGCACGGGCTGACCCGGTCCCTGGTGGCCAACATGGTCTCCGGGGTCACCGACGGGTTCTCCAAGGAGCTCGAGATCGTGGGGGTCGGCTACCGGGCCATCCCCAAGGGTCCCGGCGCGCTCGAGTTGGCGCTCGGGTTCTCCCACCCGGTCAACGTCAAGGCCCCCGACGGGGTCACCTTCGAGGTGCCCACGGCCACCCGCATCATCATCAAGGGGATCGACAAGGAAAAGGTCGGCCAAGTGGCCGCGGACATCCGCAAGCTGCGTAAGCCGGAGCCCTACAAGGGCAAGGGCATCCGCTACGCCGGTGAGCGGGTCGTGCGCAAGGCCGGGAAGGCAGCCAAGTAATGGCACGCACCGATCACAAGCTGGAACTGCGCCGCCGGCGCCACAACCGTGTGCGCCGCAAGGTGCACGGATCGGCCGAGCGTCCGCGCCTGGCCGTGTTCCGGTCCAACAAGCACATCTCAGCGCAGCTGATCGACGACGACGCCGGTCGCACCCTGGCCGCGGCCTCGACCGTCGAGGCCGCGCTGGTGGGCACGTCGGGCGGGAACATCGACGCCGCCAGCAAGGTGGGCGCACTGGTCGCCTCCCGTGCCAAGGAAGCCGGCATCACCACCGTGGTCTTCGACCGTGGCGGATTCGCCTACCACGGGCGGGTGGCCGCACTGGCCGACGCCGCCCGCGCCGAAGGACTGGAGTTCTAAGACCATGGCCATGAACGAGCAGCAATTCGAGGAGCGGACCATCCGGGTCAACCGGGTCTCCAAGGTGGTCAAGGGCGGTCGTCGGTTCTCCTTCGCCGCCTTGATGGTGGTGGGTGACGGCAACGGCAGGGTCGGGCTCGGCTACGGCAAGGCCAAAGAAGCGGGCCTGGCCGTGCAGAAGGGCATCGAAGAGGCCCGCAAGAACATGTTCGACGTGCCGCTGGCCGGCTCGACCATCACCCACCCCATCGTGGGGGAGAGCGGT
>JADGOG010000209.1 GCA_017883065.1 Acidimicrobiales bacterium | reverse complement strand
CGTGGTGCCGGCATTGGCACAGCTGGTCACGTCGTTGCCGCCGATGGAGACGGTGACCAGGCCCACCTTGCCGGCGTTGGCCGGCGCGCTGATGAACTGCAGGGCGGCCGCCTCCTGGGTGACGGTGCTGTAGGGGACCGCGTCGAATGCGGCCACCGGGCCGAATCCCGACTGTGTGCATCCGAGGGCGGTGAGGATCGACGAGGTGGTGGCGCCACCGCAGCCGAAGTTCTCGAGCTGCATCTTCTCCTTCTTCGCCACATAGGCGGTGTAGCCCGCGGTGGCGTTCCCGCCGATGCCGTTGGCGTTGGGCTGGTAGCCGACCGAGTACGAGTCGCCCAGCGACAGGTAGAACGGCGGGGACTTCTTCACCTTCATTGCCTGGCTGACCCCGGGCACCGCCACCAAGCCGACCACCACCACACTGGCGGCGACCAGCGCGGCCACGACAGCGGTTCCTGCAGAACGATTGCGCATCTCGGGTCCCCCCCGCTCGGAATTCACCTCGAATTCACCGAGGCAAACCCTTGCTACCACATCCATCCATTCGGACGAGGCCCTTCCTGGCGGCGTCGAGGCGGCGCCATGACGCTGCGTGGTCGACCATCACGGAGCGTGACGGCGGGTACCTCGCGGCCAGTTCCCCGTGTCCAGAGCTAGATGTGGTGGACCACCCAGGTGATCCCCTGGAACGCCCGGTAGCCCAGGTAGATCACCGTGGCCACCACCATGAACTTGAAGTACCAGGGGGACTTCCGGTGCTCGAGCGGCTGATCCCCGCAGGTCGGGCAGGTTCCCTCGGCGGTCAGCTCCTCGTCCTCGAGACGCCGGTCACAGTGCTCACACCACGGCACGGCACACCCGCTTCGCCGTCACCGGCGCCGACCCCCACCCCCGTTGGCGCCCTTGGCCCGGACCCGCAGCTTGATGGGGGTGGGCCCGAGGTCGAACCGCTCACGGAGCCCCCGTTCCACGTAGCGGAGGTACGTCGGCTGCAGCCGGCCGTTGGTGAACAGGGTGAAGGTGGGCGGATCATTGGCCCCCTGCACGCCGTACTGGATCTTCGCCCCCACCGGCGGGTGGGCCATCTGGATCGACTTGAGGGCCCGGTTGAGCTCACCGGTCGGGATGCGCGAGTGGTACGCCTCCTCGGCGTCGGCCACCGCCGGCAGAATGTTGTGCACGCCGAGTCCGGACAGGGCACTGATCTTGAGGACCGGCGCCTCGCCCAGGAAGGCCAGGCGGTCCCCGATGTCCACCAGGATGTCGGTCCGGTCCTCGGTAGGGACCAGCTCCCACTTGTTGAGCACCACCACGGTCGGGCACCCGGAGGCGCCGATCCGCTCGGCCAGCCGCTGGTCCTGGTGGGTGACCCCGGCGGTGGCGTCGATGACCAGCAGGGCGATGTCGGCCCGGTCGAGGGCGTCGAGGGCCCGCAGCACCGAGAAGTACTCGGTTCCCCGCTCGGTGCGCGACTTGCGGCGCATGCCGGCGGTGTCGATGAAGCAGACCGTCCCCTCGGGGGTCTCGACCACGGTGTCCACCGCGTCCCTGGTGGTACCCGGGGCGTCGTGGGTAACCGAGCGCTCGTCGCCCACCAGCCGGTTGAACAGGGTGGACTTGCCGACGTTGGGCCGGCCGACCAGGGCCACCCGCGGAATGGTGGTGGTCGCCTGGTGGCTGCCCACCAGGTCGGGGGCAGCGTCGTCCCCGTGCTCGACCGGCTCGTGTTCGGGTGGCTGGTCCTCGGGCGGCGGGAGGAGGGAGACCACGTCGTCGAGCAGGTCCCCGGTCCCCCGGCCGTGGAGCGCACTGATCGGCCAGGGAGTCCCCAGGCCGAGGGCCATGGCGTCCCACGCGTCGGTCTCACGCTGGGAGGAGTCCACCTTGTTGACCACCACCCGCACCGGACGACCGGAGCGCTTGAGCACCCGGGCCACGGCCAGGTCCTCGTCGATGATCCCGATGGTGACGTCGACCACCAGGAGGACCACGTCGGCCTCGGCGATTGCCCGCTCGGCCTGGGCGCTGACCTGGGCGTCGAGCGGATCATCGCTCGAGAGCCACCCGCCGGTGTCCACCACGGTGAACGAGCGTCCGCACCACTCGGCGTCAAGCTCCTTGCGGTCACGGGTGACGCCGGGGCGCTCCTCGACCACCGCGGCGCGCCGACCGACGATGCGGTTGACCAGGGTTGACTTGCCTACATTGGGTCGTCCGGCGATGACCACCAGGGGCTTCTCCCTTGTGGTGGCGGCGGGGACGGTTTCGGTCGAGCTCATCGGGACCCTCCCAGGGTGACCGGTACGCGGGCAGGGGCGGTCGAGACGGCCGATCCACATCCGGGCCCGGATGAGGTGTCCGCCAGGGTGCCCTCGAGGGCCCGTCGCAAGGACAGGCCGTCGGTGGGCACCACCTCGACCGGTCGGGGGAGATCGGCCACCGTCAGGTCGTCGAGGAAGCGTCCCTCCGACAGGCACGAGTCGGGCAGGAGGTAGCGGTGGCCTTCGGGCTGGCGGTCGAGCACGTCGATCAGGTCGGTCCCGGTGAGTAGGCCCGACACCCCGATGTTCCCGCCGAAGAAGTGGTTGGTCACCGGGACCAGGCGGATGTCCCCCCGGCCGAGGGAGTCGACCAGCGGGCCCAGTACCAAGGCGCCGTACTCGCCGGTGAGGATGGCCACCGGGGCGTCCGGTGCGGCGATCGAGCCTCCGTTTGCCGTGTTCCTCGGGGCGCGGTATCCGGTGGGCGGGGCGCCGTCGACGGCGGCGAAGAAGCCGGGACGCACCCCGAGGGCGGCCCGCTCGTCGCCCCCGAAGGCGGCCTCGAAGGCCCGGGCCATGCCCAAACCGTTCTCGTGCTGGGGGAAGCCCTCGTAGGTACGGGCCGGCGGGAACGGGCGCCCGGCCATCAGGTAGTACTCGTCGGCGGCGAACACCATCCGCCGGCCGATGGCGGCCAGGAAGGTCTCCTGCCACTCGTCGACCGTGTCGCACACCGCGGCCGCCTCTTCACGGGAGTGGGGTCGCATGGCGCTCTCATGGGAGAAGCGGCTCACCCCGAGAGGCACGCAGGCCACCGTGGCCAGGCGCGGATAGCGGTCGAGGACGCCGGCCAGCGTGTCGTGGAGGATGGCCCCGTCATTCTTGCCGGGACAGACCACCACCTGGCCGTGGACTTCGATGCCCCCGTCCAGCAGGGCACCGAGCCACCGCAGGCTGGTGGCCCCGCGGCGGTTGCGCAGCAGACCGGCGCGGACGTCGGGGTCGGTGGCATGGATGGAGACGAACAGCGGGCTCAGCCG
>JADGOG010000028.1 GCA_017883065.1 Acidimicrobiales bacterium | reverse complement strand
TGACACGCACTCACCACCCATGAAAGACCACCGAACGTGTACCCGGAGGGCACCGGGACCACGCCTGGACGGAGCATCCCGAAGAAATCCAAGATTTCTGCTCAAGTTCCGAACGGAACGTGCCGATAAGCCCGGCGACGGGGCGACGGATGACGGGGAACCCGACGCCCACGCACGCCGATCCACCCACCTGACGCACCGTCAGAACAAGGGATACACTCGGCCTCATGGCCGACATGCCCTGGATCATCTCCGTCGACGACCACGTGGTGGAACCACCCAACGTCTGGACGGACCGCCTCCCGAAGAAGTACCACGACGTCGGACCGCGGATCGTGCGCGCCCCGATGGGCGAGATCACCTACATCGGCGGCAAGCTCACCGTGGTGCCCGGCTCGGAGGGGTTCCCCACCGACTGGTGGTACTACGAGGACCTCAAGCGACCGCTGCTGCGGGTGGACTCCGCCGTCGGCGTGCCGAGGGACGAGGTCACCATGCGAGGCGTCACGTACGAGGACATGCGACCCGGCTCCTATGAGGTCGCTCCGCGGCTCGAGGACATGGACGTCAATCATCTCGAGGCGTCGCTCTGTTTCCCCACCTTCCCCCGGTTCTGCGGACAGACCTTCACCGAGGCCAAGGACAAGGAACTCGGCCTGCTGTGCGTCAAGGCGTACAACGACTGGATGGTCGAGGAGTGGTGCGGGCCCGAGGCCAAGGGTCGCCTCATCCCGCTGACCCTGATCCCCCTGTGGGACGCCGATCTGGCCGCCGAAGAGGTGCGCCGCAACGCCGCCCGCGGCGTGCGGGCCGTCTGCTTCAGCGAGATCCCGCCGTTCCTGGGCCTCCCGTCGGTGCACGATCCCGACCACTACTGGGACCCCTTCTTCCGTGCCTGCTCGGAGACCGGCACGGTCATCAACATGCACATCGGCTCCTCGTCGAAGATGCCGTCGACGTCCGCTGACGCTCCGCCTGCGGTGGGGTCCACCTTGACCCACTCCAATGCGACGTACTCGATGGTCGACTTCATGTTCTCGGGGGTGTTGGTCCGCTTCCCCGAGCTCAAGCTGGCCTACGCCGAGGGACAGATCGGCTGGATCCCCTACATCCTCGAGCGGGCCGACAACGTGTGGGAGGAGAACCGGGGTTGGGGTGGCGTGGCCGACATCGTCCCCGAGCCGCCCTCCACGTACTTCCACCGCCAGATCTACGGCTGCTTCTTCGACGACGCCTTCGGCCTCAAGAACGTCGACGCCATCGGTGTGGACAACATCACCTACGAGTCGGACTACCCCCACTCGGACTCGACCTGGCCGAACACCCGCCAGATCGCCGAGAGGCAGATGAAGGACCTCACCGAGGAGCAGATCTACAAGATCGTCCGCGGCAACGCCATCAAGCTGTACGACCTCGACTTCAAGTGATCCGCCGCTTCCTGCCCGTCCGGCTGCCCGACCGGCGGCGCGGCCTCCGGCGCGTGCAGTCGCCCGTGCACCAGACCGTCCGGGGCTAGGCCGCTCCGTCATGGATCTGCGGTACACCGACGCCGAGCAGGTGTTCCGGGGCGAGCTCCGCCAGTGGCTGGAGGCGACGCTCCCGGGCCTGCCGCCCAAGCCGTCTCCCGAGGACTGGCCCGGGCGCCGCGCCTATGACACCCACTGGCAGCGGCTGCTGTTCGACGCCGGGTACGCGGGGGTCGACTGGCCGGTCGAAGGTGGCGGACGGGGGTCGTCGGCCATCGAGGAGCTCATCTTCAAAGAGGAGCTGGAGCGGGCCCACGCCCCCTACGTCGGGGTCAACTTCGTCGGGCTGCTCCACGCCGGCCCGACCGTCATCGCCGAGGGCACGAGCGAACAGCGCCAGCGCTACCTGCCACCCATCCTCAAGGGGGAAGAGGTGTGGTGCCAAGGCTTCTCCGAGCCCGACGCCGGCAGCGACCTCGCCTCCATGCGTACCCGGGCCGTCCGCGACGGTGACGAGTACGTGGTCACCGGGTCGAAGATCTGGACCTCCCACGCCGAGGTGGCCGACTACTGCGAGCTGCTGGTCCGCACCGGGCCCGAGGACAGCCGCCACCGGGGCATCTCGTGGCTCATCCTCCCCATGGACACCCCGGGCGTGGAGATCCGGCCACTCACCACCATCGCCGGCTCCACCGAGTTCGCCGAGCTCTTCCTCGACGGCGTCCGGGTGCCGGTGGCCAACCGGGTGGGCGACGAGAACGACGGGTGGCGGGTGACCATGGTCACCCTCAGCTTCGAACGCGGCACCGCCTTCGTGGGCGACCTCCTCGAGGCCATCGAGCTCCTGACCACGTC
The DNA here is from genome assembly GCA_017883065.1 of Acidimicrobiales bacterium. Classification (GTDB taxonomy): domain Bacteria; phylum Actinomycetota; class Acidimicrobiia; order Acidimicrobiales; family RAAP-2; genus Bog-756. Next base: position 24,496 of record JADGOG010000028.1, on the reverse strand, counting down.
GGTGGCCCTGGCCAGGCGGACCGGCGCATGGTCCGACCCCGGCGTGCGACGCCAGGCCGGCCACCTCCGTGCCGAACTGGACGCGCTGTGGGCCCTGACCAAGAGGAACGTGTCGCAGGCGGCGCGGACGGGGATCCCCGGGGTGGGTGGGACCTTCTTCAAGCTGGCCTACTCGGAGACCCGCAACAAGCTCGGTGAGTTCTCCCTCTCCCTGCTGGGCCGGGCCGGACTGGCCGCCGACGACCTCGAGGGTGTCGACGGCCAGGGTCCGCTCCCGGCCGAGACGATGGTGGAGGACTGGCTGCGGGGCATCTCGTTGACCATCGCTGCGGGCACCTCCCAGATCCAACGGAACATCGTCGGCGAACGGATCCTGGGTCTGCCCAAGGAGCCACCGGCCGCGGCGGCGTCCACGGTCGCGACGGCCAAGTAGTAGGAAGAACGAGAAGGAACGGAACCGTGGACTTCGAACTGACCGAGTTCCAGACCGACCTGGCCGACGGCGTACGGCGCCTCTGCCAGGGACAGTTCCCCCTCGAGCAGCTCCGCTCCCTCGAACTGACCGAGCGGGTGGTGGACCGCAAGGGGTGGCGCCAGCTGGGCGAGGCCGGCGTGTTCAACCTCTGCCTCCCCGAATCCGCCGGAGGGATCGGCCTCGGCCTGGCCGAAGCGGCACTGGTCTTCGAGGAGCTGGGCCGCGCCCTCGTCCCGGGACCGCTGGTCGCCTCCCACCTGGCGGCGGGACTCATCGACGGGGCCGACGACGGCTCGGTGGTGGTGGGCCTGATCGAGACCGACCGGCAGGGCGCCGCAGGTTCCACGCTCCCGGTGGTCATCGAGCATCTGGAGGACCTCGACGTCCTGCTCCTCCTCTCCGATGACGGCGTTGCCTCGGTGGACCCCGGCTCGGTGGACGGCACCCGCCTCACCCGACCGATGGACCCGCTCACCCCGGTGTGGTCGACGACGAGCCTGCCGGAGGGGACGCCGGTGGCCGGTCCGGAGATCGCGGCCTGGTGGCGCCGGGACGGAGCCGTCCTGACCGCCGCGTTGCAGGTCGGCGCGGCGGCGTGGGCCACCGACCTGGCCGTCGAGTACGCCAAGCAACGTCGCCAGTTCGGCCGGCCGATCGGAAGCTTCCAGGCGGTCAAGCACCTGTGCGCGGACATGGCCGTGCGTGCCGAGGTGGCCCGCTGCGCTGTCCATGCTGCGGCGGTGACCGTCGACCAGCCCGACGTGGGCGACGCGGTGGTGGCGGCATCCGGCGCCAAGCTGCTGGCCGACGAGGCGGCCATCGCCAACGGTCGGTCCTGTATCCAGGTCCACGGCGGCATGGGGTTCACCTGGGAGGTCCCCGCCCACCTGGCCTACAAGCGGTCGCGCGTGCTGGCCACCCAGTTCGGGACGGACGACGAGCTGGCCGAGTCCCTGGCCGAGTCGATCGGCGACGCGGGCCCCGGCTCCGGCGTACGGTGACCCTGTGAGCACCTCGTCGATTCCCCTGCCCGCCGACGTCGTCCCCGTGCTGCCCGAGGGTCGCACCGTGTTCGGGATGCAGCTCCCGGTCCAGTCGCAGTCGACCATCTACACCCAGCCGTGGGAGGCCTCGGCGGGGCCCGACGAGCTGGCTGCGGTGGCCCTGGCCTGTGAGGCGGCCGGCTTCTTCTACGTGGGGGTGTGCGACCACACGTTCATCCCCGAGCGCCTGGCCGGCGCCATGAGCACGGTCTGGTACGACACCATCGCCACCCTGGGTTGGCTGGCCGCCGTCACCACCGACATCCGGCTCCTCTCCCACATCTACGTGATCGCCCTGCGCCACCCGCTGCGGTCGGCCAAGGAGTTCGCCACCGTGGACGCCCTGTCGAAGGGACGGGTGATCTGCGGGGTCGGCGCCGGCCATGTCACCGAGGAGTTCGACCAGATGGGCCCGGAGTTCGACCAAAGGGGCCCGGCCACCGACGAGGCCATCGCCGGCCTGGCCGCCGGGCTGGTGGACGAGTACCCGGTGCTGGACGGACCGACATGGAAGGCACGGGGACTTGGGCTCAGCCCGAGGCCGGTGCAGGCACCCCGCCCGCCGATCTGGACCGGCGGATCGTCGACCGCCGCCCTCCGGCGCACCGCCCGGTTCGCCGACGGATGGCTCCCCCAGTCGCTCGGCCCGAACGTCGAGTTGCTGGCCGAACTCCGCCGGATGCGCGACGAGTACCGCAACGGTGCCCCCCTCGACATCGGGGCCATCGCCCTCCCGTTCCACGTGGGGACCCCGGCCGCCGGCTTCGAGCTGCCTCCCGGCACGCTGGCCGGGCCCGCCGAGCAGATTGCCGAGTACCTCGAGCCCTTCAGGGCCGCCGGCGTGGGCCAGGTCCAGGTGCGTTTCCCGACCCGTTCGGTCGAGGAGCAGTGCGACCAGATCGCCGCCTTCGGCGACGAGGTCATCCCGCTCGTCAACGGCTGACGCTCCCGGAGGGGCCGGCGGTCACGGGGACGTGGTGGTGGTCCCCCCGAGGGTGGTGGACGTCCCGGTCGAGCCCAGGGAGGTCGTCGTCGTGGTGGTGGTGCCCGAGCCACCGACCGACGTGGTCGACATCGAGCCCGGCGACTGCGTCGACGTGGTGGTGGTGGAGGAGCCGGCCCGGGTCGTCGAGGTGGTGGTCGGGACGCGGGTGGTGGTCGTGGGGGGCCGAGTGGTCGTGGTCGTCGTGGTGGTGGACGGGGTGACCTTGGTGGCGTTGGGGACGAGGTAGTCCCCGCTGGGCAGGTGCAGCACCGTCCCCGGCCCCGAGGACGTGGTCGTGGACGTGCTCGACGCCGGGTACAGGTAGAGAAGAGCCCCGAATCCGAGGAACGCCACGGCCATGATCAGGGTGGAGCGGCGGATGGGGAAGCGCCGATGGACAGGGACGGACATGAATCCCACCAGGGCGCTGTGGCGATCCTCGTCCTCTGTCGCCGGATCCCTCTTGGCCCATGGGGCCCGGATGCCGGACGACCCGAACGACCCTGGCGTTCCTGCCGTGTCGTCCGCTCCGTCGTCGGCACCGGTGTCGTCGCTCACGAGGAGGGACCGTCCCCGATCGACGGTGAGCTGACGCCGGCCGATCGGAGGGCGGTTGCCGCCAGCAACCGGAGCTCACGCGCCACTTCGAACTGCCGTCCGGGCAGCGTCCGGGCGATGAGCCGGAGCTGCACGTACCCCACGTCGATGGCCTCGACGCCGGCCACCACGGGGTCTCCGAGCAGGAGCCCGCTCCAGTCCGGATCGGCAGCCAGTTGGGTGACCACGTCGCGGAGGATGCCGGTCACGTGCTCGAGGTCCTCGGTGACCGACACCGGGATGTCGATGACCGCCCGGGACCAGTCCTTGGACAGGTTGGTGACCTGCCGGAGGGCGCTGTTGGGCACCACCACCAGCTCGCCCTGGGCGGTCCTCACCTTGGTGACCCGGAGGGTGAGCTCTTCGACCGTGCCGGTGATTCCGGTCGGCTGGCCCGGGACCGACAGGCGGATGACGTCGCCGAAGGCGAACTGGTGCTCGGCGAAGAGGAAGAAGCCGGCCAGCAGGTCACCCACCATCTGCTGGGCCCCGAATCCCAAGCCGATGCCGATGACCGTGGCCGGAGCGACCAGCGTGGTCAGGGGTATGCCCAGCCGATCGAGGGCCAGGATGCCGGCGATGAAGTACGCCAGGGCGACGGCCACCCACTCCAGCGCCTCGCTGACCGCCCGTGACCGCTTCAGGCCCTCGGGGGCCGACGACCCCGACTCGATCTGGAACCGGATCTGCGTGTCGATCCATGTGCGTCGCCGGGCGCCGAGCCAGTGGGCGAACCGAACGATCAGCCCGGCTCCGAGCAGGAGCACGACGGTCGGGAGGAGGTTGTCCTGGAACCAATGGTGAGGAATGCCCGGAACCTACCATCGACAGAACCGTGGTCCTCCGACCGGCGGTGCCTGACGGGGCGTAGCCGTCAGCCGATCGACGCTCCCGTTCCGGCAGCTGGGCGGGACCGGCCGGGTTGCCGTAAACTGACGGTCTGTCAGTTCTGTGCCCGACTCTCGGTGCCCGTCTTCGGCACCACCCCATCGGAGGGAACCCACCATGCTCGACTACGTGATTCGCAACGGCCTGGTCGTCGACGGCACCGGCGCCCCCGGTTTCCGGGCCGACGTGGGCATCCGCGACGGCAGGATCGTGGCGGTCGGCCAGGTGGGCGAGGCCGGAGCCACCGAGCTCGACGCCGAGGGCCTGGTGGTGGCGCCGGGCATCATCGACCCCCACACCCACTACGACGCACAGCTGTTCTGGGACCCGACCGCATCGCCCTCGAACCTCCACGGGGTGACCACGGTCATCGGGGGCAACTGCGGCTTCACCCTGGCCCCGATCAAGGCGGCGGACCACGACTACATCCGCCGGATGATGGCCAAGGTGGAGGGGATGCCGCTGGTCGCCCTCGAGAACGGGATCGAGTGGGACTGGACCACCTTCGGCGAGTACCTCGACCGGCTGGAGGGGAACCTCGGGGTCAACGCCGGCTTCCTGGTGGGTCACTGCGCCATCCGTCGCTGGGTGATGGGTGACGAGCGGGCGGGCGACGTGGCCAACGACGAGGAGCTGGCGGCCATGGTCGCCCTGCTGGCCGAGTCGATCGAGGCCGGGGGGCTGGGCTTCTCCTCCTCCCAGTCCCGTACCCACTCCGACGGGGACGGCAACCCGATCTCCTCCCGCAACGCAGACCGACGCGAGATGCTGGCCTTCTGCGAGGTGGTGCGCGACCACCCGGGGACCACGCTCGAGTACATCACCAACGGCTGCCTCGACACCTTCACCGACGAGGAGATCGACCTGATGGTGGCCATGACCACCACGGCGAAGCGACCGCTCAACTGGAATCTGCTGACCATCGACTCGCGCACCCCGGACAAGACGAAGCGTCAGCTGGAGGCGTCGGTGCGGGCGGCCGAGGAGGGCGGGAAGATCGTGGCGTTGACCATGCCCACCCTGGTGCCGATGAACATGAGCTTCCGCACTCACTGTGCCCTCTTCCTCATTCCCGGCTGGGGCGACGTGATGGGCCTGCCGGTCGAGGAGCGGATCGAGCAGCTGCGTGACCCGGCGGTCCGTGCCCATCTCGACGAGCTCGCCCACTCCGAGGGGGCCGGCGTGTTCCGACGCCTGTCCCACTGGGCCAACTACATCATCGGGGACACGTTCGCCCCGGAGAACAAGACCTACAGCTGGCGGGACGTGGGCGCCATCGCCGAGGAACAGGGCAAGGAGCCCTTCGATGCCCTGCTCGACCTGGTCATCGCCGACGACCTGCGGACCGTGCTGTGGCCGAAAGCCTCCGACGGGGACGACGCCTCGTGGCAGGCCCGGGTGGAGGTATGGGACAACCCCGGCGCCATGGTGGGCGGATCGGACGCCGGCGCCCACCTCGACCGGATGTGCGGCTCCAACTACCCGACCTCGTTCCTCGGGGACTGCCTGCGCAAGCGCAAGCTGGTCCCCCTGGAGCGGGCAGTCCAGCTGATGACCGAGGCCCCGGCCGAGCTGTTCGGGCTGCACGACCGCGGTCGGGTGGCCGAAGGACTGGCTGCCGACCTGTTCGTCTTCGACCCGGCAACGGTCGGGTCCGAGCCGGCCACCCTGGTCAACGACCTGCCCGGCGGGAGCCCCCGCCTGATCGCCGACGCCATCGGTGTGGTGCGGGTGCTGGTCAACGGGGTGGAGACCATCGCCGATGGCAAGCCGACCGGGAACCTTCCCGGCAGCCTGCTCAAGTCGGGACGGGACACGGTGACGGTGGATCCGTCCCTCGCCGGGGTCTGACCGGCGCTGCTTCACGGACCGAGCCGACACAGCCTGATCGACGACGGACTGGTCGGCGGCTGACCGACGTCGTCGACATGCCGCTCCGACACCGACGACATACACTGCTGACGAGGCGTCAGATTCACCTCGCCAGCCACCACATGTACACCGCGACCGGCACGGGCCGGCAGGGGATCCACGGCGATCCACGAGCACGAAAGGGGACCCAGTCATGGGAGCTCAGGTCACCAAGGACGAGACGAAGCTGCTCATCGGGGGCAAGTGGGTCGAGGCCGGCAACGGCACCTACGAGATCATCAACCCGGCCACCGAGCAGCCTGTGGGGCAGGCCCCCAACGCCTCCGTCGCCGACGCCGAAGCCGCCGCCGCCGCAGCCAAGGAGGCCTTTCCGGCCTGGGCGGCCACACCGGTCGAGGAGCGCCTCGCCCTGTTGAAGGCCGCCGCCGCGGCGATCCAGGCCAAGGGCGACGAGCTGGTGCCCCTGGTCATCGCCGAAACAGGGGCCACCGCCTCGGTCGGGTCCCGCATGCAGGTCCCGGTCAGCGCGGCACGGTTCGACCGGTACTCCCAGGACATCCGCCACGTGCAGGAGTCGATGCTCCCGCCGGTGGTCGCCGCGGCCACCCCGCTGGCTCCGGGTGGACTGATCAGCGCCCTGGCCTACCGCCAACCGGTGGGCGTGGTGACCGCCATCGCCAGCTACAACTTCCCCATGACCAACATGGCCGGCAAGGTGGCCCCGGCACTGGCCATGGGCAACACCGTGATCATGAAGCCCGCCCCGCAGGATCCCCTGGCGGTCATCGAGATGGCCCGGGTGCTCGACGAGGTCGGGTTCCCTCCGGGCGTGATCAACCTGATCAACTCGCAGGGCCCCGAGCCGGCTTCGGCGCTCACCTCCTCCCCCGACGTGGACATGGTCTCCTTCACCGGATCCACCGCGGTGGGACAGCAGATTGCCGCATCCGGTGCCTCCACCATGAAGCGCCTGCTCATGGAGCTCGGTGGCAAGGGTGCGGCCGTGGTCTTCGAAGACGCCGACATCAAGGGCGTGATCGGCGCCATCGGCTCCGTGTGGGCCTTCCACTCCGGCCAGATCTGCACGGCCCCCACCCGGGCCGTCGTGCACCGGAGCATCTTCGACCAGGTCGTCGAGGGCCTCTCCCAGTTCGCCGGCGTGCTCAAGGTGGGCGACCCCACCGAGATGTCCACCGTGGTCGGGCCGCTCATCTCGGCAGCCCAGCAACGCCGGGTGCTCGACTACATCGAGACCGGGCGCAAGGAGGGCGAGGTGGTGGCCGGCGGTGGCCGACCCGAGCACATGGCATCCGGCTACTACGTCGAGCCCACCCTCATCACCGGGACCAACGACATCACCGTGGCCCGCGAGGAGATCTTCGGCCCGGTGGTGGTGGCCATTCCCTTCGACGACGAGGAGGAGGGCATCGCCATCGCCAACGACTCCGAGTTCGGCCTCTACGACTACGTGTTCTCCGGGGACACCCCGCGGGCGTTCCGGGTGGCCAAGCTGCTGCGGGCCGGACACGTGGGCATCAACACCGCCCAACGCAACATGGATGCGCCGTTCGGCGGATTCAAGATGAGCGGGATCGGACGGGACGGCGGCGACACCAGCCTCGAGGCCTACTCGGAGATGCAGTCGATCATCTGGTCCAGCTGAGCTGAGCTGAGCTGCGCTGACCGGGCCGACTGACCCGACTGACCCGACTCACCCGACTGGGCCGGACGAGCACCGAGGTCCCGCCTCCTGCTGTGGCTCAGCCGGCCCCGTAGAACGGCGCGTTGAAGGCGAAGACACCACCGTCGGCGGCCACCAGCCAGTAGCCACCGGTGGACACGTCGTTGGCCATGCCCACGATGGGGGCGTTCAGGCGGATGGCACCGGTGCTCCCGAAGTAGCGGGCCTGGCCGAAGCTGAAGATGCCGCCGTCGCTGGCCACGAACCAGTACCCGCCGCCGTTGCCGGCGCCGGCCATGCCGTTGACCGGCTGGTTGAGGTGGCGGTTGCCGGTCGAACCCTTGAAGGGGGCGCTGAAGGCGAAGACGCCACCGTCGGCGGCCACCAGCCAGTAGCCACCGGTGGACACGTCGTTGGCCATGCCCACGATGGGGGCGTTCAGGCGGCTGGCACCCATCGATCCCTTGAAGCGGGCGTCACCGAAGGCGAAGATGCCACCGTCGGAGGCAACCAGCCAGTAGCCCCTGCCGTCCGGGGTGGGCGCCAGGCCCACCACCGGGGCGTTGAGCCGCCGTCCGCCCATCGATCCGAAGAAGGCGGCGTCGCCGAAGGCGAAGATGCCACCGTCGGAGGCGACCAGCCAGTAGCCCTTGGCATCCGGGGTGGCCACCACGTGGGTGATCGGGGCGGTTAGCGGCTTGCCGGCCATCGATCCGTAGTTGACCGCACTGCCGTGTGCGGTCACCGCACCGTTGGACCGGACCACCCAGTAGCCGCTGCCGTTGGGCACGGCGGCCATTCCCACCACCGGGGAGACCGTGTTGGCACTTGGCTCACCGGGGACGGCCGGAACGCTGTAGGGATAGGAGAACTGGCCGCCGGTGTTGGTGATCAGGTGCCCGGGTCCCACCGTCTGGCCGGGGCAGTAGACCGGGTTGCCGGTCTGGACGCCGGCGACCTGCGGGTTGGCCGGTACCGGGTGTCCTTGCAGGTTGTTCTGGGCGGCCTGGCGCGCGCTGGCCGACGGATAGTCCCCGTAGGCGTAGCCGAACACCTCCACCGTCCACGCCTGGTTGCCGCTGCAGGTGACCCCCACCCCCACCGAGGTGTAGGCGGCGCCGAGCTCGTTCTCGCGGTGGCCGGCGGAGCTCATGTAGGCGTTGTTCATCCCGTCCGAGCCGTCGCCGGGCCAGTAGCCGTACCCGGTGTCGCCCGAGTTGGCGGCGAAGATGCAGACCTGCGCGCCGCCACCACTGGTATTGCAGGGAGGAAGCGGGGGATCCGCCACCGCCCCGGTGGCGGCCATGTGGGCCGCCCAGGCCTGGGCATAGGCCTGGAGCGACCCGTTGACCTGGACCTGCGGGACCGGGGTCCCGGGCGAGTTCCGGGCCGCCCGTTCGGCGTTGATCCGGGCCACCAGGTCCTGGGCGTAGAGCGACTCGACGCCGGCGACGCCACCGGGCACGGTGGTCGCCGATGCCGGCGTGGGGGCGATCAGGCCCACCGAGGTGAGAAGTCCGACCATGGCGAGGAGCGCGGTGACCGCCACCGCCGCCGAGCGGACCGGGCGGAGGGCCCGGAGGGCCCGGCACCCAGAGGCGCCGTGGTGGCGCGGCCCTGACGGACATGCTGGTCGATCTGTGCGCCGCGTCCCCGTGTCGGAGTGCGGCCTCGATTCCTCGTCACGCACGCTGCTTTGCCCCTTCGTGTCTCGAATTCGGTTACGGATGCGAGATCAGGTCCGCCGTGCCCCGCTCTCGACCGATGCGTCCTGGTAGCTCTATCGGCCGAATTCGTCGAAAACTGTTGCCGGATTGGGGTACAACAGACCGGTGCCCGTCCCCGTCTCCGACGCCATCCCCACCTCGTTCAGAGAATTGGCTGCTCAGGTCACCAATTGGGGCCGGTGGGGCCCGGACGACCAGATCGGCACCCTGAACCTGATCGACCGGGCGGCCCGCCTGCGGGGCCTGGCCGCCGTACAGGACGGGGCGGCCTTTCCCCTGGGCCTGCCCCTGTCCGCCGAGGAGGGGATCCAGATGGGCTTCATCCCGGGCCGGGTGAACCCCAGCCTGTCGATGATCTGCGTGAACAACCCCCTCGGACCCGATCCGGAGTGGATCGCCTCCTCCGAGGACGTGGTCACCCTCTCCACCCAGTGCGCCACCCACTGGGACGGCCTGGCCCACGTCTCCTACGGCGCCGGCCCGGAGGGAGCCCGGCTCTACAACGGCTATCCGGCGTCGTCGGTCACCGAGCAGGGGGCGGCCAGGCTCGGCATCCATCACGTGCGCTCACTGGTGTCGAGGGGCGTGCTGTTGGACGTTCCCCGGGCCCTGGGCCTGGAGATCCTCGCACCGGGCCATCCCATCTCCCCCGAAGACCTCGACGCGGCCTGCGCCCTCGGCGACCTGACCATCGAGCCGGGCGACGTGGTGCTGGTCCGCACCGGACAGGCCGCCCATCTGGCCCTGCCCGGACGGCCGGGGCTGGGTGGCGCCGACCCGGTGCGCGACCTGGTCGCCTACACCTGGCCCACCCCCGGGCTGACCATGGCTACCGCCGCCTGGTTCCACCGCCGCGACGTGGCCGCGGTGGCCACCGACACCATGGTCCTCGAGGTCTACCCGTGCGAGGATCCGGACCTCTATCTCCCCGTCCATCTGCTTCACCTGGTGGAGATGGGCATGACCCAGGGGCAGAACTGGTTCCTCGACGAGCTGGCCGACGCCTGTGCGGCCGACGGGCGCTACGGGTTCCTGTTGGACGCCACACCGCTCCCCTTGACCAACGCCCTCGGCTCCCCGGTCAACCCGATCGCCCTGCGCTGATCGACGGGAAGGGCAACAGGGCCGGCCTCAGCTCGACGAGTCCTTGGGCACGCCCTTGGACCCGGTCTTGGCAACGGCTTTGGCCGGCTGGGCCTTGGCCGAGCGGGCCTTGGCCGTCGCCGCCTTGAGCTCGGCGGTCCGGGCCGACGCCGCTCCCCCGCCGACCACCGGACCGGTACGGGGCGGGGGGGCCTGGGCCCCGGCCACCGATGCGCCCTCCGGAGCGGGCCGACCGGTGACCGACCAGTGGAGCAGCCTCGCCTGGCTGTCGACCAGGGACGCCGTCCGGATACCCCAGAATTCGAAGCCGTAGCGATGGCCGGCCACCTGGGCCAGCATGGCGATGAGCGTGCCGGCGGCGGCCATCGGGTCGGCTCCGGCGGGTGAGCCGGCCCCTTCCCCCTGGGTGGCGATGACCCGGGCCAGGGTGACGGTGACCGCGTTGAGGGCGCGCACCCGCAGGCCCTGGAACCGGAGATCACCCTCGACCGTGGTCAGCTCGACCACCCGGAACACCGCCCGGTTCGACTCCCAGTAGTCCATGAAGCCCTCGACCACCGCCACCGCGGTGTCCCAACTGGCCCCGTCCGACCAGTCGCCGTCGACCAGGCCGGCCAGGACCCCGGCCCCTTCGACCAGCTCCTCGGCCAGGACGGTGATGGCCGCCTCCACGTTCTCGAAGTACTGGTAGAAGGTGGCGGGCGAGGTTCCGGCCTGACGGGCGATGTCGATCACCTTGATCGACCGCCACGGGGTGGCCACCAACAGTTCGGTGGTGCACTCCAACAGGCGCTGGCGGGTGGCCCGTCCGCGACGGCCCGGGACCCGACCGTCGGTGGTGGCGATCAGCTCGGGATTCTCGGGCAGGGACATGGCCGCCCATGGTACCGAGGCCAGGGATGACGGGCCCGGGGCCGCAGCCGGACGCCGGATCGAATTCGAACAGTGTCGCGAAAGCCCAGGCGAGTAGGGTGATCGGTCATGGCCAACCGTCCGGTGCCACGGACCCTGACGCGAGCCCAACAGGCCCGGCGCCAACGCGTCGTCGACGCGGCGATGTCGCTCGGTCTGGAGGGCGGGTACGAGGCGGTGCAGATGCGCGACGTCGCCGCCCGTGCCGACGTGGCCATGGGCACCGTCTACCGATACTTCACCAGCAAGGACCACCTGTTGGCGGCGGCGCTGGTCCACTGGGTGGAGCAGCTGGACAACCGCCTCGCCCAGGTCCCGCCCCAGGGGGCCACCGCCGCCGAACGGGTCATCGACGCCCTCGACCGGGCGCTGCGGGCGATGGGCCGCCAGCCCCTGCTGGTGGGTGCCGTGTTCACTGCGCTGGCCTCGCCGGACCCGGCCGCCATCGAGTGCCAGCAACAGGTCTCCACGCTGATGGAGGGGATCATCACCCGCTCGATCGGGGATCCCCACCCGCCCGACCTCAGCGACCGGGCCCGCATCCTCGGCCACGTCTGGTACTCGGCTCTGGTCGGATGGGTCAACGGATGGAGCAACATGGGCCGGGTCCACGACGAGCTGGTGGTGGCCATCGGGCTTCTCCTCCCCGCCGACATCTACGCCGGGGTCTGATCGGGCCCCGGCCGGAACGGGACCGGAAACCCCGGTCGCGAGCCCCACCGTCGGTGCCGGCCTCGACACAGGACCCGGAATGACCGCTGTCGGAGAGTGTGCCGGGCTACCGTCTGGCATGCCCTCCGCCATCGAAGTCGCCGGGCTCTCCAAACGGTTCGGACCGGTGCACGCCGTCGACGATCTGAGCTTCGAGGTGACCGCAGGCCGGGTGACCGGATTCCTCGGGCCGAACGGCTCGGGCAAGACCACCACCCTGCGGATGCTGCTCGGCCTGGTGTCCATCACCGGGGGCGCGGCGACCTTCGGCGGCCGCCGCTACATCGAGCTGGACCATCCGGTCCGCCATGTCGGAGCCGTACTCGAGGCCACCAGCTTCCACCCCTCCCGCCGGGCGGAGGACCATCTCAAGATGGTGGCGATCGGGGCGGGCATCCCCCTCACCCGGGTGGACGAGACGTTGGCCCAGGTGGGCCTGACCGAGGTGGGCCGACGCCGGGTGGGCAAGTTCTCGCTGGGCATGCGCCAACGCCTCCAACTGGCCACCGCCCTGTTGGGTGATCCGGAGATCCTCATCCTGGACGAGCCGTCCAACGGGCTCGACCCCCAGGGGATCCAGTGGCTGCGTACCTTCATCCGCCACCAGGCCTCGCTCGGCCATGCCGTGCTGGTCTCCTCGCACCTGCTGGCCGAGATGGAAGAGACCGTCGACGACGTGGTCATCATCTCCAACGGCCGCCTGGTGATGCAGACGACGCTGGCCGAGTTGGCCACCCGGGCGGGCACCCGCACCGGCCTGCGGATCCGCTCGCCCGAGTTGGGTCGCCTGATCGCACTCCTGCAGGCGGTTCCCGTCGCCTACCGCCCGACAGCACCCGACACCCTGGTCATCGACGGGGCCACCCCCGAGTGGTTCGGGCCGTTCGCCGCCCAGCACCAGATCGTCCTGTACGAGATCGTCCACGAGCGCAGCAGCCTCGAAGACGTGTTCCTCAACCTGACCCAGGGCTACGAGACGGCCACCCCGGGAGGGGCGGCTCACGGCGGTCCGGCCCCGTTCGGACCGATACCCACTGGACCGCCTCCGGGCGGCCCGCCTCCCGGCCCGATGCCCGGCTCTGCCGGCCCGATGCCCGGGGGCCAGCCATGATCGCCCTCATCCGCACCGAGTGGCTGAAGTTGCGCACCACGGCCGTCCCCTGGGTGCTCACCGGTATCGCCCTGATCATCACCGCCCTGTTGATCCTGGCGTTCTTCGTCAGCCACGGCGGGGGTGGGGGTGGGAACGGCAACGACGGGTCGTTCGGGATCCCCAACTACCCCCACACCACCCAACAGCTCAGGAACGTACTGGGTTCCGGGTTCGAGGGGTACCTCTTCGCCTTGCTGCTCGGGGTGCTCATGGTGACCGCCGAGTTCCGCCACAAGACGGTGACCACCTCCTTCCTGGTCACACCCAACCGAACCCGGTTCGTGGTGGCCAAACTGATCACCGCGGCCATCCTCGGCGCCGTGCTCGCCGTCGTCATGTTGGCGGCCACCGTCCTCGGGGGAGGCGTGACCCTGGCCGCCCAGGGCGGGTCGTTCGCCGACCTGGTCCGCCAGTTGCCGGCGGTGGCGCCGGGGATGATGCTGGTCTTCGCCCTCTTCGCCATCCTCGGGGTCGGTGTGGGGTCGGTGCTGACCAACCAGGTGGCCGCCATCATCGTCTGCCTGGGCTGGTTCATCATCCTCGAAGGCATCCTGACCGCCTTGTTCCACAGCGCCGCCCGTTGGTTCCCTACCGAAGCCGCCGCCGCGGCCTCCAACCTGACACGGGGCCGGGATGCGGACTTCGGTCTGTTCAACTGGTGGCAGGGGACACTCCTGATGCTCTTGTACGGGTTGGCCTTCGCCGGCATCGGGTCGTTCATCCTGACCCGCCGCGACATCACCTGACCGGACGCCGACGGCCGGCCACGCGGGGATGCGTGGCTCCGGTCGTAGGATCGGGGCCATGGCCGACGGCTTCCCCGACAACCGGCTCCCCGAACACGGGACGGAGGCCGACGAGGTCCTCGCCCGGATGCAGGAGCTGCGGGTCGACGACCGCGACTGGCGGGGCGGCCGGGTGTTCAGCCTGGTCTACTCGGCCGGCGATCAGGTCCACGAGCTGCTCGAGCGCGCCGCCAACCTCTACTCGGCGGAGAACGCCCTGAACACCATGGTCTTCCCCAGCCTGGGGTGGATGCAGAACGACATCGTCACCATCACCACCGGCCTCCTCGGCGGTGACCGGATGCCCGACGGCGAGGGCGAGGGGGTGCGCGGCTTCCTCACCTCGGGTGGGACCGAGTCCCTGCTGCAGGCGACCAAGACGGCCCGCGACTGGGGACGCACCCGTCGGGGGATCGACCGGCCCAACATGGTCCTGGCCACCAGCGCCCACGCCGCCTTCGAGAAGGCCGCCCACTACTTCGACGTGGAGTCGCGCCGGATCGCCGTCCGGTCCGACTTCACCGCCGATGTGGACGCCATGGCCGATGCCGTCGACGACCACACCGTGCTGATGGTGGGCTCGGCGCCGTCCTACCCCCAGGGGGTGATCGACCCGATCCCCACCCTCGCCGCCATCGCCGCCGACCGGGGCGTCCTCTGCCACGTGGATGCCTGCCTGGGCGGCTTCATCCTTCCGTTCCTCGATCGGCTGGGCTATCAGACCAAGTCGTGGGACCTCTCGGTTCCGGGGGTGACCTCGATCTCTGCCGACCTCCACAAGTACGGGTACGCGTCGAAGGGGATCTCGGTGATCCTCTACCGCACCCCCGAGCTGGCCCGGCTGCAGCCGTTCATCACCTCCAACTGGCTGGGCGGCCTCTACGGCTCGCCCTCGATGGCGGGCACCCGGCCGGCCGGACCGATCGCCGCCGGCTGGGCGGTACTCCAGTACCTCGGCATGGACGGTTACCTTCGCCTGGCCGAGGACACCCATGCGGCGGCCACCGCCGCCAAGGCCACCATCACCGGCACCCCCGGCCTGGCCCTCCGGGGCTCGCCCGACGCCACCGTGTTCGCCTTCGGTGGGGACCCCGACGACGGCCGCATCGACACCTTCGCCCTGGGCGACGCCCTGGCCGAGCGGGGTGGCTGGTTCTTCGACCGGCAGTCGCCGCCCGACAGCCTGCACGCCACCGTGCACGCCGGGCACCGGGCGGTCATCGACGAACTGTGCGCCGACCTGACCGCCGTGACCGGCGAACTGCTGGACAGCGGGAAGCGGGCCGAGGACCGCAGCACCACCTACGGCACTGCCTGACCCGGCGGCACTGCCCCCCCGACTGCATTCCCGACCCGGCGGCACTCCCCGCCTGGCCGAGCCGCGTCGACAGCCTCCGGAGCACCCCGAATTGTCATTGCCCGGCGCCAGGTTCATCGTCTATACATGCCTGAACGGCCTCCGTTGTCCCCGGAGCCAAGTCCACGTTGACGCATCGTTCGCTGTACCGGTCCGGCGGTTCGGGTCCTTCGCACCCCGGCACTTCGAACCCAGGTGCCGTGCGCGGTCGCTGACGGCGGAAGCATCGGTGACCGGCTTGGCGGCGCAGCGGGCACCGGGGTGGGGCAGGCACCACGGCAGGACCTTCCATGGCAGCACCCTGACCAGCAGGCGACCCATCGACCGGGGGACGGACTCATGAACCGCAAGTGGTGGACGCTGGCGGCGGTGTGCATGGGCATCTTCATGCTGCTGCTGGACATCACCGTGGTCAACGTGGCGCTCCCGGCGATCCAGGTCGACCTCCACTCGTCCTTCTCCGATCTCCAGTGGGTGATCGACGCCTACGCGCTCACCCTGGCCGCCTTCCTCCTCACCGCCGGGGTGATCGGCGACATGATGGGCCGGAGGCGCATCTACGCCGTCGGGGTGGGCCTGTTCACCGCGGCGTCGCTGATCTGCGGCATCTCGTCCACGTCCCTCATCTTGAACCTGGCCCGCGGCGTCCAGGGGGTCGGGGGGGCCATCATGTTCGCCACCTCGTTGGCTCTGATCGCCCAGGCCTTCACCGGGAAGGAACGGGGCGCTGCCTTCGGCATCTACGGGGCGGTGATCGGCGGGGCCGTGGCCATCGGCCCGTTGGTCGGCGGGGCCATCACCAGCAGCATCGGCTGGAGGTGGATCTTCTTCATCAATCTGCCCATCGGCCTGGTCGCCGTCCTGATCACCCTGGCCAAGGTGGAGGACTCGCGGGACCCCACGTCCCGGACGGTCGACTGGTTCGGATTCGTCACCTTCTCGGCGTCGCTGTTCATGTTGGTCTTCGCTCTGGTGCAAGGCAACGCCAAGGGATGGCGCAGTCCCACCATCGTCGGGTTGCTGGTGGGATCCGGCGTGCTGATGATCGTCTTCCTGGTCGCCGAGTGGCGACAGCAACATCCGATGCTCGACATCTCGCTGTTCAAGAGACCGGCCATGGTCGGCGTGTCGCTGGCCGCCTTCGCCATCTCGGCGTCGATCTTCGCCATGTTCCTCTACCTGACCCTTTATCTCCAAGAGGTGCTCGGCTACAGCCCGTTCCAGGCGGGGCTGAGGTTCCTGCCCATCACCGTGCTGGCGTTCCTGGTCGCGCCGCTCAGCGGCAAGCTGCTGGTGCTGGTCCAGTCGCGGTACCTGATGAGCCTGGGCCTCCTGTGCATCGCCCTCGGCTGCGCAGTGACCACCCATGTGCAGGCCGACTCGACGTGGACGGTGCTCCTGCCCGGATTCATCCTGGCCGGTATCGGCGTGGGCATCGTCAATCCCGTGCTGGCCTCGGCCACCGTGGCCGTCGTCCCCCCCGAGCGGAGCGGCATGGCATCGGGCTCGTCGAGCACGTTCCGCCAGGTGGGGATCTCCACCGGCATCGCCGCACTGGGCGCCGTCTTCCTCAGCCAGATCAAGCCCAACACCATCAACGCCCTGGCCACCACCCCCACCGGTCGGTCGATCCTTGCCCACGGTGGCGGCCACCTGTCGGCGGTGGTGGCCGGCGGTGACGTGCGGGCCGCGGCCCTGGCCCTGCCGGCGGGCGCGCTGCGCACCACGTTGATCGACGCCTACAAGGTCGGGTTCACCACCACGTTCAACCACCTGATGGCCATCGCCCTGGTGGTCTCCCTGGTCGGGGCGGTGGGATCGTTCTTCCTGGTGCGCCAGCGTGACTTCGTCACCGGACCGGCACTCGACGCCGGCGACAGTGACGGGACCGCCGACTCCCAGGTCGGAGCCGTGGACGGAGCCCATGGCGTCGACGGAGCCCGGGACGGCCCGGGCGCCGTCACCGACCGGTCCACCAAGGCGACCCCTCCCTGGCGCCCGGCCCGACATTCGCGGGGACGAGCCGAAGAGAGCAGGCCGTCCGAGGCGGGCGGGACCGTCCGATAGGCATGCCGGCCGAGACCCGGTTGGCCGAACGGGGCCTCGACGAGCCCCACCCGAGCCGACTGGCTCCGGACCACCCCCGGCGCGACGAGATCATGGCCGCCCACCGCCGGGCCATCGATGCCGGAAGTTCCGGCTACCTGGATCCGGACAGCGGGCTCTTCGTCCTGACCGCGGCCTACCTGGTGGGCCGCGGCGTGTGCTGTGGGTCGGGATGCCGGCACTGTCCCTATCTCATCTGAGGGGTCGGGCTCCCTGTCCTGAGGGTCCTGGCACTCCCAGAGCCGGACTCCGCCGGGGGAAGGCCGCCCCACGCCGGCCCGATGCAGGCCAGTAGGGTCCCCCGCAGCGACCCCGACCTGAGGAGACTCCGATGAAGACGAGGCTGACCGAAGTCCTGGGCGTCGACCACCCGGTCATGCTGGCCGGCATGGGCGGGGTCTCCTATGCCCCGCTGGTCATCGCCGTGTCCGAAGCCGGGGGCTTCGGGTGCCTGGGTGCGTCGACCATGAGCAACCAGCGGATGGTGGCCGAGATCGCCGAGGTGCGGACGGCCACCGGCAAGCCGTTCGGGGTCGACCTCCTGACGGCCATGCCCGGCGATCTGGTCGGCCAGGTGGAGCAGATCATCGAGGGTGGGGCGACCGTGTTCGTGGCCGGCCTGGGCGTTCCCGCCGAGGTGGTCGATCTCTGCCACCGAAGCGGGGTCCTGGTCGTCAACATGTGCGGGAAGGTCGACCACGCCCGGCGGGCCCTCGACGCCGGGTGCGACGTCGTGGTGGCCCAGGGCACCGAGGCCGGAGGGCACACCGGGACGGTGGCCACCATGCCCCTGGTCCCCCAGATCGTCGACGCCGTCGGCGGCCGGATCCCGGTGGTGGCGGCCGGCGGGATCTTCGACGGCCGGGGCCTGGCCGCCGCCCTGGCCCTGGGGGCGGACGGGGTGTGGATGGGGACCCGGTTCATCGCCACGCCGGAGGCCCGGGGGGTCGCCGGCTACAAGGACGCGCTCATCCAGACCGGCGAGGACGGGACGGTGATCAGCCGGGCCTACTCGGGCAAGACCATGCGGGTGGTCCGCAACCGGTACACGGCCTTCTACGACGAGCACCCCGCCGAACTGCAGCCGTTTCCCGCCCAGCTCGGCCACTCCATGGAGGAGGGCGCCTTCCACCTGGGTGGTGGCGAGGACACCCCTGACATCGATCCCGACCGGGAGTGCTACCCCACCGGACAGGGCGTGGGGGCCATCCAGACCCTGATCCCCGCGGCCAGCCTGGTCGCCCAGATCGTCGCCCAGGCCGAGCAGGTGCTGGCCGGGATGGGCAAGCTGGCCGGTCGCTGAGCGCCGTGTCGGCGGGCTGGGCGGACGGGTCCGCTCAGCCGGGACGCAGGACCGAGCGGTCCCCGGAGCGGAGCCCGGCGATGATGTCCCGGTAGGTGCCGGCGGAGTCGTCACCCATGGCGTCGGTCTCCATCCAGCGCGCCCCGTGCTCGCCACGGTGCCGGTCCATGCCGTAGAGGCCGAACCGGGGCTCGTAGGTGCCCCACTCGTAGTTGTCGACCAACGACCAGTGCCAGTAGCCGGTCACCGGTATGCCGGCATCGACGGCAGCGACCACCGCCGCCAGGTTCTCGCGCAGGTACCGCCGGCGGTCCCACCCGTCGAGCCGGAGCTCGGAGCGACCGTTGCGGACCCGGTTGCACAGCCCGTTCTCCACCACCCACAGGGGGAGGCCGGGAGCCAGCTCGTGCTGGGCCTTGAGCCACCGGGTCAGTCCGGCCGGGTCGGGGACCTCGTCCCACAGCTGGCGGGCCGGCGCCGCAGATCGCCCTCCCACCGTCCGGTGGCCGGGAAGACGGAAGTGCCGGGCCACCTCCGGGTCGTAGTAGTCGATGCCCAGCACGTCGAGGGTGCGCTCGTGCGGGCTCTCGTAGACGGCGTCCACCGCCTTGCGCGGCAGTGGCGGTCGGTTCCCCAGGATGCCCCGTGCGTTCGGGGCTCCCCGACCGTTCGCACCACCCCGTCCGTAGGGGGCACCGGCGGCGGTGAACCGACGGAACAGCCGCTCGGCCGTGCCCACCGGCGGGAGGGCCTCGTCGTGGCTGCGGCGCCGGTCGGCGATCCAGGGGTCGAGGTCGCCACGGGCCACCCCCGCGCCCCGGGCCAGCAGCAGGTCGGTGAGCATCCGGTCGTACTCGTACACGCTCATCGACGAGTTGTTGGTGGTCACCACCGCGTCGGGACGGGCCTGGTGGAGGACCTCGTAGCCGGCCACGTGGGCGGCCAGCAGGTTGTCGACGGCGATGGCCGCGTCCCCGAAGGCCAGGGAGCGCCCCGGGGGGAACATCCCGAGCAGCCACGAGCTGACGGCCAGCACGTTGATCTCGTTGATGGTCACCCAGTGGCGCACCGAGCCGGCCAGGGCGTCGGCCGCCACCTCGGCCCACTCCCGGAACCAGCGGGGGGCATCGGGCCGCAGCCAGAAGTCCTCCCCCAGCCAGGCCGGGTGGGTGAAGTGGTGGAGGGTGACCAGTGGCTCGAGCCCGCGGGCGATGCACGCCTCGACGATGGCCGCGTAGTGGGCCAGGACAGACCGGTCGGGACCCGACCGGTCGGGGCAGACCCGCGCCCACTCCACGCTCAACCGGAAGGTGTTGCAGCCGAGGGCGGCCGCCCGGTCCAGCGACTCCTCGGGCCGCTCCCAGAACCCCACCGCATTGCCGGAGGGCTCCACCCTGCCGACCAGCTCCCACGATTCCCAGTTGTTGTTCGGCTGGCCCGGGCCGTTGAACCCGCCTTCCACCTGGAACCCGGCCGTGGCCACGCCGAAGAAGAAGTCGTCGGGGAGTCCTCCGCCACCAGATCGGCCACTGGCCGGTGATGTTCCGTTCGAGGACAACGTCCCGCCTTTCCTGGGCTGGTGGTGGGCTGGTGGTGGGCTGGTGGTGGGCTGGTGGTGGCGAAGGGGCTCGTGGGCCGGTGCCCCCGGTGACCTGACCGATGGCGATGGTAGCTTGCGGCCCGAGGCCGCCCCGTGACGACCACCGACGGCGCCCGACACCACACCGAACCCGCACCGAACCCGCACCGACCACACCGAACCCGCACCGAGACGACTACGCACCCGTGACCAGAGCCACCACCGACCCCGAGCGCATCCCGGTGGTCATCGCCTCGGGCGAGTCCATCGAGCGCACCGACTGGGTCACACCGATCGACCTGATGGAACGGGCCAGCGAGGCGGCGCTGGCCGACGTCCCCGCCCTGCGATCGGCGATCGACCGGCTCTCGGTCGTCAACATCATGACCAGGACCGGGCCCGCCCCGGCCACCGACCTGGCCGACCGGATCGGCGTCACCGGGGCCCACTGCGAGGTCACCACCATCGGGGGGAACACCCCGCAGTGGTTGGTCAGCCGGGCGGCCAGTGCCATCGCCGCCGGCGAGCTGAGCGTGACCCTCATCGCCGGGGCCGAGGCGCTCCGGTCCTACCGGGGTCGGCGGTCGGCCGGCCTCCCCCGGGACGACGGGGCGGTGGCGCTGGCGCCGGATCCGGTGGTGGGCGACGACCTGCCCGGGGTGGGACCCGCGGAGATGGCCATCGGCCTCGTGCTGCCGCTCCACCTCTATCCGCTGTTCGAGAGCGTGGTGGCCGCCCGGGCCGGTCACGACGCCCCCACCCACCGCCAGGCCATGGGCGCGCTGCTGGCGCCGTTCACCGAGGTGGCCGCGGCCAATCCCTTCGCCTGGTTCCCGGAGGCCCGTGACGCCGAGTCCATCGCCGTACCGTCAGCGGAGAACCGGATCGTGTGCGAGCCCTACACCAAGCGGATGACCGCCTTCCTCGGCTCGGACCAGGGGGCGGCCGTGGTGGTGTGCTCACTGGCCGCCGCCCGGCGGGCCGGGGTGGCCGACCGGGCCGTGTTCATCTGGGCGGGGTCCGAGGCGACCGACATCCGCTTCCCTGCCGCCCGACCCGACCCGGGACGGTCCCCGGCCATCGCCGCCGCCGGCCAGGCCCTCTTCGCGGCGGCGTCAGCGGCAGCCGGAGGCGGCGGGAGCGTCGGCGTGGACGACGTCGAGGTGCTCGACATCTACTCGTGCTTCCCCTCGGCCGTGGAGCTGGCCGCCGAGGCGTTGGGCATCGCCACCGACGACCCCAGGGGCCTCACCTCGACGGGGGGCCTCCCCTACTTCGGTGGTCCCGGCAACAACTACACGACCCACGGGATCGCCGCGGTCACCGACCGGCTGCGCAACTCGACGGGATCCGGCGGTGACGCCGACACCCGACTGGGCATGGCCACCGGCCTCGGCTGGTTCGTCACCAAGCACGCGTTGGGCATCTACGGGACGACTCCCCCACCGGACGGGTTCCGCCGCGGGGACACCTCCGCCGCCCAGGAGCGGATCGACGCCGAGGCCGCCGAGGTGGCCCTCGAGGTTGCCACTCCCACCACGGCCACGGTGGTGGCGTCCACGGTGGCCCGGGACCCGGACGGAGCGCCGGTCGCGGCACCGCTGATCGCCCGCCTCCCCGACGGCCGCCAGATGGCCCTGGCCCCCGCCGACGACGAGGTGCTCGGGGCGATGGGGCGCCTCGACGTGCCCGGGCTGGTGGGGACGTCGATTGTCGTCCAGGCCGACTCGGCGCGCTACCGTCTGCCCACAGCCTGAACGCACACGGGGAGACCACCATGTCCGAACTGCTTCGAGAACGACAGGGCCACATCGAGATCCTGACCATCAACCGGCCCGAGGCCCGCAACGCGGTCAACGGCGCCGTGTCCCGCGGTTTCACCGCCGCCTTCGACGAGCTCGAGGCCGACGACGACTGCTGGGTGGTGATCATCACCGGTGCCGGCGACAAGGCCTTCAGCGCCGGGATGGACCTGAAGGCCTTCACGGCCGGCGAGGCCGGGGACATCATGGGGGCCAAGGGCGGGTTCGGCGGGATCGCCCAGCGCGACTTCGCCAAGCCGTTGATCGCGGCGGTGAACGGGTCGGCGCTGGCCGGTGGGTGCGAGATCATGCTCTCGTGCGACCTGGTGGTCGCCGTCGAGGAGGCGAAGTTCGGCATCCCCGAGGTCAAGCGGGGGCTCATCGCCGGCGCCGGAGGGCTGATCCGCCTGCCCAAGCGCATCCCGCCGGCCATCGCCCTCGAACTGGCGTTGACCGGCGATCCCATCGACGCCCAGCGGGCCCTCCAGCTCGGCCTGATCAACCGGGTGGTGCCGGCGGGCAAGCTGATGGAAGAGGCGCTGGCGCTGGCCGGCACCATCGCCGAGAACGCCCCGTTGGCCGTCCGCGCCTCCAAGCAGGTCATGAAGCAGGCCGGCGAGCTTCCCGACGCCGACGGTTGGGCCATCAGCAACGCCGCTGTGGCCACGGTGTTCAGCTCCGCCGACGCCATGGAGGGCCCGATCGCCTTCGCCGAGAAGCGCAAGCCCAACTGGTCGGGCAAGTGATCCTCGGGGGACCCGCCGGCCAGCTGCCTGGGCGGCAGGCGTGATCGCAGCGGCGGTCACGGCGGTGACCACCAACCTGGCCAGCGACGTGCCCACCGTCTCCCCGGGACTGGACGGGTTCCGGCTCATCCTGCACGTGCTGGCCGCCACCGTCTGGGTCGGTGGCCAGTTCACCGTGCTCGGCCTCCTGCCCACCATCCGCACCCTGGGCGAGGACGCACCCAAGCGGGTGGCCAGGGCCCTCGGGCGCCTGCTGTGGCCGGCCTACGCCCTGTTGGTGGTCACCGGGTTCTGGAACATCAGCGCTCTGACCACCAGCCATGCCTCCTCGGCCTGGAAGGCGCTCCTGATGGCCAAGATCACCGTGGTGGTGATCGCCGGCGTGGCCGTCTTCCTCCACCAGCGGGCCACCTCCCGACGGGGCATGGCCATCTGGGGGGCGATCGGTGCCCTGACCTCGGTGGCCGCCCTGTGCCTCGGGGTGTTCCTGGCCGGTTGACCACGCCTGGACCGGCCATCCGGACCGGGCGCCAGCACTGGATACCCTGGCGACGAACCGAGCAGCGAGCGGGGACGGACAGGTCTAACCTGGTGGCAGCTGCCGACAAAGGAGACACCACCGTGCACTTCGGCTCACCCGCAGAGATCTTTGGCGTAGACGGCATCATCATCCTGGTCGTGGTCGTGCTGGTCCTGTTCGGATCCACGCAGATCCCCAAGCTGGCCCGCTCCCTGGGTTCGGCCCAGAAGGAGTTCAAGAAGGGCCTCGACGAGGGATCCGCCGACGACGGCAAGGGCACCACTGCCGTAGCCCAGGCCATCCCCCCCGCCGCCGTGGCTCCCCCGGCGGCCCCCGCTCAGACCACGGTGACCGTCGAGACCAACGGCGACGGGTCCGCGGCCGCCTCGTCCTGACCGTTCCGTCGTTCCTCCCACGGCCGACGTCACCACGATGAGCGGATCGACCAGCGGAGGGACCGGACAACAGCGACTATCACCTTCCGGGCGCTTCCGGCGCCGGTGGTTGCCGTTCTGGGTGCTGCAGGTCACCGAAGTGGTGATCGCGGTGGTGTTCGTCGACATCTCCATCCACGTCGACAACGGCGGTCTGCTGGTGGCCGCGGCAATTGCGTTCTTCGCCCTGGCCATCACCGCGCGGGCGCCCTTTGGGATCTTCCGGATCTGTGCCCAGCCGCTCCACCTGGTGCTGGCCGTGGTCGCCGGAGTGGTGGTGGCCGTGGCTCCCGTCATCCCCGCCCTGCGCCCGGACGTCCAGGGGATCATCGTGCTCGAGTTCGGGGCCATCGGACTGATCCGGATGGCCACCTTCACCGCGGCCACCACGTCGGGGGCGACCTCCCGCTTCGGCTGGCCCGGGCGGCCCGGCGCTCCGGTGATCGACGCCACGGCCAGGGTGGCGCGGCCTGCTCCCCGGCCCTCGACCGTGCGCACCGGGGAGGACGTGGCGGCGTCCTCGTCGGGAGCGGCGGCCCGGTGGGCCGGCCGTGCCACGGGAGCGGCCGCTGCCTCGGGGAAGAAGGCGGCGGCCCGCTACGGCCCGGTGGCCGAGGCCCGGGTGAAGCGGACCATCAGGAGCGCGGGCCGGATGGTCGGACAGGCGGCGGCCAAGACGTCCAAGCCGGACGAGCCCCGCGGGGGGGGCGGCTGAG
>JADGOG010000208.1 GCA_017883065.1 Acidimicrobiales bacterium | reverse complement strand
CAGTTCATCAGCGCGCCGGCCAACGCCGGCAAGGTGGGCCTGGTCACCGTCTCCATCGGCGGCAACGACGTGACCAGCTGTGCCAATGCCGGCACCACGACCCAGATCCTCGCCTGTATCCGAGCGGCCGACGCGTCGATCACCGCCAATGTGGGGTCGTTGGCGGCGTCGCTCCACACCGCCCTGGCCGCGGCGGGCGACACCACCGCCAAGGTGGTCGGCCTCACCTACCCGGACGTGATCCTGGGAGACTGGGTCTACCCGCCGACATCGCCCAACCAGTCGTTGGCCGGTCTGTCGGTGACCGCCTTCGATGCGCTGATCAACCCGGCCCTGTCGGCGGCCTACGGAGCGGCCAATTTCGTCAACATCACCCAGGCCCCGTACAAGACGGCCACGCTCGGCGACGACACGCCGTTGACAACCACGGTCAAGTCCAAGACCTACGGCGTCATCCCCGCCGCGGTGAACGAGGTCTGCCAGCTCACCTACTTCTGCTCGCTGGGCAACATCCACGCCAACGACAAGGGCTACAAGTTCATCGGACAGCAGATCGTGGCCCACCTCGCCTGACCGGCGGTGAGTCGTATCGAAGCGACCCCCGGACGACTCAGCGCTCCTCGGTGATCCCGAAACTCTCGACGTACGGGTGCAGCGCCGATCGGAGCTGGTCCTCGTCGATGCCGAACTGACCGAGGTCGTAGAGGATCCCGCCGTGGCGGCCACGGGGGTGGTCCGCCAAGAAGGCGTCCATGGCGTGGCGGGCCTCTCCGGTCATCGGCTGGCCGGCCAGGTGGTAGATCCGCTCCACCATGGCCAGGTCGTCGGCCATGAACTCGTCGAAGTGCACGTCGATGGCCTGCGAGGCGGGGAGGACGTCACGGTCCCGGACGCAGGACGCCAGCATCCGCTCCAGACGGTCGGCCCAGTACCCACCGATCCACCCCAGGTCGACCCGATCATGGGAGAGACGTGCGGAGTACCCGAGCATGGTGACCATCGATGCCGTCACCGAGACCGGATCGCGGTGGGTGACCACGAAGGTGGCGTCGGGGAACGTCTCCACCAGCGCGGGGAACTGCTCCAGGTGCTGGGGGGACTTGAGGACCCACCGGCTGCCGCCCCGAAGCCACTGGAGCGCTTGGAGGATCCGCTTGAGATAGCGGTAGCTGGGTCGTTGGTCGCGGGCCAGGTAGTGGTCGCGCCAGGTGGGGATGGGGGCGATGGTCTCGAAGAGCATGGTGGAGACGTCGACGGCCAGTAGCTGGATCTCCTCGTGGACATGGTCCACGGTCATCTCGTGCATCCGTTTGAACTCGGGCATGGCGTCGTTGACGAACGACAGGGCGAGATCGGTGCGCTCGTAGCGTGGGTCCACCCCGCCGGGTTCCGGGCGATCGCAGTCGGCGAGGACGGGCTCGAGGCTCTCCCAGTAGGGGAGTGAGCGCAACGCAGGATCAGCGGACATCAGATTGTGGAGATGGGTGGTGCCGGTCCGGGGCAGGCCGCAGATCACGATCGGGGCTTCCACCTCGACCTCGAGGATCTCGGGATGGCGGGCGATGAGGTTCTCGAGCAGTAGCCGATTGCGGAGCAGACCGGTCAGGAACACGGCCTGCGCCATGGTCCCGGCCCCGTTGAGCCGGGCCTCGGTCCGCAGGGACGTGCACAGGAGGTCGAGGCGGTCGACGAAGTCGTCGGCGCCGAAGTCGACCAGGCCGGTCTGGGCCACTGCGTCGGCCATCAGCGCCTCGGGCTCGAGCGGCATGGTCGCACCGGCCTCGGCCATCATGGCCAGGACGGCCCGTACCTCGTCGGTGAATCGGGGCACGGCCAGATCGTCGAGGGCGATGGCCGGGGGCCGGTGGGTCGGGGTCACACCAGGGATCCGACGTCGACCACCGACACCTCCGGCGGTTCGGGAGTCGATTCGGGTACGAACCAGCGGAACCACAGTCGACCCTTGTGGTGCCCGGCGGTGGAGACCCAGTTGGGATGGCCGGGATCGGTCGGGGAGATCACGATCGCCCACGATCCGTCAGCCTCGTAGTGGACCTGGGCACCGTTGATGGTCACACGTTCGTAGTCGTAGTTGTAGGTGTGCAGGAACGGATTCCACAGGCACAGGTTCCAAAAGACGCACTTCGGGGACCGGCCCTTGACCACCAGGGCCTGGCCGTCCTCCAACTGGTAGCTGCCCATGGCATAGGCGGCGTCACCCGCGGCCCATCCGAACGTCGTGGTGGGGACCGGATAGGGGGGATCCACCGTATTGGGCTCGCCCATGGGCAGGGGCACCATGGTGGCCTGGTCCCGCACCCAGGTGAGGGCGGCACGGAAGCGCCGGGCCAGGTCGGAGTCGTCCTCGCGGTACACGGCAGGAGGGTCGTCCGCGGCGATGGTCCACACCGCCCGGGCATCGTCGACCCAGTCGTCGAGGTAGTCGCGGGTCACGATGGCCACGGCGTCGGGCTCGAGCCGGATCCACGGCACGCCCGGGCCGGGGTCGACGGGGGAGAGGACCATCTCGATGGTGCCGTCCGGCCCAGGGGGTGCCTGCTGGCTGTTGATGCTCCCGACGATCCGGTCCGAATAGTGTCCGTCCCGGGGTCCGCCGTACACGGTGAGCGAGAGGTAGACCGCGTCTCCGGGCGTGACCCGGACCCGGTAGGTCCGGGCGGGATCGACCGGGGAGTAGCAGTAGAAGGCGTCGGCATTGTCGCCGCCCCACTTCTTGTACGGGCCGACGATGTCGACGAACCGCGGATTGGCGGGGTCGGCCCACACCTGGGTGTCGGTGGCCACCTGAAGGATGGTGAGCACCCACTTGTGAGCCTCGAGCAGGCTCTGCTCATCGCCGGGACCGGAGAGCTGCTCCACCAGGCGGCGATGGAGTACCCCTAGTTCCTCCAACAATTCGGCGAACACGACTTCTGTCTCCGTAGGCATGGTGGCGGTTTACCACGTGCCTGACCACCGCGAGATGCTGGTCGATTGTTTCGGTCGCCGGGCCGTCGTCGACAACCGATCACGACCGGGGCTCCTCCCGCTCGGGGCCAGTCGCCACCCACGGGAGGCGGTCCTCGGGAGGATGCACGGGGATCGCGGTATCCCGACAACACCAGGTCCGGTGACCGGCGCGCATCCAATTGCCCCTGGACGACGGGACAATTGCGCTCTAGGGTTTCTGCGGGGCTTGGTCAAGGGAAAGAAGATCGAGTGACCCGGTCACAAGACATCGAGCAGTGGGAAGTCCAACTCGCCCCGACACTCCAGACGCTGATGGCGACCCTGGGCGCAGCCAGCAGAGCGGCACGGAACGGGCCAAGTTCCCTCCTTGCGG
>JADGOG010000117.1 GCA_017883065.1 Acidimicrobiales bacterium | reverse complement strand
GGCCATGGTCGGCGAGGTCTACGGGCTGCGCGGAGAGGTGGTGCGGATGGCCCGCCAGGTGGCCTACGCCGAGGCCACCGTCACCGACACCAAGGGTCGTCTGGTCAGCAGGTCGACCGGGACGTTCCTGCTGCACCGGGCGCCCGACGGCGCTCCGTCGACCGGAGCCTGATCGGGCGGACCCCCCGGATCGCGGCACGCTGAGTTCGGGGGCGCCGCCCAAATCCACCGCCGGCATCGTCCGGCCCTGCGTCGAGGTCGAGCGCACCCATGACCCTGTCCGTCGATCTGGCGCCGAGTACCGGTGCTCGTGCTGTGCCCGCCCGTTGTCGGATCTGTTCCGGGCAGCTGTCTCGGTCGTTCGCCCTCTGCTACTGCTGCGACACCCTGGTCGGTCAGCTGCAGATGCCTCTCGTCCCGGTGGTGGCGATGGTGGAGTACCGACTCGGTGACCCGCTGCACCACCGTCTCCGCGGCTACAAGGACGCCCCGGTGGCCGAGGTCCGTGACCGCTACCGGGACGAGCTGGTGACCATGGCCACGCGGTGGCTCCACCACCACCATCGGCAACTCGGCCGCCGGTTCGGGTCCGACTGGGACGCGGTGGCCACGGTGCCGTCCTCGCGCCGACCCGGCAGGGCCCCTGCCGATGTCATCGTGACTCGCGTTCCTGTCCTGGGTGCACTGCACCGCCCACTGCTCATCAGGGGGAGGGGCTGCACCGACCACCTGCGGGCAGACCGCCTCGGCTTCGAGCTCGCCCCGGGCGTCGACCACCGCCGACTCCGGACGCTGCGGGTGCTGCTGGTCGATGACAGCGTGGTCACCGGGGCCAGGGCACAGAGCGCGGCGGCCTCCTTGCGGCTGGGTGGGGCCCAGGTGGTCGGCGTACTCGCCCTCGGTCGGGCGGTGCGACCGGAGGGCGGTGGCACGCCAGCGGGATCCCGCTGGTGACCCTCGGCCAAGCCGTCGCCACGGGACCGGGGGGACCGCACCGGTGATGTGGAAGATATAGTTGGTTGCTACAAGCATTTAGCCACCCTGCGACCCGAGGAAGGCCAGACCGATGACCCCGACGGCGACCCGCTCCAGCGATGATCCCCGACTCGACGCCACGGCCGCGCCGGAAGCCACCCTGGACAAGCGTGCCGGCAGCGTGTCGGCCGAACTCGAGCAGTCGCTGACCCAGGTGGCCCGGGCCATTCTCCGCCTCGAGGTGCCCCAGAGTGCCCTGGCCGAGGGGGAGTCCATCGACAGGGCGGGCTACTGGCTGCTGGTGCGGGTGTCCGGACAGGGTCACATCCGCCTGTCCGAGCTGGCCGAGTCGGTCGAACTCGATCCGTCCACGGTGAGCCGGCAGATGCGGGACCTGGTGGCGTGCGGTCTGGTGCGCAAGGTCCCCGACCCGCAGGACGGACGGGCGGCGCTGTTGAGCCTGTCCGACCGGGGGTGGGCGGTGCTCGAGGCGGTGTCGGAAGCCCGGCGTCAGGCACTGGCCGCCGCCACCGAGGGGTGGACGGACGAGGAGCGGACGACACTGGCCTCGGGCCTGCTCCGGCTGGAGTCGGGTCTGCACCATCACCGGGAGCACCCGGCCAGGGAGCACCGAGCGGAGGGGAAGGCGACGTGAGCATCGACACCCCGGCCCGCGAGGGCCGTCCCGAGCCGTCGGGCGCTCCCGGCGAGGGTCAGGGCACCGCACAGAACGCGGCGGATGGGGGAGCGGTCGTCGCCCTCACCCACCGACAGATCCTCCTGGTGTTCAGCGGGCTGATGCTGGGGATGTTCCTGGCTGCCCTCGACCAGACGATCCTGGGGACGGCGCTGCCGACCATCGTCAACAGTCTCCACGGTCTCAACCACATCAGCTGGGTGATCACCGCCTACCTGCTGACCTCGACCATCTCCACCCCGCTGTACGGGAAGCTGTCCGACCAGTTCGGACGCAAGGGCCTCTTTCAGGCGGCCATCGTGATCTTCCTGGTCGGCTCGGTGCTGTCGGGGCTGAGCCAGAACATGGTCCAGCTCATCGTCTTCCGGGGCGTCCAGGGCCTCGGGGCGGGTGGGCTGATGGCCCTGGCCATGACCATCATCGCCGACGTGGTCTCGCCCCGCGACCGGGGTCGCTACCAGGGGTACGTCGGGGCCACGTTCGCCCTCTCCTCCATCGCCGGCCCGCTGTTGGGCGGCGTCTTCACCGACAACCTGAGCTGGCGGTGGATCTTCTACGTCAACGTCCCCATCGGCATCGTCGCCCTGGTGGTGACCTCGGCGGTGCTCAAGCTGCCGTTCCGGCGCCAGGCGCACACCATCGACTTCCTCGGCGCCGGACTCATGCTGGTCGGGGTGACCGCCGCCCTGCTGGTCACCGTGTGGGGCGGTGTCCAGTACGCCTGGGGATCGCCCACCATCATCGGGCTGTCCGTCCTCGCCGTGGCGTTCATCGGCGTGTTCATCTGGTGGGAGCACAAGGCGGTCGAACCGATCCTCCCGCCCAGCCTGTTCCGGATCGGGATCTTCCGGGTGTCCTCGTCGGTCTCGTTCCTGGTGGCCATGATCATGTACGGCGCCATCATCTACCTGCCGCTCTACCTCCAGCTGGTGGACGGGGTGTCGGCCATGGTGTCTGGGCTGCTTCTCATCCCCATGATGCTCGGCCTGCTGGCCACCTCGATCCTCTCCGGTCAGGTGGTGACCCGCACCGGCCACTACAAGCCCTTTCCCATCGCCGGCTCCGCCCTGATCATGGTGGGCATGTACCTGCTGTCGAGACTGACCATCGACACGTCGCACCTGGTGATGGTGCTCGACATCATCGTGCTCGGTGCCGGCATCGGCATGACCATGCAGATCATGATCCTGGCCACCCAGAACGCGGTGCCGCCCGACCAGATCGGCACGGCGACCGCAGCGGTCAACTTCTTCCGGTCCCTGGGGGGTGCGTTCGGCACCTCACTGTTCGGGGCGGTGTTCATCGCCGGCCTCACCCATTGGATCCCCAGGCTCGTCCCCGGGGCCGCCGCCCGCTCCATCCATGTCAACACCAGCTTCTCGATGAGCCCGGCCCAACTCCACGCCTTCCCGCCGAAGGTGCAACACGGCATCCTCGAGTCGTTCGTCCACTCGCTCCACTCGGTGTTCCTGTTGGGAGTGCCGTTGGCCGCGGTGATGTTCGCCCTGACCCTGATGCTCAAGCAGCTGAGGTTGCGCACCTCCTCGGGGCTGGAGCGACCGAGTGAGGATGTGGCCATGGCCGGCGGGGTGTCCGGTGCCGGCGATGCCGAGGTCGACGAGGGCGGACTCGAGAGCGGCCTGACCGTGGGCTGATTGGACCCCCTCCGGGGACCGGGCACGCGGCCCCACCCGCGGCTAGACCGGAGGGATGCTCCTCCGGATCTTCACCGAGCCCCAGCAGGGCGCTACCTACGACCAATTGGTGACCGTGGCCCAGCACGCGGAAGCGGCCGGATTCGATGCCTTCTTCCGCAGCGACCACTACCTGGTGATGGGCGACGGCGACGGCCTGCCCGGTCCTACCGACGCCTGGATCACACTGGCCGGCATCGCCCGGGAGACCTCTCGCATCCGTCTGGGCACCCTGGTGACCGCGGCCACATTCCGACTGCCCGGGCCGCTGGCCATCTCGGTGGCCGAGGTCGACGCCATGAGCGGGGGCCGGGTGGAGCTCGGCCTCGGTGCCGGATGGTTCGATGCCGAGCACTCCGCCTACGGGATCCCGTTCCCTCCCTTGGGTGAGCGCTTCGAGCGGCTGGAGGAGCAGCTGGCCGTGGTCACCGGGCTGTGGGCCACCCCGGCCGGAGAGCGGTTCGACTTCGCGGGAGAGCACTACCAGGTGGCGGATAGCCCGGCCCTGCCCAAGCCGGTCCAACGCCCGGGTCCACCGGTCATCGTCGGAGGAGGTGGCCCCAAGCGGACGCCCCGGTTGGCCGCCCGCTTCGCCTCCGAGTTCAACATCCCCTTCTCCTCGGTGGAGGACACCGCCGCCCAGTTCGAACGGGTGCGCCAGGCGTGCACCTCAGCAGGCCGCGACCCCGGCTCGCTGGTCTACTCGGCTGCCCAGGTGGTGTGCTGCGGCCGGGACGACGCCGACATCTCCCGGCGGGCGGCGTCCATCGGGCGCCAGGTGGACGAGCTCCGTCGCAACGGGCTGTGCGGCACTCCCGACGAGGTGGTGGCCAAGATCGCCACGTATGCGGAAGCCGGCGCCTCCCGGCTCTACCTGCAGGTGCTCGACCTCGACGACCTCGACCACGTGGCCCTGCTGGGGAGCGAGGTCCTGCCTCGCTGCACGTCGCTCTGAGGGGCCGGCCTCAAGCTCAGGCGGCCGAGGTCGAACTCGATCTGGTCGCCGGCTCCATCGGCCAACGGTCGGCCACCAGGGAGAGTGACTGGACCCTCGCCTCATACGAGTGGGCCCGTGTGGAGATCATGATCTCGTCGGCCGCGGTGCGCTCCTGCAGTGCGACCAGCCCGCGGTGGACCTGGTCGGGATCCCCCACCAGGTGGCTCGAGGTGACCGTCTCGATCAGGGCCCGCTCCTGGTCGGTGTAGGGGTAGGCGGCCGCCTCCTCGGGGGTGGCCACCGGCGCCGGGCGCCCGGTCCGCAGCTGGAGCATGGTCAGTCCCGACGGCCCGGCCAGCCACTTGGCCTGGTCCTCGTCGGAGGCGCACACCACCGACACCGCCACCATGGTGTGGGGCTCGTCGAGCAGGATCGAAGGTCGGAAGTTCGACCGGTACTGCTCGAGGGCCTGGTCGACCAGGTCGGGGGCGAAGTGATAGGCGAACGAGAAGGGGAGGCCGAGCATCCCGGCCAGCTGGGCGCTGAAGGTGGAGGAGCCGAGCAGCCACATCTCCGGCAGGTACCCACGCCCGGGCATGGCCGCCGGGTGGGACGCCGGGGCATCGCTGGCCAGTAGGTAGTTGATCAGCTCGACCACGTCCTCGGGGAAGGCGTCGGGTCCCACGTCGGCGCTGCGGCGCAGTGCGCGGGCGGTCACCTGGTCGGTGCCCGGGGCGCGTCCGAGGCCGAGGTCGATCCGGCCGGGATGGAGGGCCTCGAGTGTGCCGAACTGCTCGGCGATGACCAGTGGTGCGTGGTTGGGCAGCATCACGCCGCCGGCGCCCACCCGCAGCGTGGTGGTGGCGTTGGCCAGATGGGCGATGAGCACGGCCGGGGCCGAGCTGGCCACCATCGGCATCCCGTGGTGCTCGGCCACCCACAGGCGTCGGTACCCGAGCCGCTCGACCTCCGGCGCCAGGCGCACCGTGTCGGCCAGAGCGTCGGCTGCAGTCGACCCGCTGCTCACGGTGGCCAGGTCGAGCACGGAAAGCGTCGTCATGACACGTTCAACACCGTCCGGCCACGCCACCTTCCCTGCCGCACCCGGATCAGGCCGACTGTGCGGTGAGTTCCTCGACCCGGGCCAGAGTCTGTTCCATGTTCCCCTTGGTCTTTGCCGGCAGGCCGCCGAGCTTGAGGAAGATCCGCTGACGATCCTTGGAGACGTCCCAACTCTCGCGTACCCGGGTGCCCCCGTCGACCGGCTCGAGCTCGTAGCGCCAGATCCTGCCGCCCACGAACTTGCCGGCAAACCCGGCGGGGACGGCCTGCCAGGCGATGCGGCGGTTCTCCTCGAACTCGACCACCGTGTTGACCATCGAGTACCCGAAGCCCATGTGCATGGCCATGCCGAAGGTGGATCCGGCCGTCAGCCGCTCGGGGGAGTCCTTGGCATGTTTGACCGCACCCGACCCATCGATGTCGGGGTGGCGCGAGGCGTCGGCGATCAGGTCGAAGATGGCCTCGGCCGGCGCGGGGATGACCCGTTCGACCGTCACTACGTCCCCGTCCATGGCGTCCTCCACGTCTGTTGGCTGCGGCGCCGATTCGGCCTGCCGGTAAAGCCCGCCTACCCAGACTACGGCGTCGCCGGACTCAGAGCCCGGGGCTGGAGTGCATGAGCCCCCCGTCGGCGAAGACGGTGGTGGAGGTGAGGTAGCTGGCCCCGTCCCCGGCCAGGAAGGCCACGATGCTGGCGATCTCCCCGGGTTGGGCCAGGCGACCGATGGGGATGGCGGCGTCCAGCGTGGCCAGGGCGACCGGATCGGCCATGGTGGCCTTGTTGATCGGTGTGTCCACGGCTCCGGGGCCGACGCCCACCACCAGGATGCCGTGGGGGGCCAGCTCCACCCCCGCGGTGCGGGTCAGCATGCGCATCCCCCCCTTGGAAAGGCAGTACGCGGTGTTGCCGGGCATCGGCCAGTCCTCGTGCACCGAGGTCATGTTGATGATCCTGCCCCCGCCGCCCTGAGCGATCATCTGCGTGGCGGCCAGCTGGGT
Organism: Acidimicrobiales bacterium; assembly: GCA_017883065.1. Lineage (GTDB taxonomy): Bacteria > Actinomycetota > Acidimicrobiia > Acidimicrobiales > RAAP-2 > Bog-756. The sequence goes on along the minus strand of JADGOG010000117.1, from coordinate 2,841 downwards.
CCCGAAGAAGGCGCTCTTCAGGTTGATGTCCATCACCCTGGCGTACTGGTCCTCGGTGGTGTCGAGAATGGAGGTGCGGGTCTCGATACCGGCGTTGTTGACCATGATGTCGAGCCGGCCGAAGGTGGCCACCGCCGTGTCCACCAGGGTGTGCAGGTCCTCGATCTTGCTCACGTCGGCCTTGACCCCGACCACTTTGTCCCCGAGCGCCTTGACCTCGGACTCGAGCTCGTGCTCGGCCTCCTCGCCGGCGATGTAGTCGATGACCACGGTGGCGCCCTGATTGGCCAGCGCCAGCACGACGGCCTTGCCGATGCCGGTGTTGCCGCCGGTCACGATGGCTACTCTTCCGCTCAGCGTCATGGTGCTCCTGTCGGGCGGGGTGGGGGTCGGCGATCCGACCTCCGCCCTCGGAGTCGGCCGCGTCGCGCATCCTACCGGCCGACCTCGTCGACACCCGGGACGGCGGCGATGGCATCATCGGCGACATGGCCGGACCGGTGGTGATCCAAGCGACAGCCTCGCTCAGGGAGCGGGACCCGGTGCTGGCCGGCCTGATCGACCGGCACGGGCCGCCCCCGCCGCGCCGCCGGGTGCCCGCCGTCCGTCGTTTCGCCAACCTGGCCGAGATGATCGTCTACCAGCAGCTGGCCGGGAAGGCGGCCGCCTCCATCCACGGACGGTTCGTGGTCGCCCTGGGCGGTGCGGTGCGGCCGGAGGCCGTGCTGGCCGCTCCCCCCGAACTCCTGTCGTCGTGCGGGCTGAGCGGGGCGAAGTCGGCCTCCATCCGCGACCTGGCCGACAAGGTGATGAGCGGGGAGGTCGAGCTCGACCGCATCGGGCGCCTCACCGACGACCAGGTGGTGGAGCACCTCACCCGGGTGCGGGGGATCGGACCGTGGACGGCCCAGATGTTCTTGATGAGCACACTCGGTCGCCTCGATGTCTGGCCGGTCGGTGACTTCGGGGTACGGGCCGGGTTCGGGCGGGCATGGGGCCTGGGCGAGATCCCCGCGCCCAAGGAGCTGGTCGAACTGGGTGAGCCGTTCCGGCCCTACCGAAGCCTGGTGGCCTGGTACTGCTGGCAGGTGGCCGACGACCGGGAGGCTGCGCCCTGACGGTGGGCTCGGCGGCCGGGGGACGCTGAGGGAGGGGCCGGGGGCGTCGCCTATGCGTCGGCCTTGCGCCAACCCCGCTCGAAGGGGAGCCGCCAGGCATCGGGGGCGATGAGATCGTGGATCCCCGGCGGACCCCACGACCGGGGAGGGTAGAGCTCGACGTCGGGGGGGTTCTCGAGCAGGGGCGCGGAAAGCTCCCACAGTCGCTCGATGTCATCGGCAGCGGTGAACAAGGTGTGGTCACCGCTCATGGCGTCGTGGATGAGTCGCTCGTAGGCCTCGAGCACGTCGATCTCGTGGCCGGTCTCGTGCAGCGCGAACTGCAGGCTCAACTTGTCCAGCTGCATGCCCGGGCCGGGTCGCTTCCCGTAGAAGGAGAGCGAGAGCTTGGACGAGTCGGCCAAGTCGAAGGTCAGGTGATCGGGTCCGTGGGCGCCGATGCCCGAGTTGGCAGGGAACATGCTCTTGGGCGGCTCGCGGAAGGCGATCGAGATGATCCGGGCGCCGTCGCCCAGGTTCTTGCCCGTGCGCAGGTAGAACGGGACGCCGGCCCACCGCCAGTTGTCGATCTCGCACTTGAGGGCGACGAACGTCTCGGTCTGGGAGTCCTCGGCCACGCCGGGGATGGCCCGGTAGCCCTCATACTGGCCGCGCACCACCTGGGTCACGTCGATGGGGAGCATGGACCGGAAGACCTTGTTCTTCTCCTCGCTGATCGATCGGGGCTCCAGCGAGGTGGGGGGTTCCATGGCCATGAACGCCAGCACTTGGAAGAGGTGGGTCACCACCATGTCCCGGAACGCCCCGGTGCCTTCATAGAAGCTGGCCCGCGAGTCGACCGACAAGGTCTCGGGAACGTCGATCTGCACGTGGTCGATGTGGTTGCGGTTCCAGATCGGCTCGAACAGCCCGTTGGCGAACCGGAAGGCCAGGATGTTCTGCGCCGCCTCCTTTCCGAGGAAGTGGTCGATCCGGTACACCTGGTCGGGGGAGAAGATCCCGTGCACGACGTCGTTGAGCGACTTGGCCGAGGCCAGGTCGGTGCCGAACGGCTTCTCCATGATGATCCGGGACCGCTCCACCAGATTGGCCTGGCCCAGCGTCTCCACCACCGCCTTGGCCGCCGTCGGCGGGATGCTCAGGTAGTGAAGGCGCCGGCCCGCACGACTCAAGCGCTGTTCGGCGTGCCACACCGCATCGGCCAGGCTCTCGGGACCGTGGACCTGGGACACGTAGTGGAGGCGCTCGCGGAACTCCTCCCAGTGGTCGGCCACGATGTCACCCCGGGCGAACTCCTTGCAGGCACTGAGGGCGAACGTGTGGAACTGGAGCTGGTCGAGCTCCTCGAGAGACGTGCCGACGATCTGGCACTCGGGCATCAGGCCGGAGTGGGACAGTCGCAACAGGCCGGGGAGGAGTTTCCGTCTGGCCAGGTCGCCGGTGGCGCCGAACAGGACGATCACGTGGGGATGGAGTCGTGTCGGATCGCCGGTCGGCGGTTCGGTGGAGGCGAAGAGATCGCTCTCGGCGACGGAGCTCATGCGTGGTTCATTGGTCTCGACTGCCCTCCGAATTTGTCCATTGGGAGGGTAACGAGGGCATGTTTCAGCAGCGTGTCGGATGTGAAAGCGCTGTGTGAACGGGCGCTGTGTGAACGGGCGCTGTGTGAACGGGCGCTGTGTGAACGGGCGCTGTGTGAACGGGCGCCATGTGAGCGGGCGCT
>JADGOG010000116.1 GCA_017883065.1 Acidimicrobiales bacterium | reverse complement strand
CCCGGTCGACCGGCGCCGGCCGAGTGTTGCTCCGAGGTCGACCCCGCCCAGGCACCCGTCGGTTCTGGGGGTTCAGACCAACGACAGGAACGTTGGTAGATACCTCCACGACCAGGAACTAGGCCTGGATGCGTCGTGACCACTATCGTCTGTCCGGCATGGTGCTCTCAGACCGATCCATACGTGAGGCGCTCGACGCCGGCCACATCGTCATCGACCCCTTCGACGAGAGCTGCATCCAGCCCTCGTCGGTCGATCTCCACGTCGACCAGTACTTCCGGCTGTTCCGCAATCACACCAGCCGGGTGATCGACGTGCGCGAGGACCAAGAGGACCTGACCGAGCTGGTCGACGTGGGTGACGATCCCCTGATCCTCCACCCCGGCGAATTCGTCCTCGGCTCCACCACCGAAAAGGTGACCCTCCCCGACGACCTGGTGGCCCGCCTCGAGGGCAAGTCGTCCCTGGGCCGCCTGGGCCTCTTGATCCACTCCACCGCCGGTTTCGTCGACGCCGGCTGGGACGGCCACCTCACCCTCGAACTGTCCAACGTGGCCAACCTCCCCATCACCGTGTACCCGCGCATGAAGATCGGCCAGATCTCGTTCCTCCAGATGACCACGGCGGCCGATCATCCCTACGGCTCGGACGGCCTCAAGTCCAAGTACCAGGGCCAGTGGGGCCCGACCCCCAGCCGGTACGCCGACAACTTTCGTCAGTGATCCCCCTTCCCCCGGTGACCGAGGTGGCTCTGCGCCTTTGTTACTCTTCAGTAACCCCATAGGAGGAAAGCAGTGCCCCTCAGACTCGCCTTAGGACTCGGGATCACCGTGGTGATGTTGGCCATCGCCGGGCGACGGTTCTACTGGCTCTTCAGACTGATCGCCGCCGGTCAGCCGGCCGTGCCGTCACGGTTCAAGGACGTCCCCAAGCGGATCAAGGCGGAACTGGTCGAGGTGGGCGGCCAGAAGAAGCTCCTGCAATGGACGGTGCCCGGGTTGGCCCACGCCTTCACCTTCTGGGGATTCACCATCCTCTTCCTCACCATCATCGAAGCGTTCGGCTGCCTCTTCCAGCGCGACTTCCATATCCCCCTGATCGGTCAGACCGCGGTGATCGGCTTCCTCGAGGACTTCTTCGCGGTGGCCGTCATCATCTCCCTGCTGGTCTTCGTGGCCATCCGCGTCAAGCACTCACCCAAGCGGGAAAATCGCCGCTCGCGCTTCTTCGGCTCTCACACCGGAGCAGCCTGGCTGGTGCTGCTGTTGATCTTCGGGGTCATGGTCTCGCTCCTCTTGTACCGGGCCGCCCAGGTCAACACCGGCAACTTTCCCTTCGGCTGGTGGGCGTTCGCCTCCCACGGCCTGGCCAACGTGCTCAAGCCTCTGGGCGAGGGCGTCAACAGCGTGATCGAGACGGTGGCCCTGCTGGCCAACATCGCCATCATCACCGGGTTCCTGGTCTTCGTCTCCTACTCCAAGCACCTCCACATCTTCATGGCCCCGATCAACGTGGCCACCTCCCGCCGGCCCCGGGCCCTCGGCGCCCTGGCCTCCACCCCCGACATGTCCATGGAGGACGTGGGCGAAGAGGACGAGGTGGTGTTCGGCGCCGGACGCATCGAGGACTTCTCGTGGAAGCAGCTGCTCGACATGGCCACCTGCACCGAGTGCGGCCGATGCCAGTCGCAGTGCCCGGCCTGGAACACCGGCAAGCCGCTCTCCCCGAAGCTGCTCATCATGGAGTTGCGGGACAACCTCTTCTCGTCGGCCGACCGGGTCATGACCAAGAACCGGGCCGCCGGGGTAGAGGTGGAGACGCTCGTCCCCTCGGTCATCGACCCCGACGTGCTGTGGTCGTGTACCACGTGCGGCGCCTGTGTCGAGCAGTGCCCGGTGGACATCGAGCACATCGACACCATCATCGACATGCGCCGCTACGAGGTGCTGATGGAGTCGCGGTTCCCCAGCGAGGCCGGCCTCATGCTCCGCAACGTGGAGAACCAGGGCGACCCCTGGGGGCTGGGTGCGTCCAAGCGCACCGAGTGGATCAACGGTCTCGACTTCGAGGTCCCGGTCATCTCGGGCACCATCCCCGACGACGTCGAGTACCTCTACTGGGTGGGCTGTGCCGGCGCCCTCGACGAGCGGGCCCGCAAGGGAGCCCAGGCCACGGCCCGCATGCTCCACCGTGCCGGGGTCACCTTCGGGATCCTCGGTCCCAAGGAGTCCTGCACCGGTGACCCGGTCCGCCGCCTGGGCAACGAGTACCTCTACCAGGAGCAGGCCCGGATGAACATCGAGACCATGGAGAACGCCGGGGTCAAGAAGGTCATCGCCACCTGCCCGCACTGCTTCAACTCCCTGGCCAACGAGTACCCGTCCCTCGGCGGGGACTTCGAGGTCATCCACCACAGCCAGCTCCTCGACCACCTGGTGCAGGCAGGCAAGCTCACCCCGGGAGGCGGGTACAAGGGCACGGTTACCTATCACGACCCCTGCTACCTCGGCCGGCACAACCGGGTGTTCGACGAGCCCCGCTCGGTGATCGACTCCATCCCCGGGGCCACCCAGGTGGAGATGGGCCGCTGTCGCGAGAAGGGCTTCTGCTGTGGCGCCGGCGGGGCCCGCATGTGGCTCGAGGAGAACATCGGCAAGCGGGTCAACATGGAGCGCACCGAAGAGGCGCTCGGCACCGGTGCGGACGTGGTCTCGACCGCCTGCCCCTACTGCATGATCATGCTGGACGACGCGGTGCGGGCCAACGCCAAGGAGGACGACGTCCGGGTGCTCGACCTCTCCCAGCTGCTCGAGGAGTCGATGAACGAACCGGTGTCGGTCGGTGCTCCCGCCCCGACGACCGAGCAACCCGCCTTGAGCGAGGATCCGCCCGCCGCCGAGTGAGGTCGGACCGGAACCGTCCCCGGTCCGTCAGGCCGGTGGGGCTGGTCTGCCTGGTCAGTCGAAGGCTTTGGCGTCGGCTTCGCGCACCCGCTGGGCCATGGCCGCCAGCAGCTTGCGGGCGATGGTCGGCACCGACTGCAGCAGGCTGTTGAACTGGCGCTGGCTGAGCACCAGGAGATCCATCTCCGTGTCCGACACCACGTTGGCCGACCGGGGCTTACGGTCGAGGAGCGCCATCTCGCCGAAGTAACCGCCGGGCCCGAGGGTGGCCACCTTCTTCCCGTTCCTGCTCACCGTGGCCGTGCCGCTCACGATGAGGAAGAATTCGAGCCCGACCCGGCCCTCTTCGACCAAGACCTTGCCCTCTGGCACGACCACCTCGTCGAGCGAGCTGCGGATCTTACGGAGCTCGGAGGCCGAGCACCCCGAGAACAGCCAGATGGACTTGAGATCGAGTGCCTGAGGACGTGCGGCCATGCCGGGGAGGCTACCGCGCGCGGTGTGCCTGGCGTCGGGAGGACCCAGCTGGCCGCGGGGTTCCGTCACGCCCGTCCCTGGATCTCCTTCGTCCATCGATCTCAACCCTGACGCCTCCAGAAATGCACTGTGAGCTGGGCGCGGGCCGAGTTCACATACCTGAAACGTTGGCGTAGCAAGTGGGAAACACCTGGGGTGCACAGTGTGGCCCACGGCGATCAGACCCCGGCCTTGTTGCGTGCCGCCTCGTCGAGGAGGCACGACGTCGAGCCTGGTGACGGTCTCCGCTCAGTCCCTGCGAGAGGAGAGCAGCAACCGTGTACATCCCCTACCCTCACTGGCTAAACACCGGTGACAATACGTGGCAGATAGTCTCCGCCACCCTGGTCGGCCTGATGAGCCTCCCGGGCATTGCCGTGCTGTACGGCGGTCTTGTCCAGCGGAAGTGGGCCGTGAACACCATGATGATGGCGTTCACCGGTTTCGGAATCGTGCTCATCGTCTGGGTCCTGTGGGCCTTCAACATGAGTTTCGGCACGCCTGCGCACTTTGGAGGGAGTAACGCACACTCGTTCTTCAACAATGCGATAGGTCACTTCAAGATCGCCACGAGTCCCCAGGCCGAACAAGGCCAGGAGATCCTCCCGGAGGGAACGCTCATTCCGTTCCACTACAACCAGGCGACCTTCATGTACTTCCAGGTGGTGTTCGCAGCCATCACCCCGCTGCTCTTCCTCGGTAGCGTGCTCGGCCGCATGAAGTTCAAGGCCTGGCTGCTGTTCGTGCCGCTGTGGATCACCTGCGTGTACTCGGTGAACGCATTCCTCCTCTGGGGTGGTGGCTTCTTCGCTCAGAAGGGCGCCGTCGACTACTCCGGTGGGTACGTCATCCACCTCGCAGCCGGTGTGACCGGTTTCGTCGCCGCATGGGTGATCGGACCTCGTCTCGAGCGGGACCGGAAGCACGGCGTGCCCAACAACCTGTTGTTGGTCGCCGTCGGCGCCGGCATCCTGTGGCTCGGCTGGAACGGCTTCAACGGTGGTGACCCGTTCTACGCCGGCGTGGACGCCACGTCTGCTGTGCTCAACACCAACCTGTGCACCGCTGCCGCCATGATGACCTGGGTGTTCATGGACATGTTCCTCGCCAAGGAGAAGAAGGCCACGTTCCTCGGCGCCATCAACGGCATGATCGTCGGACTGGTGGCCATCACGCCCGGGGCCGGTTGGGTCAACGGCTACGGGGCGCTGCTCGAGGGACTGATCGCCTCGGCCATCGTGTGGACCGCCTGGTACTACCTGGTCAAGGTCAAGCCCTTCAGCAAGGTGGATGATGCCCTCGGCGTGGTCTACACCCACGGCATCGCCGGCCTCTGTGGTGGCCTGCTGGTCGGGTTCTTCGGTGACCCGGGCATGATCGAGTACATCGGCAAGGGCAGCGACGCCCCGGGCTTCGCCGTCCAGGGCCTCTTCTACACCGGGTCCTGGCACCAGGTGTGGGAGCAGTTCCTCGCCGCTGCGTGGGTCATCGTGTTCACCGCCATCGCCAGCTTCATCCTGCTGCAGATCGTCAAACTCCTCGTCGGCTTGCGAGAGTCGGACGAGAAGCTCGAGCAGGGCGACCTCGGCATCCACGGCGAGGAGGTCTATCCGGAGGAGACGTTTGCCGAACGGGTGGGCTCCGGCTCCTTCGAGCCGGCCAACGCCTAGACCGCACCAGGGACGGTGGGCCGCTCCAGCTCCGATGCTGGGGTGGCCCACCTGCCCTTCGATGGCAGAGTTAGTTCGACGAAAGGAAATTCAAGGTGAAGCTTGTCGTAGCAGTGGTAAAGCCGTTCAAGCTCGATGACGTCAAGGAGTCCCTCAAGACACTGGGGATCCACGGCATGACGGTCTCCGAGGTCCAGGGCTTCGGCCGTCAGCGTGGACACACCGAGGTGTACCGGGGTGCCGAATACGAAGTCGAGTTCGTGCCGAAGGTTCGACTGGAGATCGTCGTGGACGATGCCCAGGTCGAAGAGGTGACCAACGCGGTGGTGGATTCTGCGGGAACCGGAAAGATCGGTGACGGCAAGGTCTGGATCCTTCCGGTGGACGAGGTCGTCCGCGTCCGTACGGGAGAGCGGGGTTCAGACGCTCTCTGAGCGGTACCGGTTTTGACCGTCGGGTGTCGTGTGTGGGGACAGACGCACCGGACAGCACGAGGGGTCGGCTCTGCGGAGTCGGCCTCTCGTCGTTCCCCGGGCCACGCTGCGCCCGTGCCCGCTCTCATCGACAGGACCCCGTTCGCCGACAGAGCCTCCCTCGGCCAGGAGCACCGATCGTGGCCGGCGGGTGCGGGTGATCAGCCGGCCTGGCGGCGCACGGCGTCGGCCGCCGCGGCCGCTGCATCCGGGTCACCCAGGTAGCGACCGGACACCACGGAGAGGTCGTCGGCCAACTCGTAGAGGTAAGGGATACCCGTGGGAATCTCCAGTCCGGTGATGTCGTCGTCGGCGATGCCGTCGATGTGCTTGCGCAGGGCCCGCAGGCTGTTCCCGTGGGCCACCACCAGCACCGCCCCGCCCCTCGGCCCCTCGGCCAGCAGGTCGGGCACGATGGCGTCCTCCCAGTAGGGCAGGGCCCGGTCGACCACGTCGGCCAGGCACTCGGTGGTGGGGAGCACCTCGGCGGGCACGTCCCGGTAGCGGGGATCACCGACCGGATGATGTTCGCTCCCCGGTGCGACCGGCGGCGGAGGGGTGGCGTAGCTGCGTCGCCACTCCTTGACCTGGGCCTCGCCGAACTGGGCGGTGGTCTCCTTCTTGTTCTTCCCCTGCAGATCGCCGTAGTGGCGCTCGTTCAACCGCCAGTGGCGGCGGGTGGGCAGCCAGCTCCGGCCGGCCTCGTCCAGAGCCAGGTTGGCGGTGCGGATGGCCCGGGCCAGCACCGAGGTGTGCAGGACCCGCAGATCGAGTCCGGGCTCGGCTGCCAACAGTCGTCCGGCCTCGCGCGCCTCGGACTCCCCTTGCTCGGTCAGGGCGACGTCGTACCACCCGGTGAAGAGGTTCTCGGCGTTCCACTGCGACTGGCCGTGGCGGAGCAGTACCAACTGGGACATGGATCGAGCGTATCCCGGCCCCACCACGGGCTTTGCACCGAAACCCCTTCCTGCGCCAAAACCCCACGCTCCGCACCAATAGGTCTTTCGACCCTGACCCGGAGTCGTGATTTCCTCTTTGCTTGAACCATGGCAACCACGCTCCATGTCGACACCGATCTGGACTTCGTCCGGCACCAACTGGACGTTCTGTCAGCGTCTCGCTGCATGAACGGTCTCAACGCCGCGAGTGAACGCCACTATCAGGAGCTTTGCGACCTCGAGCAGCAGCTGCTGGAGTCTCAGCGCACTTCGTAGGTGTCATCTCCCGCTCTCGGCACCGAGACCGTCGGCGTCCCCTTCGTTGGCGGTGTCGCCGTGATCCGCCCCGCCGCGAACGTCCTGACCAGCCCTCGCAGGGTTCTTGGCGCAGAACGCAGCGTTGCATCGAAACCTCACCCGACCTGGGCTTTTCGGTGTGGACCCCTCACTACGCGGAGCCTCACAAAGCCCATGCAGGAAACTTATACAGAAGGCACTCAACTTTGTTATACTAGAGGGCGTAGCACAGAGGCGCAGTGTGTCTGATGAGCGTGATCTGCGCAAAGGACGAGCCCACAGCAAGACAGAGCCCGTAAGCGGGCGACAGACAGAGAGAATGCCCGCACCGGGCGACCAGACAGTGCCCATAACGGGCATGAGTAGGAGGCAGTGACTATGGCCAAGGCCGTTGGAATCGATCTCGGAACCACCAACTCGGTGGTTGCCGTTCTGGAGGCCGGCGAGCCGGTCGTCATCCCCAATGCCGAAGGTGGCCGGACCACCCCGTCGGTGGTCGGGTTCGCCAAGTCCGGCGAGGTCCTGGTCGGCGAAGTGGCCAAGCGGCAGGCCATCACCAACCCGGATCGGACCATCCGCTCGGTCAAGCGTCACATGGGGACCAGTTGGACCGTCGACATCGACGGCAAGGACTTCACCCCTCAGGAGATCTCCGCCCGCATACTGGGCAAGCTCAAGAGGGACGCCGAGGCGTTCCTCGGCGACACCGTGACCCAGGCGGTCATCACCGTGCCGGCCTACTTCGACGATGCCCAGCGCACCGCCACCAAGGAGGCGGGCACCATCGCCGGCCTCGAGGTGCTCCGCATCATCAACGAGCCCACCGCGGCCGCCTTGGCCTACGGCCTCGACAAGGAAGGCGCCGACCAGACCGTGCTGGTCTTCGACCTCGGCGGGGGCACCTTCGACGTGTCCGTGCTCGAGATCGGTGACGGCGTGTTCGAGGTCAAGTCCACCGCCGGCAACTCCAAGCTCGGTGGTGACGACTGGGACCAGCGGATCATCGACTGGCTGGTCAAGACGTTCAAGGACACCGAGGGCGTCGACCTGTCCAACGACAAGATGGCCACCCAGCGCCTGCAGGAGGCGGCGGAGAAGGCGAAGATCGAGCTCTCCTCCCTCCAGGAGACCCAGATCAACCTGCCCTTCATCACGGCCACCTCCGAGGGCCCCAAGCACCTCGACGTCAAGCTGACCCGGGCCAACTTCAACGAGCTCACCGCCGACCTGGTGGAGCAGTGCAAGGGCCCCTTCGAACAGGCCATCGGCGACTCGGGGCTGTCCAAGTCCGACATCGACCACGTGGTGCTGGTCGGTGGATCGACCCGGATCCCCGCCGTGCAGGAACTCGTCCAGCAGATGACCGGCAAGGAGGCCCACAAGGGCGTGAACCCCGACGAGGTGGTCGCCTTGGGCGCCGCCGTGCAGGCCGGTGTCCTGAAGGGCGAGGTCAAAGACGTCCTCTTGCTCGACGTGACCCCGCTGTCACTGGGCATCGAGACCAAGGGCAGCGTCATGCACCGCCTCATCGAGCGGAACACCACCATCCCCACCAAGCGGAGCGAGGTGTTCACCACCGCCGACGACAACCAGCCCTCGGTCGAGGTCCACGTGCTCCAGGGTGAGCGCGAGATGGCCATGTACAACAAGACCCTGGGCAAGTTCCAGCTGGTCGACCTGCCCCCCGCCCCCCGTGGCGTGCCTCAGATCGAGGTCACCTTCGACATCGACGCCAACGGCATCGTGCACGTGTCGGCCAAGGACCGGGCCACCGGCAAGGAGCAGTCGATGACCATCACCGGCCAGTCGTCGATGGCCAAGGAAGACATCGAGCGGATGGTCAAGGACGCCGAGGCCCACGCCGAGGACGACCGCAAGCGCAAGGAGGAGGCGGAGGTACGCAACAACGCCGACACCCTCGTCTACCAGACCGAGAAGCTCCTGAAGGACCAGGGCGAGAAGTTCGAAGGAGACGAGAAGGAGAAGGTGGAGACTGCCCTCACCTCGGTCAAGGAGTCCCTCGCCGGTTCGGACATCGAGGCCATCAAGACCGCCACCGAGTCGCTGCTCAGCGCCAGCCAGTCGTTCAGCCAGCGTCTCTATGAGGAGGCGGCCAAGACCGACGCATCGGCCCCCGGTGGCCAGGTGTCAGCCGAGGACGAAGCGTCCGACGACGAGGTCGTGGACGCCGAGATCGTCGACGACAAGAGCTGATCGTCGATGACCGGCGACAACCAGTCAGGCCAGGACGGTGGGCCGTGGGACCCGGAGGCCGATGCGGCCCCCGGGTCCCACCCCGCCGACGGCGCCGAGGGCTCCGAACTCGGCTCGGACTATGCGGCCCACGGGAACATTCCTGAAGGCGGTGAGGACGATGAGGTGGCGGATGCGGAGATCCTCGACGCCGCCGACGTGAGCGCGGCGGTGGACGAGGTGTTCGCCGACGATGACCCTCTCGCCCT
>JADGOG010000115.1 GCA_017883065.1 Acidimicrobiales bacterium | reverse complement strand
CAAGGGGCTCGACTTCGGCGCGGTGTGGATCAACACCCACATCCCGATCGTGGCCGAGATGCCCCACGGCGGATTCAAGCACTCCGGCTACGGCAAGGACCTCTCGTCCTACGGATTCGAGGACTACACCCGCATCAAGCACGTCATGAGCTATATCGGAACATGATCCACCCACGACCCATGGAGGACCAGAAACCATGACCACAGAAGCCAGGGCCAACCCGGCAGACATGAATCCGGTCGCCGACTCCTACGAGGACAAGGGCCTGAAGAAGGGCGCGCTGGGCCTCATCTCCTCGACCGTCATCGGCGTGGCGTCGACAGCCCCCGCCTACAGCCTCGCCGCCACCCTGGGCTTCGTAGTCATCACGATCGGCCCCCAGGCGCCGATCGTGACGATCCTTGCCTTCGTGCCGATGCTCCTGACCTCATTCGCGTACCGTGAGCTGAACCGGGCCGACCCCGACTGCGGCACCACGTTCACCTGGGGGACCCGGGCCTTCGGCCCCAAGACCGGTTGGATGGGCGGATGGGCCATCGTCGCCGCCGACGTCCTGGTGATGGCGAGCCTGGCCCAGGTGGCCGGCCAGTACGTCTTCCTGCTGTTCGGCGCCGACGGCATCGGCCACAATCCCGCCAGTGGGTGGGTCCTGCTGGTGGGCATCCTGTGGATCGCGGCCATGACTTACATCTGCTACCTGGGCATCGAGATCTCGGCGAACTTCCAGAAGGCGCTGCTCGGCATCGAGTTGACCATGCTTACGGTCTTTTCGGTGGTGGCTCTCATCAAGGTAGGTTCGGGCCACGCCCCGGCGGGACACCTGACGCCGTCACTCTCATGGTTCAACCCGTTCGACATCGCCGGACCACAGTCGTTCATCGTCGGCCTCGCACTGATGCTCTTCATCTACTGGGGCTGGGACACCACCGTGTCGGTCAACGAGGAGACGGCGGACTCCCGGCGGACCCCGGGCAAGGCCGCTGTCCTCTCGACGCTCGTCCTCCTGGTCACCTACGTCCTCGTCGTGATGTCGACGGAGTCATATGCCGGCCTCGGATCGAAGGGCATCGGTCTCGGCAACCCGGACAACCAGAGCGACGTGCTCTCGGTGATGGGTCATTCGATCTTCGGCACGTCGGGTATCGGCTCCTTCATGTACCACCTGCTGCTGCTGATGGTGCTCAGCTCGGCGGCGGCGTCAACCCAGACGACGATCCTGCCCACGGCCCGCACCACACTCTCGATGTCGGTGTACAAGGCCATCCCCAAGGCGTTCGCCAAGATCCACCGCCGTCATCTCACGCCCACTGTGTCGACCATCCTCATGGGCGGGATCTCCATCGTCCTCTACATCATCATGAACTCCATCTCGGGCGGCAACCTCATTCCCGACGCGGTGTCGGCCATCGGCGTGATGATCGCCTTCTACTATGGGCTCACCGGGTTCTCGTGTGCCTGGTACTACCGGAACGACCTCACCACCAGTGCACGCAATCTGTGGATGCGAGGCATCCTGCCGGTCCTCGGTGGGCTGATCCTCTACTTCATCCTGGGTTGGAGCCTCTACTTCTACTGGCAGCCGGTCAACAGCTACACGACGTGGTCCATGCCGTTCCCACCGCATTGGAATATCGGCGGTGTCTTCCTGATCGACTTCACCTCCCTGGCGATCGGCATCATTGCCATGTTCGTCTACTCCTCGCTGCGGCCGCCCTTCTTCCGAGGAGAGGTGCTCACCCGCTCCACCCCGACGCTCGTGCCGGAGGACATCGGTGTCGAAGTGGGCCTGTTCGGATTGGAACCCGATGGCGTCGAAACCCCGGTCGGGGTGACACTCGAAGGGCGCATGCAGTCACTTGATGACGCGGCTGGGCCGGTGGAGCCCGGTTCTCCACCGGATGCTCCCGTCGACACCGACAGATGAGGTCGTACCCATGAATGTTGGAGTGCCGAAGGAAGTGAAACCGGACGAGTACCGGGTGGCCATCACCCCGGCCGGGGTACGAGAACTCACCTCGGCCGGGCACACCGTCTACGTGGAAGAAGGGGCCGGGGTCGGATCGTCCATCCCCGACTCCGACTTCGTGGCCACCGGGGCGAGGATCCTCGAGAGTCCCGACGACATCTGGGCCGAGTCGGACATGATCCTCGGGGTCAAGGAGCCGATCGCCGAGGAGTATCCCCGGCTCGCGCTGCGCAAGGGTCAGGTCCTGTTCACCTATCTCCACCTGGCCGCGTCGTTGGTCTGCACCGAGGCGCTGATGGCCGCCGGCAACACCGCCATCGCCTATGAGACGGTACGCCTTCCCGACAACTCGCTCCCGCTGCTCACCCCGATGAGCGAGGTGGCGGGTCGGATGGCACCGCTGATGGGTGCCCATCACCTGATGCGCTCCGGAGGGGGACGGGGCGTCCTGGTCTGTGGTGTCCCCGGCGTCCGGTGCGCCAAGGTGGTCATCCTCGGGGCCGGCGTGGCCGGCATGGCTGCGGCCACCCTGGCCGTCGGCATGCACTCCGAGGTGTACATCCTCGACCGCAATCTCGAGCGTCTCCGTCAGGTCGACCACCACTTCAGGGGAGGACTCGAGACGGTGGCGTCCAGTACGCATGCCATCGAGGAGACCTGTCTCGACGCCGACATCGTGATCGGCGCCGTCCTGGTGGTCGGGGCCAAGGCTCCCAAGCTGGTCTCAGACGACCTGGTGGGGCGCATGCGCGACGGCTCGGTGCTGGTCGACATCTCGGTCGACCAGGGAGGGTGTTTCGAGTCGACCCGTCCGACCACCCACTCCGACCCCACCTTCGAGGTCAACGGTTCGCTCTTCTACTGCGTGGCCAACATGCCTGGCGCGGTGCCCCACTCGTCCACCCATGCCCTGGTCAACGCCACCCTTCCCTACGTCCTGGACATCGCCAACCACGGATGGCGGGATGCCGCGCTCTCCGACGCGGCGCTAGCCGAGGGGGTCAACGTGGTGGAGGGTGCGGTGGTCTACGAACCGGTAGCCGCCGCCCACGGCATGGCCACCACGCCGCTCGACTCCCTCATCGGCTGATCGGGGTCGTGCCGCATGATTCGATCAGCGTGTGCTCGGCGCGCCCTTCCGGCCCAGATCGGCCTCGGGGGGCGGCGTCCAGCCCGGTGCCAACCGTCCCGCGGCCAGATGGCCGGGCAGGTCGATGCCGGCCCGCAGGGTGGGATCGGCCACCGGGTCCAGGCGGAGCGTGCGCAGCGGGATCTCCCCGGCCCACACATCGAGCTCGGCATCGGGACCGTCCCCGTCGCTCGGCGGCCCCTGGCGCATCTTGACCGACGCCTCGTCGAGGGAGATGCGCAGCACGGTGGTGACCGCCAATTCCTCGGTGGCCGGCGATCGAACGTACTCCCACTGACCGGGTGCCACCTGGTTGCTGATGGCCTCCAGGCCGACCAGCTTCTCCTCGGGCTCGGTGAGCACCTCGGGGATGCCGTAGACCATGGCGCTGCGGTAGTTGACGGCGTGCTCGAACACCGACCGGGCCAGCACCAATCCGTCGACGTGGGTCACCGTCACGCAGGCGTGGAGTGTCTGCTTCTTGGCGGCGCGCAGGCTGCGACTGGCGATCGAGCCGTGCAGGTAGAGCTGGTCGTCGAGCCGTCCGTAGTTGGTCGGCACCACCATCGGCCATCCGTCGAGGACCAGTCCGAAATGGCACACGAATCCGGCATCGAGGACCTCGTAGAGGTCCGCTCGCTGATGCGAACCCTGCTCGGGGAAGCGTCGGAGGCGGGTCCGATCGGTCATCGGCACGTCGTCCGTCGCTGCAGGTCGGCTCGGTTCTGACATGGGACGATTCTCTCACGCATCGGAGCGCGCTCCCCGAGCGGCCGGGAGGAACGGGGAAGGGGTGGCCGGCCTGGCGCCCATCCGCCACCCGCCGGGACGACGGCTCCTCATGCGAGGCAAGCCAGGGGGGCGACGGTCCCGTACCCGGGTCACCATGGGACGATGATCCCGCACCCAGATCGATCGACCAACGCAAGGAGTGAGTTCGAGTGAAGTGGATCGGAGCATCCCTCGAGGGTGACCAGGCCAGGACCGCCCCGGTGTTCAACCCGGCCTCCGGAGAGGTCACCGGCACGGTCGTGCTGGCCTCGCCGCGCGACGTCGACCGCGCCGTCGCCGAGTCGGTGGCGGCCTGGAGGGGATGGCGGGACACCTCACTCACCGCCCGTACCCGGATCCTGTTCGCCTTCCGCGAACTGGCCGACCGGCACCGCGACGACCTGGCCCGTCTGATCACCGACGAGCACGGCAAGGTGCTCGAGGACGCACGGGGGGAGGTGGCCCGGGGGATCGAGGTGATCGAGTTCGCCTGCGGCATCCCCCATCTGTTGAAGGGGGAGTTCTCCGAAGACGTCTCCACCGGTGTGGACGCGTCGTCGATCCGCCAGCCGCTCGGCGTGGTTGCCGGGATCACCCCCTTCAACTTCCCGGTGATGGTGCCGATGTGGATGTACCCGGTGGCCATCGCCTGTGGCAACACCTTTGTCCTCAAGCCGTCGGAACGGGACCCGTCACCGTCGTTGCTCATCGCCGACCTGTGGCGCGAGGCCGGCCTGCCCGACGGGGTGTTCACCGTGGTGCACGGTGACTCGGTGGCAGTCAACGCCCTCCTCGACCATCCCGATGTCTCCGCGGTGTCGTTCGTGGGATCGACCCCGGTGGCCCGCCATGTCTTCGAGCGGGCGACGTCCTCGGGCAAGCGCTGCCAGGCACTCGGTGGCGCCAAGAACCACGCCGTGGTCATGCCCGACGCCGATGTCGCCGCCGCCGCTGACGCCCTCACCGCCGCCGGTTACGGCTCGGCCGGCGAACGCTGCATGGCCATCTCCGCGGTGGTGGCGGTGGGCGACGCCGATCCGCTGGTCGCCGCCCTGCACTCCCGGGCCGCGTCCTTGACCACCGGACCGGGCACCGACCCGGGCTCGGACATGGGACCTCTGATCACCGGGGCCCATCGGGATCGGGTGGCCGGCTATGTCGGGTCGGCCGAGTCCGAGGGTGCCGATGTGGTGCTCGACGGTCGGGAGATCAAGGTCCCCGGCGGCGACGACGGATTCTTCGTCGGCCCGACGCTCGTCGACCACGTCACGCCGTCCATGCAGGTCTACCGCGACGAGATCTTCGGCCCCGTCCTGTCGGTCCTCCGGGTAGAGACGCTCGACCAGGCCATCGACCTGGTCAACGCCAACCCCTATGGGAACGGGACCGCCATCTTCACCCGTGACGGTCATGCCGCCCGCCGCTTCCGGCGTGACGTGCAGGTGGGGATGGTGGGCATCAACGTGGCCATCCCGGTACCGATGGCCTACTACTCCTTCGGCGGCTGGAAACAGTCGCTGTTCGGCGACGCCCACATCCACGGCATGGAAGGGATCCGGTTCAATACCCGGATGAAGTCGGTGACCACCCGGTGGCCGGGAGCCCCGGCCAGCGGAGCCGAGTCGAGTCCCATCGAGCTCCACTTCCCGTCGGGGGACAACCGCTGAGTAGGGAGAACCGGTCATTCCGGTCGGCTGGCGGCCACGGGGTGAAGCTGATCCGGACGTCCCGGACGGTAGCGTCGGCCGGGTGAGTGCACACCCTGTGGCCGGCATCCGCTCCCGGATGATCGACGTCGATGGACCGGTGCACTATGCCGACATGGGTGGGCCCGAGCACGGTCCACTGCTGGTCGGACTGCACGGCCTGGGCGGCTCCCACCTCAACTGGGCGGCCGTCGCACCCCATCTCCGGAGGCATGCCCGGGTGGTAGCCCTCGACCTGGTGGGACACGGCCTGACGCCGGTCGGCGCCCGCGATTCGGGTATCGAGGGGCACCGGCGTCTGGTCAGCGACTTCCTCGCCGCACTGGGCGGAACCCCGGCGATCCTGGTCGGCAACTCGATGGGCGGGCTGGTGGCCGCGCTCCAGGCGGCCGAGGAGCCCGGGTCGGTGGCCGGTCTGATCCTGGTCGATCCGGCGCTGCCGACTGCTCGCCTCGGTCTCGTCCACCCGCGGGTGATCGCCAACTTCTTGCTGTGCGCGGTACCGGGCGTGGGCGAGAGCTACCTCACCCAGCGCCGCCGCCGAACGACGGCCGAGCAGACCGTGCAACGTGTGCTCGACGTGTGCTGCGTGGACTCTTCCCGGGTGCCGGCCGAGGTCGTCGAGTCCCATGTCCGGCTGAGCGAGTCGATCGACCGGGCACAGGCCGATGCCGCCTACCTCCGGTCTGCGCGCTCGTTGTCCATGCTGATCGCCCGGCCCACCGAGACCATGCAACGCCTCGAGAACCTGGACCAGCCCACCTTGTTGCTGCATGGCCAGCGGGACGTACTGGTCCCGCTGGCCGCCGCCCGGAGGATGGGTGCCATGCACCCCGAGTGGAGGCTCGAGGTCGCTCCCGACATCGGCCACGCCCCCATGCTCGAGGCGCCGAGGTGGACGGCCGACGTCATCGAGGACTGGCTCGGCGCCGAGGGTGCGTCGGCGGCCAGACGCTCGTCGGCCGGGCTTGCCGCATCCAGCGGCGCCGTCAGTTGACCTTCCGGTCCTGACCTTCCCAGTAGGGCTCCCGCAGCTTGAACTTCTGGAGCTTTCCGGTGGCTGTCCGGGGAAGCTCCTCACGGAACTCCACCTGCTTGGGGCACTTGTACCCGGCCATGTTCGCCCGACAGTGCTCCATCACGTGCACCTCGGTGAGGTAACCCCCCTCGACCGGGACGACCAGGGCCACCACCATCTCGCCCCATCTCTGGTCGGGGATGCCGATCACCGCCACCTCGACCACACCGTCGAGCGAGAAGATCACGTCCTCCACCTCGATGGAGGAGACATTCTCCCCGCCGGTGATGATGACGTCCTTCTTGCGGTCGACGATGACCAGGTGCCCCTCATCGTCGATCACGCCTCCGTCGCCGGTGTGGAACCACCCGTCGGCGAGGGCCGCCGCCGTCTCGGCAGGCTGGTCCCAGTACCCGTCCATGACCGTGTTGCTGCGGGCGAGCACCTCCCCGTTCCTGTCCACCGCCAGCTCGGTACCCACTGCGGGGGCCCCGGCTCGCATGAGCTTGCGGGCCCGATCGCCCGCCGAGTGGTCGTCCCACTCGGAGCGGTGCCGGTTGATGGTCAGAAGCGGTGACGTCTCGGTCAGCCCGTAGATCTGGATGAATTCCCAGCCGAGCTCCGATTCGACACGCTCGATGGTCCGACTGGGCGGTGGGGCCCCGGCCACGACGATGCGCATCCGGTCCCGGCCGGGGATGGGACGGTCCCACTCGGGCAGGGCGTCGAGCACGGCGTTGACCACGGCGGGCGCGGCACAGAGCAGGCTTACGCCGTGGCGCTCCACCCGCCGAAGGATCTCGAGGCCGTCGACCTTGCGCAGGGCAACCTGGGTACAGCCCATTGCGGTTGTGGCCCAGGGCATGCCCCACCCGTTGGCGTGGAACATGGGCAGCGTGTGCAGGTACACGTCCTGGTCGGAGAGTTGGATATGCCATCCGAAGATCGCCGCGTTGACCCAACAGTTGCGGTGGGTCAACTGCACGCCCTTGGGCCGGGCGGTGGTGCCCGAGGTGTAGTTGATGGTGGCCGTGGCCTGCTCGTCCGACTGCCACGGCGTGGGGTCCGGCGTGGTCGGGTACAGCGCTCGGTCGCTTTCGGACCCGAGCACGAACCGGTGACGGGCCTTGATGCCGGAGAGGGCGTCGTCGAGCTCCGGATCGACCAGGAGGACCGATGCCCCCGAGTGTTCGACGATGTACTCCACCTCGGCCGGCGCAAGCCGGAAATTGATGGGCACCAGGATGCGGCCCCACCCGCACACGCCGTAGAAGGAGGTGAGCAGCCGAGACGAGTTCTGAGAGACGATTGCCACCCGCTCGCCCGGGCCGACGCCCAGTCCGTCGAGGCCGGCAGCTTGGGCACGGGCCGCGGCGGCCATGTCGGCGAAGGTCAGTGGCGCCCATGGTTCGGCGGGCTGCGAGGGCTCGTCGATCAGTCCCACCCGGTCCGGATAGCTGACTTCGGCCCGGTCGAGAAAGTCCCGGACGTTGAACTGGACGATCATCGAACTCCCCGATCCGCCTGATGTGGTGGCCCCATTGAATCAAATCGCCGACCCTGGTGGGGGGTCGGCAGCTTCGGTGTGGATCGGAGGCCCCACCAGAGCTCGGAGCCGTCGGAAGATCCGTGGGCACCCCGCCGGTATTCCCGTGGGCCCTCCGTCATCACTAGCCTCTGGGACATGAGCTCGCCGCGTATCGCCGTCGGACCGACGCAGGCGGACTTCGCCTTGGACGCGGTGCTCGAGGGCGGGGGCACGGTGGTCGGCATCGACGAGGTGCCCGATGCGCTGGTGTGGCTCGACCCGGTGGACGTGGAGGGCTTGCGCGACCACCTCCGGTCGGCTCCGAACGTGCGGTGGGTGCAGTTCCCCTTCGCCGGCATCGAGAAGGTCGCCCAGTCGGGCCTGCTTGACAACGATCGGATCTGGACCTGCGCCAAGGGTGCCTACGCCGAACCGGTGGCCGAACATGCCCTGGCGCTGATGTTGGCCGGCCTCCGGTCTCTCCCGACCCGCATCGCCGCACGCTCATGGGGATCTCCGGCGGCCGTGAGTCTCTACGACCAGAGGGTGACCATCCTGGGTGGTGGGGGGATCGCCACGACCCTCCTCGAGCAACTTGCCCCGTTCCGGGTCGACACCACGGTCGTACGTCGTCGACCCGAGCCCGTGCCCGGCGCGTCGAGGACAGTCCCGGTGGCCGACCTGCACGCGGTGCTCCCCGGCTCCCTGGTCGTCGTGCTGGCCCTGGCCCTCACCCCCGAGACGACGGGCATCATCGGTGCCCCGGAGCTGGCGCTGATGGACGATGGCTCGTGGCTGGTCAACGTGGCGCGGGGTCCTCATGTCGATACCGATGCGCTGACCGCCGTCCTCGCCGCCGGGTCCATCGGCGGAGCTGCGCTCGATGTCACCGATCCCGAGCCGCTCCCCGACGGCCACCCGCTGTGGGACCTTGAGAACTGCATCATCACTCCCCACACCGCAAACACGGTCGAGATCGTCATGCCCATGCTGGCCAATCGGATCCGTACCAATGTGCGGCGGTTCGCGGCCTCCGAGCCGATGGTCGGAGTGGTCGACCCCGTCGCCGGGTACTGAGCTCGCCACCGGTCGCCTCCCCTGAACGGACCCCGTCGAGTCGGGGTCGCCTGTCACACCCCGGTGGTGTGA
>JADGOG010000207.1 GCA_017883065.1 Acidimicrobiales bacterium | reverse complement strand
AGGTACATCAGCAGCCCTCCGAGCAGGACGCCCTGGAACTCGCCGTCGAGGGCCACGGTCAGGGCATCGCCCCGCACCAGTTCGACGTTGCCCTGCCCTGCCAGGCGCCGCCGGGCTGCGGCCAGCATGCCGACGCTTGCGTCCACGCCGACGACTCGCCCGTAGCGCTTCGCGAACAACTCTGTCCACGCCCCGGCACCGCACCCGACGTCGAGCACCGAGGCCGTGGGTCCCAGTCCGGCGAACCACCGGTCGACCACCGCCCGCTCGAGCGCGAAGCGATGCTCGACGCAACCGACGGGCAGGCCCTGCTCATGGGCCATGTAGGAAGCCGATTCGGCCTCGTGGGCCGCGTTCTCCCAGTAGGCGCGTACCACCTCGTAGTCCAGGCGGTGCTCATCACCTCGATAGCCGGGCATCCAAGCCAACCTAGCGTCGATGATCTGGCGTCACAGTGCCTCGGCACGTGGGCACAGGGTGAATTCACAAGAAATGCTAACGTCGCCCTGGATCGTCGATACAGGCCTTCTCGCGTTTTCGACTGTGAGCTGACCGTCCTCAGCCGCTCCTAAAGGGTCCGTGACCTGGCAGCGCATTGGACGACAACGTAGCCATCGAAAAGGCCTGGAGGCTTGCTGTGACGCAGACGGTGGGAGTTGGCACGCAGGGGCTGGTCCTGGGGAATCTGTCGCCGGGGCCGCTGCCCGTACGACGCGCGCTCATCCTCGCCGCCGGCCTCGGCCAGCGCATGCACCCCCTCACCATCGACGTGCCGAAATGCCTCCTCGAGGTGAACGGGGTTCCGATCTTGTTCTGCTCGCTGCGGGCACTTGCCTCCGCGGGGGTGACCGAAGCCATCATCGTGGTCGGCCACAAAGCGGCCCAGGTCCGCCGGAGGGTAGGGCACAACTTCGCCGGGATTGAGATCGAGTACGTCGATGCCCCGTTGTTCGACACGACCAACAACATTCGCTCGCTGTGGGACGCCCGCCGATACTGCGACGAGGACATCCTCCTGCTCGAGGGCGACATCCTCTTCGACAGCGCTGTCGTGATGCGCTTGTGCGAGCAGGTCGGCAGCAGTATGGCCGTGGTCCCCAACAACGCCAACTTCTCGGGCACCGTGGTGCGTCACGACGACAACGGCTTCGTCACCGCCTTCATCCTGGGCGCCGACCTGGACTGGCACCTGAACGGCGATGATGCTCAGAAGACTGTCAATATCTATCTGCTGCGGGCCGAGGCGCTGCGCACCAAAATCTTGCCCGAACTGTGCCGCCAAGTGGATAGCGGCAACGTGCAGGCCTACTACGAGACGGTGTTCCGCACCCTCGTGGCCGACGGCTCGTTACCGGACCTCGTCGCGGTCGACGTATCGAGCAGCCGGTGGTATGAGCTCGACGATTCCCGCGATCTCGAGTTCGCCGAGTTCATGTTCCTAAGCCGTGAACGCCAGTACGACCGCGTCCAGTCACTGCATGGCTCGTACTGGCGTTACGGCGTCGTTGACCACTCCTACCTGTACAACTTGCACTTCCCTCCGCCCGACATGCTCAACGATCTGCGCGATGAGGTACCTGACATCGTCGCCAACTACCCGGTCGGTCAGTTAGAGCTCGACCGGCTCGTCGCCCAATGGACGGCAGCCGACCCGGCGAGCATCGTCGTGGGCAACGGGGCCGCTGAGCTGATTAAGGTTCTGGGCCAGCACCTCATCGAGAAGATGACGATCCCCGTCCCCTCCTTCAACGAGTACGAGAACGTATTGCGGCCCGAGCAGATCGACCGCGTGGCACTCGATCCCGTGACTTTCGAGCTCGACCTGGACGCCTTCGCCGAGTCTGCTCGGCGGGCGGGCTCCAACGTGGCCGTCCTCGTCACCCCCAACAACCCGACGGCCCTCTCCATCAACCGTCAGGCAGTCCTGCAACTGGCGCGCCGCCTAGCGGAGCACGGGTGCCGGCTGATCGTGGACGAGTCATTCATCGAGTTCTCCCGCGCCGGGCGAACGGCCAGCGTCGAGGGCGACGTTGACAACCACCCCAACCTGGTCGTCATCAAGAGCATGAGCAAGGTGTTCGGCGTCGCCGGCCTGCGGATCGGCTACCTCCTCACCGCCGACCGCCGCTTCGCAGCTGCCGTTCGCGCTGATCTACCCATCTGGAACCTGAACGGGATGGCGGAGTCCTTCCTGCGCCGGGTGGGCCGCTACCGAAGCGAGTTCGCAGCCAGTTGCGAGGTGGTACGCGAGAACTCCCAGGAGCTCTATCGCGCGCTGTGCGAGTTGCCGGGTCTGGCTCCCTTGCGGCCCGACGCCAACTTCGTGTTCTGCAAGATCACCACACCGGGCCTAGCGGGACCGGCGCTGGTTCGAAGGCTGTACGTCGAACACGGCATCCTGATCAAGGATTGCGCATCAAAGACAATGCCCGAGGCTGATCGCTACCTGCGCATCGCCTCGCGCACGGCCCCCGAGAACCGGCGGCTCATCGACGCCCTGTCCCAGCTCGGGCTGGACCGGCCGTGAGCGGGTCACCGGTCGCCAACGCACGAGGGGGCGCCGCTGCGCCGCCTCCGACCATCCTGTCCCACCTCGCCGACACCGCTAATCTGCTCACCCTCACCGGGCTTGCAACCAGCATCCTGGCAATTGCGCTGGCAGTGCGGGGCACGCCCGCAGGAGCCGCGATCGCCCTGGTGGGCGCCTTCATCTTCGACGTGGTCGACGGTCCGGTGGCCAAGCGGACACCAAGACGCACCGCCGAGCAGGGTGCATTTGGGGCCAACCTCGACTCGCTGGCCGACATGGCATCGGCCGGGGCCGCCCTCGGCGTCGTGATCATGTCCTACGGCCACTTCCGGGCTGCCTACGTGCCGGTGGCCGTGCTGCTCGCCGCGGCCACGGCAATGCGACTCAGTTACTTCAACGTCCACGGCCTCGACGCAGCCTCGGGCAAGTACACCGGCCTGCCGACCGACCTGGCCGTCATCAGCTTCGTGGCCTTGATGCTCCTGGATGGGCCGCTCGGCCCCGCCGCCTTCCGGGTCGCCCTCAGCGCCGGCGGGGTGGCGCTGGCCGTGCTCATGGTCAGCCCGTTGCGTATCCCTAAGCTGACCGGGCGCTGGTACGTCGCTGTCATAATCTTGGCCCTCGCGCTGGCGACGGCTCACGCCGTCCGGCTGATCGCCTGAACTCTCGGCCGCACGCGAGGGGTGTGACCTGGCAGCTATCCCGCCACCGACAGAGGCAGTGCCCCGATGGCGTAGTTCAGCAGACGGCCGCCAGGCTCCAGCGCTGCCTGGTAGATCGGCCCGGCGGACAGAGCAGCCACGCTCCGAGGAAGCCACACCATGCGATCAGCTCGTGCACG
>JADGOG010000206.1 GCA_017883065.1 Acidimicrobiales bacterium | reverse complement strand
GTCTCGTCACCACGCCCAAGGCCGACCCCGAGGCCGCCGGTAGGATCACCTGATGCCGACCGGACTCAGACCCCTCGACGCCCTCGCCCATGTCCGGGACCACTGGTCGGCCGACGTCCTGCCCCTGCTCGAGACCTACGCCCGCATCCCCGGGCTGTCCCCGGCCTACGACCCCGACTGGGAGGCCCACGGGCTGCTGGAGGAGACCGCCGGGCTGCTGGCTACCTGGGCCCGGGATCGCCCGTTGCCCGGCGCCACCGTCGACGTGGTTCGGATCCCCGGCCTCACGCCGACGGTGGTGGTCGACGTTCCCGCCACCGACCCCGAGGCCACCGGCACGGTGCTCGTCTACGGCCACTACGACAAGCAGCCACCCTTCGACGGGTGGACCGAGGGGCGGGGCCCCTGGTCCCCGGTGGTCGAGGGGGAGTGGCTCTACGCCCGTGGCGTGGCCGATGACGGCTACGCCCTGCCCTCCGCCCTGCTGGCCCTCGAGGCGGTGCGGGCCGCCGGCGGCCGTCACGCCCGGTGCGTGGTCATCGCCGAGGGCTCCGAGGAGAGCGGCAGCCCCCACCTCCTCGAGGTGCTGGCCCACCTGGCCGACCGGATCGGCACGCCCGACCTGGTCCTCGCCCTCGACTCGGGGTGTGCCACCTACGAGCGCCTGTGGGTGACCACCTCGCTCCGTGGGGCCATCGCGGGTTCGCTCACCGTCCGGGTGCTCGACCACGGCGTGCACAGCGGGTCGGCCGGCGCGGTGGTCCCCTCGTCGTTCCGGATCGCCCGCATCCTCCTCGATCGCATCGAGGACGCGGCCACCGGCGACCTGCTCCTGCCCGAGCTGGTGGCCGAGCCACCGCCGGGCGCGCTGTCGGCCGCCGCCGAGATGGCCGAGGCCCGGGGAGCGGCCGGCCTCGAGGACTCCGAGTTCCCGGTGGTCGAGGGTCTGGTCCTCCAGGGCGCGGACGCCGCCGAGCAGGCCGTACGGGCGGCCTGGACGGGTTCGGTGGCCGTGGTCGGAGCCGACGGTCTACCGCCGTCGGCGGACGCCGGGGCCGTGCTGCGACCGTTCACCACCCTGAAGCTGGTCGTCCGCCTTCCTCCCACCGCCGATCCCGATTCGGCCGGTGACGCCATCGCCCGGGCCTTCACCTCCGACCCGCCCTACGGGGCCACGGTGGAGTGGGACTCCGCACAGGCGGCCGGCGGGTGGGCGGCGCCCCCGCTGGCGCCCTGGCTGTCCTCGTCCCTCACCGCCGCCTCGAGGGCCTGCTTCGGCAATCCCTCCGGTCAGCTGGGGGAGGGCGGGACGATCCCGTTCATGGGATGGCTGGCGGCC
The DNA here is from genome assembly GCA_017883065.1 of Acidimicrobiales bacterium. GTDB lineage: Bacteria > Actinomycetota > Acidimicrobiia > Acidimicrobiales > RAAP-2 > Bog-756. Next base: position 2,053 of record JADGOG010000206.1, on the reverse strand, counting down.
CAGTTCCCCGAGGCGCAGATCCTGGCCCTCGGTGTGCTGGGACCAGGCTCCAACGCGCACGGTCCCGACGAGGGCCTGCACCTGCCCACCGCCGAGCGGGTGACGTCGTCGCTGGCCCTACTGGTGGACGCGCACGCCGGCCGCCTCCAGGGGTAGCGGTCGGCTCAGACCGTGCCGCCCCGGCGGCTCTCCACGGTGCCGCCGATGGCCGCTGACAGGATGAGCGCCGCTGCAATGGGAGCCATCCACAGCCCGAACACGAAGGTGAGGACGGCGAAGGTGGCGCCCATGCCGAGGATGAACGGCCAGATGCTCGACCCGGGGAAGGCGTCGATGGCGCCGGAGCCCTCGGCCACGTCCGCATCGGGGTCGTCGTCGGGAAGCGGCTTCATGCGCTTCGCCCACCACACGTAGTACGCACCGGGGCCGAGCCCGAGCAGTGCCGAGCCCACCAGCATGGCGAACCCGCCGTCCTCGTAGCTGGCGAACCAGTAGACGATCCCGATGATGGCGAAGAACACGCCGATGCCGACGAGGAAGATGCCGCTGACTCTCACGAGCCGGCTCCCACGGTCTCGCCCTCACCGACCGGGACGGGCGGCTTCTTGTGGTCGTCCTTGTGGATGGTCCGGTGCTCGGGATGGTTGTAGTCCCAGGTCGGGCGCTCCGAGCGGATCGGGGGGAGGTGGGTGTAGTTGTGGTGCGGGGGAGGTGAGGAGGTGAACCACTCCAACGTGTGCCCGTCCCACGGGTTGTCGCCGGCGGCGACCGGGTTCCGCCAGGAGACCCACAGGTTGACCATGAAGAAGAGGAAGGAGGCCCCGATGACGAACGCCCCCACCGTGGAGATCACGTTCTGGGTCGTCCAGCCGTTGGAGGGCAGGTAGGCGGCCACCCGGCGGGGCATGCCGTCGAGGCCCAGTACGTACTGGGGCAGGAAGGTCATCCAGAAGCCGACGAACAGGACCCAGAAGTGGAGCTTGCCCAGGCCTTCGCGCAGCATGCGCCCGAACATCTTCGGGTACCAGAAGTAGAACCCGGCGAACCCGGCGAACACCGTCGTCCCGATGAGCACCTGGTGGAAGTGGGCCACCACGAAGTAGGTGTCGTGGGTCATGAAGTCGACCGGGGGCGACGCCAGCAGCACGCCGGTCACCCCACCCATCAAGAAGGCCAGCAGGAACCCGATGCTGAACAGCATCGGCGTCTGGAAGCTCAGTTGACCGCCCCACATGGTGCCGATCCAGTTGAAGAACTTGATGCCGGTGGGCACGGCGATCAGGTAGGAGAGCAGCGAGAAGAACGGAAGCAGGACCACGCCGGTGGTGAACATGTGGTGGGCCCACACCCCGGTGGACAGGGCGGCGATGGTCATGGTGGCGAAGACCATGCCCTTGTAGCCGAAGAGTGGCTTGCGGGAGAAGACCGGCAGGATGTCGGTGACCATGCCGAAGTAGGGCAAGGCCAGGATGTACACCTCTGGGTGCCCGAAGAACCAGAAGAGGTTCTGCCACAGCACCGGTACCCCTCCTCCCTGCACGGAGTAGATGTGCGTCCCGAAGTGGCGGTCACAGAAGAGCAGGACCACCGCCCCGAACAGCACCGGGAAGGCGATGAGGATCAGGATGCCGGTGACCAGCATGTTCCACGAGAAGATCGGCACCCGGAACATGGTCATGCCCGGCGCCCGCAGGTAGAAGATGGTGGCGCACAGGTTGACCCCGGTGAAGATGGCGGAGAAGCCGGTGAGGGCCAGGGCCATCAGCCACAGGTCCGCACCCGCCCCGGGGGAGTTGGTGGCGTTGGAGAGCGGGGCGTAGGCCACCCATCCGAAGCTGGCCGCACCGCCGGCCACCAGGAAGCTCGACATCATGGTGAGCGAGCCGCCCAGGTAGAGCCAGTAGGAGAGGGCGTTCAGCCGGGGGAAGGCCATGTCGGGGGCCCCCACCTGCAGCGGGACGATGTAGTTGGCCAGGCCGCCGAAGGCGAAGGGACCGGCGAACAGGTAGAGCATCAGGCTGCCGTGCATGGTGAACAGCTCGTTGTAGTTCTG
>JADGOG010000205.1 GCA_017883065.1 Acidimicrobiales bacterium | reverse complement strand
GTGACCACCGGTGCATCCAGCTCGCGGAACCCAGCCACCGGGGTGGACACGGTGGGCCGTCCGACGGCCAGGCATTCGTAGGCCTTGATCGGGTCGAGGCTCTCGGTGAAGGAATTGACCAGGTGGGGAATGATCACGATGTCGGCGTGCTGGAGGAGCGCGGGAATCTGCTCGTAGGGCCGGGCTCCGAGGAGATGGATGTTGTCCACCGCCTGCAGCCGCGAGGTGAGGTCCGCCGGAAGGCTGTTGGGGCCGACCAGGACGATCTGGATGTCCGGTCGTGCAGCAGCCAGTTCGAGGACGAGCGGGACATCGAAGCGGTCGGTGTGCAGAGTGCCGACGTAGAGCGCCACAGGAGCATCCGGCAGGATCGAGGGACGCGAGCGCTGGGTCCGGAACAGGTCGACATCGACCCCGTTGGGGATGAGTTCGACCGTCCGGCCGCGGCCGCGGGACCGGGCCAGGTCGGGGGAGCACACCACCACGGCCTCGGCTCGCTCGAGCAGGAGTTGCTCGTTGGCCTCGAGCCGGGAGCGTTGGCGCGGGGTCTGCGCCGACTCCAGCCAGTCGTCGGTGATGTCGTACACGGTGGGCCAACCGGTCCGGACGGTGAACGATGCGTAGACGGCGTCGTTGACCCACAGGAGCGGGTCATGCAACCCGAGCTCGCCCACGGCATCGAGGACCTGGCGCTCGAGAGAGCGGTCGGCGTAGCTGCCGAGGACCCGTGGCGCCCACTTGCGCGGTCGGAGCACGTGGATGCGGGGGTGGACCCGCTCGAGGCGGGGTCCGGACAGAGCACCGAACTCGCCTTTCGCCAGTCGGTGGGGAATATCGACGGGAGGGGCCACGTACAAGACGTGCAACGACGGCTCGAGGTCGACCATCTCGTCGACCAGGATGTGCATCCGGCGCCGGACCTCTCCCCACGGCTCGAGCGAACACACCACCAGGGACGTGGCGGGGGACGTCGTGTCGGTGGTGCTCGCCGCACTGGTCGTGTTCTGGGTGGTCATTGCGGTTCCTATGAGCCGTCGAGTCGATCCGCTCGAGGGAGTTCGGTCGAACACGCCCGTCGGGGCGGTCCGGGGATCATGCATACCGTCGACATGACCAGGGTAAAGCTTGAGATGCAATTGGTCGACGCAAGGTTGAGCGCAATGCGGAAGCTACGCTTGATCCGCCGCACATTGCGAGGATCCCGAGGCACGAACACCGAAAGCGCGACCCCATCATGAGCCCGATCAGCACAGCGAACGTGAGTCGTGTGCTCGAGAGCGTCCGGTCCAGACGGTTCATCACCTTCACTTCGTCCGTGGCCATCTGGGTGGTGGTGGTGGCCGTCGCCGCCGGCATCGGGGTCGCCTCGGTGGAGAGTCTCAAGCTGGGGCTGGCCCTGGCCGCCCTGGTGCTTGTCTTCGGGTTGTTCGTGGCCGATCCGCTCCTCTTGGTGGTCATCGCCCTGCCGGGAGCGCTGTTGATCGAACGGGTGGGTGGGTCCAGCACCAACCTGAGCATGGCGGACCTGCTGGTCTTCATCGGCGGCGTGGTGAGCCTGTTCCATATTCGGTGGAGCCAGGCGCACCATCTCCGCCAGTTCCTGCGCGGTGTGGTCTGGTACCAGGCCATCTTGATCCTGGTGGTCGTCGCCCACCCCAACCGCTACAACATCGTGGAGTGGTTCCACCGATTCTCCTATCTGGGCGCCACGGTGATGATCGGATGGGTGATCGCCACCAACGCCCGCACCCGTCAGGCCTTTCGTCTCTACCTCGGTGGTGCCTCCATCCTGGCCGTGGTGGCCATGGGCTACGCGGTCAAGCTGCACTTCCACCCGGCGCAGTGGGGGGCCTATCAGAAGAACTCCATCGGGGCCCTCTTGTGGGTGGCCATCGTGGTCGCCCAGATCAACCCGCCTTGGGCGAACATCGGCCACCGGATGGCCCGGGTGTCCAAGTACCTGTGCATCGGCGGGCTCCTCGCATCCCAGTCGCGTCAGTCGGCCATCCTGGTGATCCTGGCTCTGGTGGTCGCCTTCCTGCTCAACCCGGAGGTCCGGAGCCGATCGAGGATGATCGGCCTGGCGCTGCTTCCGGTGGTGGGGCTGCTCTATTACAGCTTCTCGATCAACGCCAAGAACAACCCGAAGTTCAACTCGGTATCGATCCGGTTCGACCAGATCAACGCCGCCCTCCACGTGTGGCATCTCAGCCCCATCCTCGGTGAGGGCATGCGCTTCTACAACTTGCCGCAGTACCTCTACGTGACTGCGCCCCCCAACGTGATCATCGACAATCTCGCCTCCACCGGCGTCGTCGGGTCGCTGGCCTTCGTCTTCTTGGTGGTGGTGACCATGCGGACCATGCTCCGACTTCCCTATGCCCTCGGGACCCTCGGACTCGTCGTGCTGCTCTCCCACTACGTCGACGGCCTCTTCGACATCTTCTGGATCGGGGGACCCACCGTGGCGCCGATCATCATCGCCGGCGTGTCCATAGGGATGTCCGACATGGCCCGCATAGCCAGGGGTGGTTCGGACATGGGGGTGGACCTCCTGGCCAAGCCGGTGGACGCTTCGAAATGAACTCCAACCCGCGCCGGCTGGCAGGGGGACCGGCCGTCGTTGCGGACGATGGTCCACTCCACCGGTACGTCGGTGACCGGGACGGTGGACGCACGGCACCAGACCTCCGTCGCCCGGTGTCCGGGCCGGCCTCGACGATCCCGGCGGTTTTCCGGTGACGTCTCGCTCGCCGCACATCATGTTCAATGCCCTCCCGCTCGACGCCCGGGGAGGTGGGGTCAGCACCTACATCCGCGAGCTTCTGGCCGGTCTGAGCGGCTCGGTGGATGCCCGGCTCTCCGCCGCCGTCCATCCCGCGGGCCTTGCCGAGCTGCCACCCGGTATCACCCCTCTGGTCAGGGGCGAGTCCGGAGGCGTGACCAGGGCGCTCTCGGGGGCCATGGGATTCGGATCCGCCGACCTCTTCCACGGCCTCGACGTCGACCTGCCGATCCGTCGGAACGGCCCCATGGTGTCCACCGTCCACGACATGGCCATCTTCGACGTTCCCTGGGCGTTCCCGCGCTCCCGGGTGATGGGGGAGAAGATGCTGATCCGCCACGCCCTCCGCCACGCGGATGCCATTGTGGCCATGTCGGAGTTCACCGCCGAGCGGGTCAAGGCGGTCATCGGCCGTGATGCCGTGGTGGTGCACTCGGCCCCCGGCCCCGGCATGGCTCCCCCCACGGCCGAGGAGACGGCCCGGGTGCGCTCCCGCTATCGCCTCCCCGAGCAGTTCGTCCTCCATGTGGGGAACATCGAGCCCCGCAAGGATCTCGCCACCCTGGCCGAGGCCTGTCGCCTGACCTCACTTCCCCTGGTCCTGACCGGGCACAGC
>JADGOG010000114.1 GCA_017883065.1 Acidimicrobiales bacterium | reverse complement strand
ACCTCCTTGAGCAGACAGGCGCCGCTTGCAGTTGGAGTTTTGTCGTCGCGACCCGCCAAGTTTTGTCGACACCCCGTGGTGGGCGAGGGGGGACTTGAACCCCCACATCCTTTCGGACACAGGAACCTGAATCCTGCGCGTCTGCCAATTCCGCCACTCGCCCGAGCGACCGAAAGAGGCTACCCGAAGTTCCAAACCCCCACTTCACGCGCGCACGGAGGCCGGACGACCCCGCTGGGTCGCCGCCCAGCCGAGACCGGTACCGACCGGTCGGGCCGGCCCTACCCCCAATCTTGGTGTTGGCACCGGTAGGCTGACGCCTGACATGGGATTGCAACGCTTCGAAGGGCGCCTCGAGCGCATGGTGGACGGCACCCTCTCCAAGGCTTTTCGGGGCGATCTGCATCCCGTGGAGATCGGGCGCCGGCTGACCAGGGAGATGGACCTCCAGAGGCGCGTCGGGGTGCACGGGCTGATCTCACCCAACGCTTTCGTGGTGCACCTCTCGGCCAACGATTTCGACCGCTTCGAGAGCTTTCTCGACGCCCTGGTGCGCGAACTCGAACAGGCGGCCCGCGACCACGCCCGGACCGAAAACTACGTGTTCGTCGGCCCGGTCACCGTGTCGGTCATGGAGGATCCCCGCCAGCGCCGGGGTCGCTTCGAGATCGTCTCCGACGTCCATGAAGGGCCGGCCGGCCTTCCCGCCGCCTCGGTGGTGACCGCTGACGGCAACCGTGTGGTGCTCGGACCCGAGCCCCTCACTCTCGGGCGCCTCCCCGAAAGCTCGGTGATGATCACCGATCCCAACGCCAGTCGCCGTCACGCCGAGATTCGCCGGGTCGGCAACGACGTGGTCGTGGTCGACCTCAATTCGACCAACGGCACCCGGGTCAATGGGGCACCGATTCGCGAGCGGAAGCTGGTCGACGGGGACCAGATCGTGATCGGAACCACCGTGCTCCGGTTCGAGACCTCGTGAAAGCCGGCGTCTGAGCGCGAATGCACCTGATCCTGGTTTCGCTCCCCGGACCAACGGACAACACCCCGGTACTCCGAGCGCTCGAGTACGGCGTGATCATCTTGTTGTGGCTGTTCTTCATGTGGGTGGTCCGCGCCGTGTGGGTGGAGGTCCGCCCCCTCAAGCGCCGCCGGCGCCGCGGCGGCGACGCCGATCCGATTGTCGATGGCAAGAAGCGGAAGGCCAAACAGCTCCGCCTCCATGTGATCCGCCCCGAAGACCAGGCCGGTCGCACCTACGACATCGGTGACGAGGTCACCGTGGGCCGGGCCGCTGGCTGCGGCGTGCCCATCGACTACGACACCTACTCCTCCAACCTGCACGCCCGGCTCTTCCGGCTCGACGGCGATCTGTGGGCCGAGGACCTCGGGTCGACCAACGGGACCTGGGTGAACGCCGAGCGCATCGACGAGCGGACCCGTCTCGACAAGGGCGACCTCCTGCAGGTGGGCGGCACCGTGTTCGAGATCGGGAGGTGAGATGACCCTCCTCCGCTCCGGATCGGCCACCGACACCGGCCTGGTCCGCTCGGTCAACCAGGACCTGGCCATCGAGACCTCCAACCTCTTCGCGGTGGCCGACGGGATGGGCGGCCACGCTGGCGGAGAGGTGGCGTCCCGCCTGGCCGTCGACGCCCTGACTGCCGCCTTCGGAAGGCAGCCCACCGGCTTCGGCCTGTCCGAGGCGGTCACCGAGGCCAACGGCGTCGTCTGGCACCACAGCCAGGACAATCCCGACCTCCGGGGGATGGGCACCACGCTCACCGCCGTGGCCCTGGTCAACGAAGACGGACGCGACGTCCTGGCCCTGGTCAACGTGGGTGACTCCCGCTCCTACCGGTTCCACGAGGGGGAGATCACCCAGATCACCACCGACCACAGCCTGGCCGAGGAGATGGTGCGTACCGGCGAGCTGACCGAGGCCGAGGCCGCCGTCCACCCGCACCGCCACATCCTCACCCGAGCCCTCGGTGTGGCCACCGACGTGGCCGTCGACCTGTGGCGGATCCAACCGGTCCGGGGAGACCGTTACCTGCTGTGCAGCGACGGCCTCACCAACGAGCTCACCGTCGAGCAGATTGCCGATGTCCTCGCCTCGGTCTCCGATCCCCAGAAGGCGGCCGAATTGCTGGTCCAGGCGGCACGCACCCACGGGGGCAGCGACAACATCACCGTGGTGATCGTCGACGTGGTGGTCGGAGAGGACGATGACGAGTCCGCCCCCACGGTGGCCGCGGTGAACTCCGACTTCGCCAAGCCGCCTCCTCTTCCCCAGGGCTTCTCTCCCACCGAAGCCGGTGTGATCGCGGCATCGCCTGCCGCCGAAAAGGCGCCCCCTGGCCGCCGGGAGCGCCGCCGGGCCAAGCGCCGGGCCAAGCGGCTGGCACGAGGCCGCCGACTGATCACCTTCCGGACCCTGCTGTTCTTGATCCTGCTGGTGGCGGTGCTGGCCGCCGCCCTCTTCGCCGTCCGCTGGTACGACACCAACTCCTACTTCGTGGGCGTGAAGAACAACGAGCTGGTCATCTACCAGGGCCGCGTGGGCGGCTTCCTCTGGTACCACCCGGTCGAGGTCGAGCGCACCGGGGTCACCACCTCGGACGTGCCTTCCCTGTATCTCGAGCCCCTCAAGGCCGGGGTCGAGGAGTCATCGGTGGGCAGCGCCCGCACGTACGTCTCCAACCTGGTCAATGACAAGCAGTCCCAGCAGAACCCGGCCGTGCTGCCCACCACTTCGGTGCCGGCTCCGACCACTTCCACGCCACGGGCAGCGCCCACCACCACGAAGGCCGGGGGTACCTGATGGAGAAGCGGATCCGTCGGCTCGGTATCTTCATGGTGCTCTGCTTCATCGCCCTGTTCATCCAGCTCAACAACATCCAGGTGATCAAGGCGAGTTCGCTGGCCAACAGTCCACAGAACCCGCGGGTGGTGGCGGTACAGCTGAGCCAACCCCGGGGGGACATCCTTTCCGCCGACGGGGTGAACCTGGCTACATCGGTGACGGCCAAGTCCGGGCTCTACAAGTACAGGCGGGTCTACAACCCGAATACCGCTCCGTTGTTCGCCCAGATCGTCGGCTACGACACGATCTTTGGAACCCGGACCGGGGTCGAGGCCGAGTACAACGCCTATCTCCAGTCCCACACCCGGGCGGCAACATCCCTGCGCGATCTGCTGGTCAACCGCACCACCACCGATAATGTCACCTTGACCATCAACTCCCATCTCCAGCTGCAGGTGGCGGCGATCATGGACCAGGTGGGTGCCCAGGACAATGCACCGGTGGAGGGTGCGGTGGTACTGAATCCGAAGACCGGGGCCATCCTCGCCATGTACTCCAACCCCACCTATGACCCCAACCCTCTGGTGTCGACCAATGCTGCGGCCGTCAAGGCGGCATATGCCCAGCTCAATCCGACGAGCGGCCAAAGCCCCCTGGTATCCCGCACCTTCCAGTTCGGGTTCCTCCCCGGTTCGACCTTCAAGACGGTCACCACGGCGGCCATCTACGACCACCAGCCGGCTCTGGCCAAGGTGGACATCCCCCAACAGCAATGCATCCCGCTGCCCCAGTCGAACATCCCGCTGTGCAACTACGGTCACAGCGGTCCCAACGGGCCGGAGAAGTGCGGTGGGACACTGGTGATCACCCTTCCTGCCTCGTGTGACACCGCCTTCGCCCAGTACGGCATGGCCCTCGGTGCCCAGAACCTCAACAGTGAAGCCCAGGCCTTCGGGTTCAACCAGCGGATCCCCCTGGACCTGCCCGGCGTCGGCGTGTCCAACTTCCCGACGGTGGCCCAACTGACCAACAACAAGCCGTCCCAGGCCTACTCGGCCTTCGGTCAGCAGGACGTGACGGCAACCGCTCTGCAGATGAGCCTGGTGGCGGCCGGGATGGCCAACCAGGGGGTGGTCATGACCCCCCACGTGATGGAGCAGGTCCGAGACACCCAGGGGAACCTGGTGCGGGCGTACACGCCCAAGCCATGGTTGACCGCCACCAATCCCATCACCGCCGCCGCGGTCACCTCCCTGATGCAGGCGGTGGTCACTAGAGGCACGGCAGGGGGGGTGTTCCCGGCCGGTTGGAACGTGGCCGCCAAGACGGGTACCGCCGAGACAGGCCCCAACGCCTCCCTGACCAATGACTGGATGATCGCCTTCGCTCCGGCCAACGACCCCAAGGTGGCCGTGGCCGTGGTGGTGCCCAATCAACCGGGCAGCGACACCGGTGCCTCGATCTCCGGCCCGCCGACCAAGGCCATTCTCGGTGATGCACTGGGGCTGACCCCGTGATTCTCTTCCCACCGCCGACGGTCAGTGTGCCCACCGGACGGCACCCGTTGGACCTTTCACCGATGCTGCACCCCGACCTTCACGAACGAGGAACGATGAGAACCCCGGACCCGAGCGAACGCAGGCCTAGGCTTTGACCCACATGGACCCGAATGAGCCGCCCCGCGTCTTCTCTGAGCGCTACGAACTGAACCACCTGATCGCCCGTGGAGGCATGGCCGAGGTCTACCGCGCCCACGACCGGCTGCTCGACCGGCCGGTCGCCCTCAAGGTGCTCTTCCCCGAGCTCTCGATAGACCGCTCGTTCGTCGAGCGGTTCCGTCGTGAAGCCCAAGCAGCCGCCAACCTCTCCCATCCCAACATCGTCCCGGTCTTCGACTGGGGCGAGGACTCGGGCACCTACTTCATCGTGATGGAATTCATCGACGGGCGCCCGCTCTCGGCCATCCTGAAGACGGCCGGACCACTGTCGGCTGACCGCACCGCCGACATCGGCGCACCGGTGGCCGCCGCCCTCGGCTACGCCCACAAGCACGGCGTGATCCACCGCGACGTCAAACCCGGCAACGTCCTGATCACCGACGAGGGCCAGGTGAAGGTCACCGATTTCGGCATCGCCCGTGCCATCAACACCGAGGAGAGCCTCACCCAGACCGGAGCGGTGATGGGGACGGCGACCTACTTCTCGCCCGAGCAGGCCGAGGGCGTCGGTGTCGATGCCCGCAGCGACATCTACTCGCTCGGCGTGGTCCTCTTCGAGATGGTCACCGGTCGTCCGCCGTTCCTCGGGGACACCCCGGTGGCGGTGGCTTCCAAGCACGTGCGTGACCATCCCCCGGCCCCTCGTGAGCTCAACCCGTCGATCCCTCCGACGTTCGAAGCGATCATCCTGAAGGCGATGGCCAAGGACGCCTCCCACCGGTACGCCACCGCCGAGGATCTGCGCGCCGATCTCCTCCGCTTCAACGAGGGCCGGACCGTACTGGCCATGGACGACGCCACCGCACTGCTCGCCGTGGCCGGGACCACCCAGGCCGTCGGTGCCGTGGGTGGCCAGGACCAGACCCAGGCTGTCGGAGTGGTGGGCCAAGGCGGGGCACCGGGCGCCGACGACGGCGACGAGCCGACCTCCAACCGCACCCGTACCTACGCCATCATCCTGGCCGTCCTGTTGGCGCTGCTGGTCGTGGCCGGGTTCTTCCTCCTCCGCAACCTCGGTTACCTGGGTGGCAGCGCGTCCTTCAACCTCCCCTCGGTGGCGGGCCAGACCGTGCAGCAGGCCACCACCAAACTCGAGGCGGACGGTCTGGTGGTCAGGACGACCGACCAGGTCTCGTCCCAGAAGGTGGGGACGGTATTGTCCACCGACCCTGCCGCCAGCAGCCTGGTGAAGAAGGGTGACACGGTCACGCTCAAGGTGGCTGTCGGGCCAAAGGTCAAGAAGGTGACGGTGCCGTCGGGCCTGACGGGCACCACGGCGCAGAGCGCCCAGGCGCAGCTGCAGCAACTGGGCCTCACCGCCACCATTGTCCACAAGCCGAGCCCCACGGTATCCAGTGGCTTGGTGATCAGCACGGATCCGAGCTCGGGTACCAAGGTCGATGCGGGCAGTCCGGTCACCTTGACCGTCTCATCCGGTCCGGCCAACGTGAGCGTCCCCTCACTGATCGGTCTCAATCAGGTGCAGGCCGGTGCCGCGCTCACCAGCGCCAACCTCACCGTGGGATCGATCAATCAGGTGACGTCGAACCAGCCCGCCGGTCAGGTGACCAACCAGAACCCCGGTGCCGGTGCCCAGGTCACCCCGGGCAGCGCGGTCAACCTGGCCGTCTCGATCGGACCGGCACCGCCCACCACCACGACCACCTCGACCACGACCACCTCGACCACCAACCCGTCGAGCAGCACCTCGAGCACCGGGGCCCACGCTCGGTCGGGCCATCACAGGAAGTCGGCCTCCTAACGACGCTGTGTGGATCGGCTCCCTGGCTCAGCGCTGAGCGATGGCCGCAGTCGCCGCCATGGCCAGGAAGTTCGACAGCAGCGCCGGACCGCTCGGCGTGAGCAACGACTCAGGGTGGAACTGGACCCCTTCGACCAGGAGGCTCCGGTGGCGCAGTCCCATGATCACCCCGTCGCCCGTGGTGGCGGTCACCTCGAGCACCTCGGGGACGGTGGTCGGCTCGACCACCAGCGAGTGGTAGCGGGTGGCCACGAACGGCTCGGGTAGTCCCGCGAAGACCCCGCGGCCGTCGTGATGCACCGACGAGGTCTTGCCGTGCATGAGGGTGGGCGCAGCCACCACGTCACCCCCGTAGACCTCACCGATGGCCTGGTGGCCCAGGCAGACCCCGAGGATGGGGAACTCCCCGGCCAGTTCCCGGACGACCGCCATGGAGATGCCGGCGTCCTCGGGTCGACCCGGACCCGGCGAGATCAAGATGGCGTCCGGGGCCGCCGCCCGGATGCCCTCGATGTCGATGGCGTCGTTGCGGTGGACCACCGGGTCGGCACCGAGTTCGCCCAGCTCCTGGACGAGGTTGTAGACGAACGAGTCGTAGTTGTCGATGACCAGCACCTGGGTCCCCATGGTCCGTTGATCGTACCGGCCACAGATCGACTGCCCACCTCCGGGGGTGAGGCCTGGCTATTCTTCGGCCATGGCAACCAAGGCCAACTCCAAGGCCGGACCGGGAAGAGCGCAGAAGAAGGGCCGCTCGTCGGGCGGTCGTACCACCGCTCCCAACCAGTCGGTGCAGAGCGCCAGGTACACGCCGCCGGTCCCCAAGAGCGTGAAGACCAGCTCGCGTTGGCTGGGCATCACCATCCTGGCCCTCTTCCTCGTGGGCGTGCTGGTGGTCATCCTCGACTACGCCGACCTGCTCCCCGGGGGCGTCAGCAACCTCTGGTTGGTGGCGGCCATCGCGGTCATCTTCGTGGGCCTGATCCTGGCCACCCGCTACCACTGAAGATCGACCCGACAGCGGACCTCGGCCGGGTCCTTCTCTTGCTTTCATGCCATTAGTAGGTCTCATCAGGCTTGCCAGACCATACGAATAGTACGAAAACAAGAAGAGGCACCACGAGAACGTGCCGCTAGACCCGGGCCCCACCCCGACCGGTCCCTCGTCATGAGGTCACCCCGATCGCGAAGAACCGGCCCCGGAGGGCCGGTTCTTCGTCACTGCTGAACGGCTACCGGCGAACGGTCAACCGTGAGCGGCCATCGGCCGAAGCCGACCGTCCCGCTCGCCTCTGGGATCAGCCCAGGCGCTCGATGATGGTGGCGTTGGCCATGCCGCCGCCCTCGCACATGGTGAGCAGGCCGTAGCGGCCCCCGATGCGCTCGAGCTCATTGAGCAGGGTGGCCATCAGCTTGGCGCCGGAGGCCCCGAGCGGGTGACCCAGGGCGATGGCGCCCCCGTTGACGTTGACCTTGCTCATGTCGGCACCGAACTCCTTGGCCCAGGCCAGTGGCACCACGGCGAAGGCCTCGTTGATCTCGATGGCGTCGATGTCGTCGAGGGTCAGCTTGGCCTTCTCCAGCACCGAACGGGTCGCCGGGATGGGACCGGTCAGCATGGTGATCGGGTCGCTGCCGGCCACCGCGAAGGCGTGGAAGCGGGCACGGGGGGTGAGGCCCAGTGACGACGCCTTCTCCTCGCTCATGACGAGGACGCCGGAGGCCCCGTCGGTGATCTGGGACGAGTTGCCGGCGGTGACCTTGCCGTTCTCGGGACGGAAGGCCGGCTTCAGGTTGCCCAGCACCTCCACCGAGGAGTCGGGGCGGATGCCCTCGTCGGTGGTCATCAGCTCGTCGGTATCGGCCCGGTCGTCGTCCTTGACGGCCACCGAGATGATCTCCCGCTCGAATCGGCCCTCCGCCGTGGCCTGGGCGGCCCGCTGGTGCGACTGCACCGAAAATTGGTCGAGGTCCTCACGGGACAGGCCCCACTGCTCGGCGATCAGCTCGGCGCCCTCGCCCTGGCTGACCAGTCCGCCACGCTCCGCGTAACGGTTCATGGTGCGGGGACCGAAGGGGAATCCGAGGTCGCGCACGACCGAGGAGCCCATCGGCGTGCGGGACATCACCTCGACGCCGGCGCCGATGACGACGTCGTAGGCACCGGCGATGACGCCCTGGGCGCCGAAGTGGAGCGCCTGCTGCGATGAGCCGCACTGGCGGTCGATGGTGGTGGCGGGCACGGACTCGGGGAAGCCGGCGGCCAGAACGGCGCTGCGACCCACATTGAGCGACTGCTCACCCACCTGCATCACGCACCCCATGATCACGTCGTCGACCAGTCCGGGATCGAGGTCGTTCCGCTCCACGAGGGCCTTCAGCGGCTCGGAGGCGAGGTCGGCTGCATGCCAGTTGCGAAGCTTTCCGTTCCGCCTCCCTCCAGGGGTGCGGACTGCGTCGATGATCACGGCGTCGGTCATGATGGGTCTCCTTCCGAGGTCCGGCGGAGCAGATGCCTGCCGGCCTGATTCGGGTCGTGGTGGAACTTCTCGTTGGTCCTCGACTGCTTGGCCTCAGAAACTTGACCGAGTGGTCAAGAATATCTTCCGAGACAGATCGTAGTCGCCCAGGCCGCCCCGTCAACTGCCCCGTCGGACATCCAGGCCGCCCCGGCCGGCCCCCTTGTCGACGGTGATCCAACCGGCAGGTACGGTCAGGGAGATGACGGGCCGGATCAAGGACATGGACCGCTGGCTGGGCAATGGGGGGATGGAGCTGATCGGCACGGTCGGCGCCTCCTTCGACGACTACGGCGTCGACGGTGAGGACCTGGGCTGGGTGGCCGGCACGTTCGTGCCCGAGGCGGTGGCCTGCAATCCCCACGGAGTCGTGCAGGCCGGCGTCCACGGGCTCCTCCTCGACGGTGCGATGAACTTCGCCATCAACGCGGCCATGGCTGGGAAGGACCGCACCCGGGCCACGCTGGAGATGAAGGTCGAGACCATGCGGCCGGCCATGGTCGGCGAGGTCTACGGGCTGCGCGGAGAGGTGGTGCGGATGGCCCGCCAGGTGGCCTACGCCGAGGCCACCGTCACCGACACCAAGGGTCG
>JADGOG010000113.1 GCA_017883065.1 Acidimicrobiales bacterium | reverse complement strand
AACGGGTCGGAGCTGGGGCCGGACCCGCTAGGCGGGAACGATCACCAGCGACCCGTTGTGCCCCCCGAAACCGAACGAGTTGGACAGTACGGGCGCCGGTTCCCACGGTCGTGCCGTGCCGGCCACGATGTCCAGGTGGATGTCCGGGTCAGGCTGCTCGTACCCCGAGGTGGGCGGGATCAGGCGGTGCTCCATGCTCAAGAGGACACCCACCGCCTCGATGGCGCCGGCGGCGGCCAGGCCGTGCCCGGTGATGCCCTTGGTGGAGGTCACCGGGGGAGAGGACGCGCCGAACACCTTGGCGATGGCATCCGACTCCGCCTTGTCGTTGAGGGGGGTGGACGTGCCGTGGGCGTTGATGTGGCCGATCTGGTCCGGGGTGATCCGGGCGTCCTCCACGGCCTGGGCCATGCAAGCGGCCGCCCCGGATCCTCCGGGGATCGGAGCGGTGATGTGGTGGGCGTCGGCGGTACTCGCCGTACCGGCCAGCTCGCCGTAGATGTGGGCGCCGCGGGCCACGGCGTGGTCCCAGGCCTCGAGGACCAGCGCCCCGGCGCCCTCGGTGATCACGAAGCCGTCGCGTCGGATGTCGAAGGGTCGTGAGTTCCCCGAGGTGGACAGGGCGGTCATGTTGGCGAAGGCGGCCATGCCCACCGGGGTCATGCCCGCCTCGGCCGATCCGCCGACGGCCACATCACATCGACCTGACGCCACCAAGAGGGCGGCGTGCCCGATGCTGTGGGCCCCGGCGGCACAGGCGGTGATGATCGTCTCGGACGGGCCGTGCCAGCCGAGGCGGATGGAGACGGCGGCGGCGCCGGCGTTGGACATCATCATCGGGACGAGGCGCGGCGAGACCCGCCGTGCCCCCTTCTCCCCGAAGATGAGGATCTGGTCCTCCAGGGTCTGGAGGCCACCCACCCCGGTGCCCATGATCACCGCGGAGCGGCCCGGGTCGGCGCCGAGGTCCCCGGCGTCGTCGAGCGCCATGGCGGCCACGGCCACGCTGAATTGGGCGAACCGGTCGAGGTGGCGGGCCTCCTTGGCGGAGACCCACACCTCCGGGTCGAAGTCGGGCACCCGGCGCTCGCCCTCCATGGGGAGTCCGTTGAGCCCCTCCCACAGTGCGTCGGTCCCCACGCCGCAGCACGACACGACCCCTCGACCGGTGATGGCCACCCGCCGTCCGGGGATCGGACCGTCCGGACCGAAGCCCAGGAGCATCAGAGCTTGGCGGTGATCAGGTCGTAGGCCTGACCGATGGTCTCGATGCCCTCGAGCTCGGTCTCGTCCACCGAGACGTCGAAGGTCTCCTCCAGCGCCATCACCAGCTCGACCAGGTCGAGGCTGTCGGCGTCGAGGTCCTCGGCGAACCGCGCCTCCTTGGTCACCTTCTCCGCAGGCACCTGGAGCACCTCCACCGCGCACTCCTTGAACTTCTCGAATGCCTCGTCGTCACTCACGCAATTGCTCCCTTTTCCTTGTTGTGGTCTGTGTCGGTCACTTGATTCCGTCCGGCGGTGCTGGTGTTGCTGCTGTTGCCGGTGTTGCCGGTGTTGCCGGTGTTGCCGGTGTTGCTTGTTCTGACCTGCCGGTGCTGCGCTGAGGTGGCCTCGCCTGGACCATTCCTCGGACCGGGCCCTGATGGAAGCCGCTCCCGATCCCGTCGGACCGGACCCAGGTGGACCGGACCCTGGTGGGCACGGATCACATACCCATGGCCAGCCCTCCGTCGACAGGCAGCACCGCGCCGGTCACATAGCCGGCCCCGTCCGAGGCCAGGAATCCCACTGCCTCGGCGATCTCCTCGGGTCGGGCCACCCGACCCAGGGGTACCTGGGCCTCGAATGCTCGCATGTGTTCCTCTCCGAGTGCTGCGAGCATATTCGTTTCAACCAGTCCGGGGGCAACTACGTTCACGGTGATCGAGCGGCTGGCCACCTCCCGGGCCATCGATCGGGCCATGCCCACCAGCCCGGCCTTGGAGGCGGCGTAGTTGGCCTGGCCCACCGATCCGATGAATGCGCCCACCGAGGAGACCATGATCACCCGGCCGCGCCGGAGCCGGATCATCTTGGCCAGGGCCCGCTTGGCCACCCGGAACACGCCGGTGAGGTTGGTGTCGATCACCTCCGACCAGGCATCCTCGCTCATCCGCAGCACCAGGGTGTCCCGGGTGACGCCGGCGTTGGCCACCAGCACCTCCACCGGGCCCCAGGCCTCCTCGACAGCGGCGAACGCCGCGTCCACCTGTGCCTGGACGGTGACGTCACAGGCCAGGGAGAGGAAGCGGTCGGGACCGGGCGCCGCCTCGTCCTCGGTGACACCGGATCGTGAGGTGACCGCCACCCGGTCGCCGTGGGCCAGGAACCAACGCGCACAGGCCATGCCGATGCCGCGGGAGCCACCGGTGACCAGGACGACCCGGCCGTCGGCCGGCGGCAAGTCCGGGTCGGTGGGGGACGGGCTCTCGTCGGTCATGATGCGCTCCCCGGGGTCCGGATCCAGGCCACCGGCTGTCCTTCGACCACCCGCTCACCCCGGACCGCCAACCATCGGACCAGGATCCCGTCGAAGGGGGTGCGCACGTCGGTGAGGCCCACCGTGCCCACACGGTCGCCCACGGCCAGCAGAGATCCGGGCTCGGCGCCGTCGCCACTTCCGGGTGCGGCGGTGGCCTCGGCCAGGGCGGTGCTCTCGAGGGCGGCCAGGTGCACGTCGGGCTCGAACACCCCCGGGGTCGGGCTCACGATGACCCGCTCGGAGGTGTACAGGTGCTCGCCCTGGTGGGCCGGGGAGGATGCCGTCCACTCCTCGGTGCCGGCCACCGCGTCCATCAGCTTGTCGAGGTCGGCGGGCACCGACACGGCCACGCCCCGGACGTCGGGGATGGTCCGACGGACCATCCCGGTCAGCACGCCGCCCGGTCCGAGCTCGGCCACCACCGATGCACCCCGTCCGCCGAGGGCCTCGAGCGACTGGCGCCACCGGACCGGGCTGCACAGTTGCGACGAGAGCAGGCCCGGCCACTCGGCGGGGTCGGTGTGCACCCGGGCGTCAACGTTGGCCACCACGGGGACCTCGGGGGAGTGGAACTCCACCGTGTCGAGTGTCTGGCGGAGTCGGGTCCGGGCCGGGAGCATCAGCTGGGTGTGGAAGGCGCCCGACACCGGAATGGGCAGCACCTTGCGGGCGCCGAACTCCTTGGCCCGGTCGGTGGCCGAAGCGATGCCCTGCACGGTCCCGGCGATCACGACCTGGCCAGGTGCGTTGAAGTTGGCCACCCACACCTCGTCCTCGGCACGCTGGCAGGCCGCCTCGGCGTCGCCGTCGGTGATGCCGATGAGGGCCGCCATGGTGCCCGGTCGCTCGTCGGCCGCCTGCTGCATGGCGTTGCCGCGTTCGATGACCAGCCTGGTCCCGTCGGCCAAGGAAAGCGCGCCCGAGGCCACCAGCGCGGTGTACTCGCCGAGGCTGTGTCCGGCGCACGCGGCGGGGAACAGGCCGAGCCGCTCCACGGCGTCGAGGACCACCAGGCTCATCACGAAGGTGGCCAGCTGGGCGTTGGCTGTCTTGGTCAGCTCCTCCATGGGCGCGTCCAACAGCAGGTTGGTGAGGTCACGGCCGGCGATCTCCGAGGCCTCGGCCGCCACTTCCCAGGAGGGGTGCTCGACCCAGGCGTGACCCATCCCGGACCGTTGCGATCCTTGTCCCGGAAAGGTAAAGGCCAGCACCTACCGACTCCTCTCGAACGTTCTCGCCCACGGGGGTCTCTCGTGGGCGACCAAGTGTGACACGGCCGCGACGCGGTGAGGTGATTACCGAGGGGTCACCGTGGGGTCAGCGTGGGGTCACGATGGGGTCAACGCGGACCCCACCTGCGCGGACCGGCCCTCGGATGAGGGGCCGGCACCACGCACACGGGGGTTCACCTGTCCTCGATGTCTCGCGACATCACAGTGGTGCCCGGGGCGGGATTCGAACCCGCACGCCCTTTCGGACAGTGGATTTTGAGTCCACCACGTCTGCCATTCCGTCACCCGGGCCGGTGGGGGCGCAGCCTATCCGCACGCCTGGAGGGCCGAATGACCTCGGATGCCGAACCCCGCGGCACGGTCCACCGTCGGACCGACCGTCGCGAACCGTAGGCTTGGCGGGTGGACCTCGACGCTTCCCCCGGGCTCTCCGAGCGGTGGGCGGGCATCGGGGCCGGGCAAGGGGCCGGGCAAGGTGTCGGATTGCTCGCCGTGCAGCTCTGGCTGGTGGAACTGCCGTTCCTCCGTCCGGTGCGGACGGCCAGGGGCACCCATCGTCAACGCCCGTTGGTGATCGTGCAGGTGGTTGCCAACGCATCCGGCTCCCTGGTGGAGGGCTGGGGCGAGTGCGCCGCCCTGGCCGACACCACCTTCGACAGCGAGGACGTGACCCGGTCGTTCGCCCTGCTCGAGCACGCACTCGTCCCCGGCCTGGTCGACCTGGCACCCGTGGCCGGGGCGCGCCTGCCGCGTCCCTCGGAGCTGGCGGGGACCCGACAGGCCGCCCCCGACGGCACCCTGGCCTACGCCGCCCTCGAGATGGCGGTGGCCGACGCCCATCTCCGGGCCGAGGGGCGCTCCCTGGCGAGCGCACTCGGCGTCGAGGGCCGACAGGTGCCGGTGGGGGCTGTGGTCGGACAGGCCGACTCGATCGAGCAGCTGGTGGCCGAAGTCGGGCCCTGGGTGGAGGCGGGCTGTCGGCGGATCAAGATGAAGATCGGCCCGGGCTGGGACGTGGAGCCGGTCGAGGCGGTGACCCGGACGTTCCCGGACCTGTCCGTGCAGGTCGACGCCAACGGTTCCTACCGCGAGGACCAGGCGGGCCTGCTGGAGGCCCTCGACCCGTTCGGACTGCTCTGCATCGAACAGCCCCTGGACCGGGCCGACCTGGCCGGTCACGCCCGGCTGGCCGCTCGGTTGGCCACCCCGGTGTGCCTCGACGAGAGCCTCGACTCGTTCCGCTCCACCCGGACCGCCCTCGACCAGGGTGCCTGCTCGGTGGTGTGCGTGAAGCCGGCCCGGCTCGGCGGGCTGGGTGCCGCCCTCGACGTGATCGGGCTCTGTGCCGAGTCGGGAGTGCCGATGTGGATGGGGGGCATGTACGAGTCTGGCTATGCCAGGGGAGTCAACGCCACCCTGGCGGCACTGCCCGGGCTCGCCTGGCCGGGTGACCTCAGTCCGGCCGAGGGGTACCTCGGTGTCGACCTGGTCCCGCGCCGCATCCTCCGTCGGGACGACACCGACCGCTCCCTGGTCGTGGACCTCCCCACCGGCCCGGGGCTCGGGCCCGCCCCGGACCGTCGGCTGATGGAACAGCTGGTGCGGCGAAGGGCGTGGATCGAGCTTCCCCGCTCCTGACCATCGGGTCGAGCGTGCTGCAATTGGCCGAATTCGCATCCCCCCTGTCGCACCATGCGTACAATTGCCCTCCCATGCACCGCGCCAGTGTCGAACGCCGCCTCAGTGATGCCCACGACCGGCTGACGCGCGCCCGGGCGCAGCTGGCCGTCCTCGACGAGCAGCTGGTGGTGGTCAACGAGATCGCCGACGACACCCGGATCAAGGCGTTGGTGGCAGAGACCCCGGTGGCGTCCAAGGAGCACGACGAGGCCAGCCGGCACGCATCTGTCATGCTGCAGACACGCACCTCCCTGATCGCAGAGATCGAAGAGCTCGAACGTCGTCAGGATGAGCTGCTGGACCGCTTGGTGGTCGGTCCCGGTTGACGGTCTGTACCTGCCCAGTGGACCAGTGCTCCGCATGTCGTCCCCCGGTGGCGTCACTCGACGCCGTCGGTCCCGAATCGGAAGGATCTGAGTGACTATGACCAGGCGCGTGGTCATCGCCGAAGACGAGGCCATCATCCGGCTCGATCTGAAGGAGATCCTGTTGGACGAGGGGTACGACGTGGTCGGGGAGACCGGACGGGGGGACGAGGCGGTCGACCTGGTGGCCGCCCACCATCCCGACCTGGTCATCCTCGACGTGAAGATGCCCGGCTCCGACGGCCTGGCTGCTGCCCGCGCCATCCGGGACCTGGACATCAAGGTGGCGGTGCTGATCCTCACCGCCTTCAGTCAGCGGAACCTGATCGACGAGGCCCGGGACGCCGGTGTCGCCGCCTATCTGGTCAAGCCCTTCCAGCGCATCGAGCTGATACCCGCCATCGACCAGGCCGTGGCCCGGTGTGAGCAGGAGTGGGCCATCGCCGCCGAGGCCGAGCAGGCGAGCGCATCCGACGGCAACGGCCAACCGGTGAGTGCCGAGGACAAGCTCGAGACCCGGCGACTGGTCGACGGCGCCAAGGGGATCCTCATGGAGCGGTTCGGGCTGTCGGAGTCCGCAGCCTTCGGCTTCATCCAGAAGACGGCGATGAGCACCCGGTCGAGGATGATCGACGTGGCCCGCCAGGTGCTCGAGGGCACGCTCTCGCCCTGACCGGGGCCATCCACGCCATGCCAGCCGCTCCGAAGGACCCGACCGCATCGGCCGAACCACCCATGGCACCGCTGATCCTCCTCGACGGCATGTCCCTGGCCTTCCGGGCCTACTTCGCCCTACCGCCCGACCTCAGCACCAGTGCCGGGGTGGTCACCAACGCCGTCCACGGGTTCGCCTCCATGGTGGTGAACCTGGTCCGCGACCACCGACCGGTCGGACTGGCCGTGGCCTTCGACCTGCCGGGGGGCACGTTCCGGGACGACATCGTCGACGACTACAAGGGCGGGCGGGCCGAGACACCTCCAGACCTCCCGCCCCAGTTCGACATGATCCGTTCCCTGCTCGGTTCGTTGGCCATCCCGGTGGTCGACGCCGAGGGCTTCGAGGCGGACGACGTCCTGGCCACGCTGGCGTCCGAGGCTCGGGACCGGGGCCACCCGGTGATCATCGTCACCGGGGACCGCGACTCATACCAGCTGGTGGAGGATCCCTACATCCGCGTCCTGTACAACCGACGCGGGGTCAGCGACTACGCCCTCTACGACGAGGCCGGCATCCTCGAGCGCACCGGGGTGCCGCCGGAGAAGTACCCGCTGCTGGCAGCCCTGCGCGGCGATCCCTCCGACAACCTGCCAGGCGTACCCGGGGTGGGTGAGAAGACCGCAGCCAAACTGGTCAACGAGTACGGGGACCTCGACAGTCTGTACGGCCACCTCGACGCCCTCTCGCCCAAGCTACGGGAGAACCTGGCCGCCCACCGGGCCCGGGTCGAGCAGAACGTGGAGGTCATCCCCCTGGTCCGGGACGTCCCGCTCGACGTCCATGTCGATCAGCTCGTCCTGGGCGGATGGGACCACGAGGAGGCCCGCCGGGTATTCGCCGAGCTCGAGCTGCGCTCCCTCTGGACCCGGTTCTCGACCCTGATGGCCGAGGGCGCCTTCGGGGCGTCGGTGGAGGGGAGTACCGGTCCCCACCCGGCCGACGGAGCCGGGGGTGCGTCCGGCGCGTCCGGATCCGACCACGGTCCGGCCTGGCTCGACGCTCCGACCGTCGAGGTGCCGTCCACGTCGGAAGAGGCCGCCGCCGCTCTGCACCGCCTGGTCGACCAGGTCCGGGTCTCGGTCGCCAACCTCGCCCTCTTCGCACGGTGGTCGGGCGATGCCGGACGCTCCCGGTTGTCCGGCCTCACCCTGGCCGCCGAAGTTGCTCCTGGCGACGCGGTCGAGGGTGCCGACCCGTCGCTGCTCCACCTCGGGGCCGACCTGCTCGCCGATCCGGCGACCCTCGCCGAACTGGCCGGGGCGGTGGGCCGGGACGGTGTGGGCGTGGTCGTTCACGACGGCAAGGAGCTGATGCGCTCGCTGTTGCCGGTCGGGGTCGACATCACCGGACTGGCCCTGGACACCGCAGTGGCCGCCTACCTGCTCGACCCGTCGACCGACGGGTACCGGCTCGGTGATCTGGCCCAGCGCTACCTGGGCGTGATCGTCGACGACGGTACCGGCGGGAAGGGCCAGGGCTCCCTCCTGCCGGAGGACGGGGGCGAGGGAGACGCCGTCGGCGCGGGCGGCACCGCCGTCGACCCGCTCGTCGTCCATGACGCCCGCCTGGCATCGGTGGTGGCCCGCTTGCGGGTCCCCCTCCAGGACGCCCTGGCCGAGGTGGGGGAGGACGCCCTCTCCCGCGACATCGAACAGCCCCTGGTCCGGGTGCTGGCCCGCATGGAGGTTGTGGGCATCCCGGTCGACCGTCAGGTTCTCAGCACGATCGCCGCCGGACTGGCCGAGGAGTGCCGGACGCTGGAGACCACCATGCACGAGCTGGCCGGCGGCCCGTTCAACGTGAACTCGGTCAAGCAGCTGCGGGAGGTCCTCTACGAACGCCTCGGGCTCACCCCGGTGCGCAAGACCAAGACGGGGTTCTCCACCGATGCCCGCACCCTCGAACTCCTCCGGGGGCAACACCCGATCGTCGACGTGCTCCTGCGCTACCGCGAAGTTGAAAAGCTGCGGTCCACCTACGGAGAGAGCCTGGCCAACGAGGTGGGACCGGACGGTCGCATCCACGCCACCTTCCGCCAGACCGTGGCCCGGACCGGGCGTCTCTCGTCGGACCGTCCCAATCTGCACAACATCCCGGTCCGAACCGAGGAGGGCCGACGGTTCCGTCAGGCGTTCGTCCCCTCCGCCGGGCGGCGACTGCTGGTGGCCGATTACGACCAGGTCGAGCTCCGGGCCATCGCCCATCTCTCCGGCGATCCCGGCATGACGGCAGCCTTCGCAGCCGGCGAGGACATCCACCGCACTGTGGCCTCCCAGGTGTTCGGCGTCGACCGCGATCACGTCACCCACGCCCAGCGCTCCACGGCCAAGATGGTCTCCTACGGCCTCGCCTACGGCATGGAGGCCTACGGGCTCTCCCAACGGCTGGCGGTGCCGGTCGAAGAGGCCCAGGGCATCCTCCAGGCCTTCTTCGCCGCCTTCCCGTCCGTCCACGACTACATGGACCGGGCCGTGGCCGACGCCCGAGCCAACGGGTACACGGTGACCGCATTCGGTCGTCGGCGCCCGCTGCCCGATCTGGCCTCCACCAACTACCAGGTCCGTCAGGCGGCCGAGCGCCAGGCGATGAATGCGGGGATCCAGGGCCTGGCCGCCGACCTGTTCAAGGTCGCGCTCATCCGGCTCGACTCCGGGCTCGAGGACGGGGGATTCGCCTCCGACCTGATCCTCCAGGTGCACGACGAGGTGATCCTCGACGTGGTGCCCGACGAGTCCGACGCCGTCCAGGCGCTCACCGAGGACGCGCTCACCCACGCCGCCACCTTGTCGGTGCCGCTGAAGGTGGCCATGGCCTGGGGGTCGTCCTGGGCCGAGGCCAAGGGGTCCTGAAGCCGGGACCGGCGGTTGGCGCTCGGACGCCG
>JADGOG010000112.1 GCA_017883065.1 Acidimicrobiales bacterium | reverse complement strand
GAGGATTCCGGTACGAGTGCCGGTGCCGACCTGCTGGCTGGGACCGGGCCCGGCCGCGGTGCCGGGGCCGGAGGTATCCGGTGCGTCAAGTTCTCGCGGCGGGACGGGTCGCCACGCTGGCGGAGGGAGTCGAGGGCCAAGGCGCGCAGGTGACCCTGGAGGCTGAATCCCAGGGTGGCCGGGCCCGAGGTGGGAACCACCCGGACAGAGCTCCCGTCAGCCTGCAGCTGCCAGGCGTTGGCCTGGTCGAGCAGGGCCAGGTCCAGGATCCCGACCAGCCGCTGTTGGATCTCCGGGTCGTCGATGGGCACGATGACCTCAACCCGGCGGTCGAGGTTCCGCTCCATCAGGTCGGGTGAGCCGATGGCCACCTCCACCCGCCGTCCCGCCGTCCCGCCGAACCGGAAGATCCGGGCGTGCTCGAGGTAGCGACCGACGATGGACCGGACGGAGATCGTCTCGGACAGGCCCGCCACGCCGGGACGGAGGCAGCATCGTCCCCGCACGATGAGGTCGATGGCCACGCCGGCCTGCGAGGCGCGGTAGAGGGCGTCGATCATTGTCGGGTCGGTCAGCCCGTTGGTCTTGAGCACGATCCGGCCGTCAGTCCCCGCCCGCTGCTCGGCGGCGATGGCGTCCAGCAGGAACCGGCGGGTCGACACCGGCGAGACGACCAGTCGTCGGAAGGTGGGCGGATCACCGGATCCGGTCAGCAGATTGAACAGCTCACCGATGTCCGCCCCGATGTCCGCCTCCCCGGTGAACAGGCCGAGGTCCTCGTACGAGCGGGCGGTGAGCGAGTTGTAGTTGCCGGTCCCGATGTGGCAGTAGCGCCGGACACGATCACCCTCGCGCCGCACCACCAGGGAGATCTTGGCATGTGTCTTCAGGGCGACCAACCCGTAGATCACCTGGACGCCGGCCTCCTCGAGGGCGCGTGCCCAGCTGATGTTGGCCCGCTCGTCGAACCGGGCCTGCAGCTCGACCACGGCGGTGACCTGCTTGCCGGACTGGGAGGCCCGGATCAGCGAGGCCACGATGGGGCTGTCGTATCCGGTGCGGTACAGCGTCTGCTTGATGGCCAGCACGTCGGGATCGGCGGCCGCCTGGGCCACGAAGGCCTCCACCGAGGCGGTGAACGACTCGTAGGGATGGTGGACGAGTACGTCCCGCTGGCCGACCACGCCGAGCACGTCGGTGGTCCCCGTCAGCAGCGGAGGGGTCACCGGCATCAATGGCGGCTCCGACAAGCGGGGTCGGTCGAGTTCGGTCAGTGACCGCAGGCCACCCAGGTCGATGGGGACGTCGAAGAGATAGACGTTGGCCTCGGGCACGTCCACCGCGGCGACCACCATGTCGAGGAGATCAGTGGAGATGCCGGCTGAGACCTCGAGGCGCACCGCCTGGCCGAACCGGCTCCGGTGCAGCTCGAGCTCCACCGCGGCGAGGAGGTCTCCGGCCCCGTCGTCCTCGACGGAGAGATCGGCGTTGCGGGTCACCCGGAAGGTGTGGTGCTCGGCGATGGTCATCGAAGGGAAGAGGGCGCCGAGATGGGCAGCGATCACCTGCTCCACCGGGACGAACCGCATCCCGTCGGGGAGGGCGACGAACCGAGGAAGCAGCGGGGGGACCTTGACCCTGGCCACCCGCTCCTCGGAGGTCCGTGGATCCTGCACGCGTACGACCACGTTGAGCGAGAGATTGGAGATGTAGGGGAAGGGGTGCCGCTGGTCCACGGCCAGTGGAGTGAGAATGGGGAAGATCCGCTGGTTGAACTGGTCGAGGAGGAAGGCCCGGTCGGCCGACTCCAGGGTGTGCCAGTCGGTGATGACCACTCCGTTGGCGGTCAGCGCAGGCCAGAGCTGATCCTGGAAGATCCGGCTGTGGCGCTCGACCAGCGCGGAGGCCCGGGCGGTAATGGCGGTCAACTGTTCGCCGGGGCTCATCCCGTCGGGAGAGCGGTTGCGCAGTCCGGCGGCCACCTGGTCCTCCAGCCCGGCCACCCGCACCTGGAAGAACTCGTCGAGGCCCTCGGAGAAGATGGCCAGGAACGTCACGCGTTCGAAGAGAGGCAGCCTCTGGTCAGACGCCAGCTCGAGCAGTCTCCCGGCGAAGTCGAGCCAGGACAGCTCCCGGTTGGTGAAGCGGTCCGACGGGAGGGTGACGGTCGATCCGACGGGAGGGTGATCGGTCCGATTCGAGGCGACAGTCGACGCCGCTGCGGCCGACACGAGGTCCGACCAGGAGAATCGTCGTCGCCTTGCCTCCAACGGCCCGAGCACCGACGAGCCGGATGCCGCAGTGGGGTGGGAAGCAGGTGCACTGGTCGACTGATCGGTCATGGCAGGACCGTCATGGAAGCATTCCCATTTGCAGGTCATCGTAGCCCTGGCCGGTCCGCGAACCTGGTTCCACCGTCTCGGTGACCGGCCCCGGTAGGCTCGCCCCCGTGTCGGTCACCACCCTGCAGGACCCCGAGAAGAAGGTGATCCGGCGGGTCTTCAAAGCCAGGCGCCGCACCGAACTCGGCCTCCTGATCGCCGCCGCGGTGATCATTACCGCGGCGTACACCCTGATGATCCTGGGCAACACCGCCAAGACCCCCAGCAACACCGTGCCGCTACTGATCGGGATGCTCGCCCTCGGTGCGGTGGCCCACATCGCCAATCGGATCTTCGCCCCCAGTGCCCACCCCGTCGTCCTGCCCATCGCATTCCTGCTCAACGGCATCGGATACGTGATGATCACCCGGATCGACCTCGGCAAGGCTTCGCACTACGCCCCGCTCCAGGCGGCATGGACGGCCGTCGGGGTGGCTGCCTACGTCATCACTCTGGCCGTCGTCCGCCGGTCGCGGGATCTCGACCGATACCGGTACATCCTGCTTGCTGGGAGCGTGATCCTTCTTCTGCTTCCGCTGGTCGAACCCGCCCGCTTTGCTGAGGTCAACGGGGCCCGGCTCTGGGTCAAGATCGGACCACTCGGATTCCAGCCGGTCGAGCTGGCCAAGATCCTCCTCTGCATCTTCTTCGCCTCCTACTTCGTCGAGAAGCGTGAACTCCTGAGCATCCCCACCGCCCGGCTGGGTAATCGCCTGGTCGTCGATCCTCGGCCACTGGTCCCGATCATGCTGGCCTGGCTCTTCGCCATCGGGGTGATGAGCCTCGAGCACGACATCGGTTTCTCCGCCATGCTCTTCACCCTGTTCATCGGAATGCTGTGGGTGACCACCGGCCGCACCGGCTACCTGGTGCTGGGCGTGGTCCTGTTCGTCATCGGGTCATACCTGGCCAGTCGGTACTTCGCTCAGACCCACATCAGGGTGGAGACATGGCTCGATCCTTGGAAGATCCTTCCCAGAGACCCCGGCGGGCAGCTGCGCCAGGCCTGGTATTCGATGGGGAGCGGTGGCATCGGCGGCTCGGGACTCGGGCTCGGCACCGGCGCCTTTCAGATCCCGGTTCCCCAGACCGACTTCATCTTCGCCGTGATCGGCGAGGAGATGGGGCTTCTCGGATCCACCATGATCGTGGTGGCCTTCTTGTTGATGGTCGGAGCGGGGTTTCGGATCGCCCAGTCCGCCCGGTCGGAGTTCGCCAAGCTGACCGCGGTGGGTCTGACCATGATCATCGGGTTCCAGGCCTTCTTCATCATCGGGGGCGTGGTGCGACTTCTCCCCCTCACCGGGATCACCCTCCCCTTCGTCTCCTACGGAGGATCGGCCCTGGTGGCCAACTACGTGCTGATCGCCCTGCTCATGCGGATCTCCGACGAGGGAGGGGCGTCGGTCGACGCCGCCGACCAGTCGCAGTACGAGCAGTACCGGGAGCGCAAGAGGCGGCTCCTCACCGGGGGGTGACTCCGGGAGGTCCTGTTCGGCCCGAGCGCATGTGCACCCGACCAGGTCTCCGGTCTAGCGCGGTATCACGTCCCCGCTCCCTTCGAGGAGCCGTCGGTCGATGAGGATGGGGGCGGGCACCGGTTGGAGCAAGGCGATGGTCAGCGCATCGGACGGACGGCACGCATGCACCGAACGGCCTGACTTCCCCCGGAGGTCCAACTCGGCGAAGTAGACCGCACCCTGGCGGCCCACCAGGCGGACCGCGACCACGTCGATGTGAAATCCATGGAGGATGCCGGTCAGCAGTTCATGGGTCAGAGGGCGGGGCGTCCCGATCCGGCGCATGGCGTGCGAGAGCACGACCCCGTCCTGGAACCCGACCGAGAACGACAGCTGCCGCCGGGGCGACTCGGTCTCCCGCAGCACCACCGTCGGATGCTGGTTGGGAAGGTCGACGGTCACCGACGACACCAGCGCCATCCGGAAGTCGGTCACCTCCGGCAACCCGGTCGGAGTGTCAACGTCGGCTGTGTCGTCCTCGGCTGTGTCGTCCTGGTCCGGGACGGGCTGGTCGGATGGGGTGTCGTCCACTACCGGTCCTTCGGGCTCCGCATCGTCCATCCCGGTGTCGACCGGAGCGCTCGTCACGGGGACCGTGTCGGCCACCTCGGCCTCCGGACGAGGGACCTTCGCCTGGCCGGTCGCGGCGTCGGTCACCGTGCACTCCGGCGGTGGACGCTGACGGCGATGCCGATGGCGGCGTAGAAGCCGATCATGGCCGACCCGCCATAGGAGATGAACGGCAGGGGGATTCCGGTCACCGGCATGATCCCCATGTTCATCCCCACGTTCTCGAACACCGAGAAGACCAGCAGGGCGAAGACTCCCGAGCACAGCAGGCGACCGAGATTGTCACGGGCCAGCTGGGCCGTCCGCAGGATCCGCCAGGCAACGACCCCGTAGATCGCCAACAGAACACCCGCCCCGACGAACCCGACCTGCTCCCCGACGGCCGAGAAGATGAAGTCGGTCTGCTGTTCGGGTACGTAGGCCAGGTTGGTGAGGGCGCCGTGGAAGAGCCCCCGGCCGAACACTCCGCCGTGGGCGATGGCCTCTTTGGCCTGGGTGACGTTGTAGATCACATCCCCGCTGGCCGCGTTCGGTGAGATGAAACTGGTGATTCGGTCGATCTGGTACTTCTTCAACAGGCCGACGTTCAACGCGAAGAGCACGAGGACCACCGCACCCACGATGAGCAACGCCAGGTAGCGCGTGGGGATGCCGGCCATGGCCAGCATGACCAGCAGGATGACCGACATGAGGATGCCCGTGCCGAGGTCGGGCTCCTTGACCACCAGCAGGATCGGCAGCCCCGCCATCAGCACGAGGCGGATGACGTCACGGAGTTCGAGACCCTCGGGCCGGCGAGAGCAGTAGGTGCCGATGGCGATGATCAGGACCAGCGCGGCGAACTCGGACGGCTGCAGCTGGAGCCCGCCGAGCGAGAACCAGCGATGGGCCCCCTTGATCGCCGGCGTGGCCAGCACCGCCAACAAGGCCACCAGGATCCCCACGTACAGCAAGGTGCTGACCTGTTCGAGCCGCCGGTAGTCGAAGAAGGCGATCGCCACCATGACCGCGATCCCGATCACCAGGAACACCAGCTGACGCTTGAGGTAGTAACGGGGGTCCCCACCGGTGAGGCTCAGCGTTCCCTTGGTGGCGGAGTAGATCATCACCACCCCGATCAGGCCGAGGAGGACCGAGCAACCCATCAGGACCAGGTCGATCCGAATGGCCTGGGCGCGCGGCCGGACGGCGACGGTGGAAGGGGCGTAGTTCACCAAGGTGCTCCGGCCTCCCAGGCTACCGGCACCATCCAGGTCGTTTCCCGCGACCAACCGCACCGGCCCCTACACCCGAGGATCTGGACCTCCCGCCGATCCGTCGACGGCGGCCCACATGGCCTCCACCGGTGCCTCCTGGCCCGTCCAGGCAGTGATCTGGAGAGCAGCCTGGTGGACCAGCATCCCCACCCCGTTGGCCACGACCGCCCCTCGCTCCCCGGCGGCCGCCATCCAGGGCGTCACCGCCGGGTGGTACACCAGGTCCACCACCACCTGGCCCCGGCGGATCAGGTCCGGATCCACCGGCCACACCGGGGATTGCTTCCCGTCCTCACCGGAGCCAGCCAGGGAGGTCTCTCCCATGCCCAGCGGGGTGGCGTTGACCACCAGATCGCACCCGGGTGCATCCTCGGCCACGCCGACACGGCCCACCGGGCCGGCCAGCCCAGCCGCCCTGGCTGCTCGCTCACGGGTGCGGTTGACCACCACCACCTCGGCCGCACCGGCCGCGGCCAAGGCTGCGATCACCGCCCGGGCGGCCCCGCCGCCCCCGACCACCAGGCAGCGCCGATCCTCGGGGTCGAAGCGGCCACCCCGGCGCAGTGACGCCACCAGTCCGGGACCGTCGGTGTTGTCGCCGCGCCACTCCCCGTCCTCCCGGATCACGCAGTTCACCGCGCCGAGCTGGTCGGCCAGCGGCGTGCGCCGGTCGACCAGGGCGGCCACGGCGTCCTTGTGGGGCATGGTCACCGACAGTCCCCGGATGCCCAGGGCGCCGGCCCCCGCCAGCGCACCACCGGCCCGGCCGGAACGGACCGGGAAGCCCACCGACACCCAGTCGAGCCCCATGGCTTCGAAGGCGGTGTTGTGGAGCAGGGGTGACAGCGAGTGGGCCACCGGGTCCCCGATCACGCCGACAACGGTGGTGGCGGCCGACAGCCCCGGAGGCAGGCGTGCGCCGACGGTGGCGTCCATGGCACCAGTCTTGTCCACCGAGGGCCGGCTCAGGGCAGACCCCGCTTCTGGGCCAGTGCCTCGTTCGCCTTCTGCTGGGCGAACGTGTCGGCGAACGCCTCGGTGCCGTCGGACTGCACCACCACGAAGTACAGCCACGTCCCGGCCGGCGGGTTGAGGGTGGCCTGCAACGCGGCAGCCGACGGGAAGCAGATCGGCGTCGGGGTGAGCCCTTTGTTGAGATACGAGTTGTACGGCGACTTGAGGGCCAGGTCCTTGGAGGTGACAGAACCACCGTCCCTGCCCTCGGCGTAGAGCACGGTCGAATCCATCTGGAGCGGCATGTCCTTGGACAGCCGATTGAGGATGACCCGGGCCACGGGGCCCATGTTCTTGACGATGAACCCTTCCTTTTGGACGATGGAGGCGGCGATGATCGCCTGGTAGGGGGTCAGCCCGAGCTGGGCCGCCCCGGTGGTCAGCTGGACCCGGTCGGCGATGGCGTTGAACCGCCGGACCATGGAGGTCAACAGTTGGGTGTCTGTCTCACCGGGGACGACGATGTAGGTGCCGGTGCCGAGCAGCCCGTCGAGGTTGGTCGATCCTGCCGGTTGCCAGGGCGAGTGGACCGTGCCGTCGGTGGCCACCTTGTCGAAGGCGGCGGCGGCGTGGCCGGGGAGCTGGCCCACCCGCCTGGACACCTCGGCCACGGTGAACCCGGGGGGTATCTGGACCGGGAAGACGTTGGGACCTCCGGTGATGATCCGGTTGACGGTGGCGAAGCCGGAGTTCTGGCGGAAGGCGTAGGCGCCGGCCAGCACCCCGGGAAGGGTATGGAACTGGCCCCAGATCCGGTAGGCCAGCGAGCTGCCGATGATGTGCTTGGACTGGAGGGTCGAGGCCAGCTGACTGGTCCCGGTGCCGGGCCGCACGGTGACGATGACCTGGGGACCCTCGGGTCCCGACGGACTGGCTTCCGATTGCAGCCAGACATAGCCTCCGATCAGGGCCAACACGACGACGAGCACGACCAGCAGCACCATGGTGCGCACCCGGTGACCGGAGTCCGATCGGCGGTGGGCGCCACGGGTGGGGGCCGGCCTGCCGTAGACACGAGGGGAGGTCGGGCCGTCTGGTTCACCGAGGCCGCCCGGCTCCACCGGATCGACCGGTCCGCCCTGATCGTCCATGCTCATGGCCGCCCCCGCTCTTCGAGCCAGGCGGACAGCATCACCGCGGCGGCGGCCTGGTCGACCACCTGGCGCCGGGCGCGCTCACGGTCGCCCCGGGTAGCCAGGGCCCGGTGGGCACTGACCGTGGTGAGGCGCTCGTCGTAGAGCTCGACGGAGACGGGCTGCCCCTCGAGCAGCGTCCGCAGAGCATCGGCCTCCTCGGTGGCCTCCAGCGCGGCGCGACCTCGGGACCCGTCGAGTGAGAGGGGGAGCCCGACCACCACGGTGGTGGCCTCTTCCTCGAGGATCAAGGCGACCAACGTCCTCCGATCGCGCTCGGCGTCACCACTGCGCACGACCGTGGTCCGCGGCAGGGCCATGGTGCCCGCCGAGTCGCTCACGGCGATGCCGATCCGGCGGGCTCCCAGGTCGATGCCCACCGCCCGGCCCCGTCGGGACCGGCTCTGTTGGGTCATCAATGATCAGCCACCGTTGAGCACGCGTCGTGCCTCGTCGAGCGCCCGGTCGATACCCGCTGGATCCTTGCCGCCGGCCACCGCCACCACCGGGGATCCGCCTCCGCCGCCACCCAGCAGCGGCGCCACCTGCTTGACCAGTTCCCCCGCATGCACGCCAGGGCCCGAGGACCCGTCGGCCACGACGGCCAGGGACGCCTTGGTGCCGTCCGGGCTCCCGCCGAGCACCACCGCTCGCAGTCCTGCGAGGTTCCTCGTGGACTGGGCCAGATCACGGAGGGCATCAGGGTCGAGTCCGTCGCGTCGGGCCACCACGATCCCGTCGAGGGCGGTGGCAGCCAACGAGGACGCCTCGGCCTGCAGTTCGCGGCTGCGGGCCTGCTCAAGTGCCTTGTCGGCGGCGCGCTGGCGCTCGAGGAGCCGGTCGATGGCCTCGGGGACGTGTTCGGGCTCGGTCCGCAGCAGTGCTGCAGCTTCGGACAGCAGCCCTTCCCGGGCCATGATGCGGTCGAAGGCGCTGGTTCCGGTCACCGCGAAGAGCCGCCGGATGTTCGATCCGATGGACGACTCGGAGGTGATGGTGATCGGCCCGATCATGCCCAAGGCTCCGACGTGGGTGCCACCGCACAGCTCGATGGAGTGGGGGCCGGCACGCACCACCCGGACCCGGTCGCCGTACTTGTCCTCGAAGAAGGCCAGCGCACCCATGGCCTCGGCCTGGGCCTTGGTGGTCTCCTCCACGGTCACCTCGGCATCGGTGAGGACGTCGGAGTTGGCCAGGGCGGCCACCTCGGCCAGCTCCTCGGGGGCCACGCTCCCGTGGTGGCTGAAGTCGAAACGCAGGAGATCCGGGGCGACGCGCGACCCCTGCTGGCGGACGTGGTCGCCCAGCACCGTGCGCAAGGCGGCGTGGAGGAGGTGGGTCCCGGTGTGGTTGCGCCGGAGCGCGTCCCGCCGTACCCCGTCGATGGTGGCCAGTGCATCCTGCCCGGCGAAGAGCTCACCGGTGATCCGGGCACGGTGCGACGTGAGCCCCGGAAGGGCCGAGACGGTGTCGTAGACGAGTGCGGTCCCCGTTTCGGTGACGATGGTGCCGGTATCACCGACCTGTCCCCCACCCTCGGC
>JADGOG010000204.1 GCA_017883065.1 Acidimicrobiales bacterium | reverse complement strand
CCTTGATGAACTGGAAGTGGTAGATGGTGTCGTACGGATTCAGGTGTCCCTGGCCGATGAGGGTCCAGGCCTGGTTGTAGGTGGCGAAGTCCTCAGCCAGGAAGTCATGGTGGTACACGGTCGTGGAGTAGACGACCAAGCCGATGCACCAGAGACCCATGACCGCGGCGCCGGCCACCCGCAGCCACTTCCATCGTCGCTCGGATCCCCCGGGATCACCGGGATCGACGTCGGTCGGCGGAAGAGAGTCCACCGTTGCGTCCTGACGTGCCGTGACGGCGGTGTCGTCGGCCACCGTCAGAATGTGATCCGTGCCTGCCGGGTACGTCGGTCGCAGAGGCACGTCGCAGTGTGCTCACCCAGGGGCCTCATCGGCAAGTCATGATGTTCAAGGGTGCCCCGCTTGTGCCGATCACCGATGCTCGACAAGCGTCGCTGACCCGGCGATCAGGGGCGGGCACTTGGCGGCATCACCGATGAGTTCCGAGGTCTCTCTCCGTCAGATCTGGAGATCAAGCGCTCGACAAAGGAGTGGAGTATGACCGATGACGCTGGACTGCAACTCGCGGTAGCCGCTCAGTACCAGGCCCTAGCCGAACTACTTTCAACTGCCTCTGATGCGGTGTGGAACACCGAATCGCTGTGTGATGGTTGGCGAGTGCTCGAAGTTGTTGCCCATGTGACCATGCCAGCTCGGTATCCACAGGATGAATTCATGGCGGAGCTTGAGCGCTGTGGGTATGACTTCACTCGGCTGTCCAATGAGATTGCCAGTAGGGATGCTGAGCTGCCACTCGCCCAGCTTGTCGCCGACCTACGCTCGGACGTGCTGCATCATTGGACGCCACCCGGGGGTGGCTACCACGGAGCCCTCAACCACGTGGTCATCCATGGTCTCGACGTAGCCGTGCCACTCGGCGAGCCACGCCAAGCCCCTGATGAGACCATTCGGGTGATACTCGATGACCTCACTCAGGGAGGCATTCACGAGCACTTCGGCATCGATATCGACGATCGGATCCTGGAGGCCAGCGACCTTGACTGGCAGTACGGTTCAGGCCTACCCCTACGAGGAGCAGCCGAAGATCTGGCGCTTGCGATGAGCGGCCGGAACGTTCCGAATGGACGGCTCAATGGCGCTCCCCTTCGCAGGAGGGAGCCCCCCGAGGGGAACGACTCTTGAACTGAGCCCCTCGAAGAGCTATCCCACATGTGCCTGAGTCGTTGTGGGCGAGGCGGCTTTCGAACGCGAACGGAACCCACCTCCAGACCTGGCTCGTTTCCGATGTGCAAGAAACCCCTACCCGTGGCTCGGTCCGAACAGCCCGGTCCGCGATGGATGAGCGACGAGACGTGCAAGTCGACGTTGTGGGAGTCGTGTTGTCGTCGGGTGCGGCTGTCTGAACTGGTCCTTTTTCGTGGTCGGGACGGCGGGATTTGAACCCGCGACCTCCTGCTCCCAAAGCAGGCGCGCTGCCAAGCTGCGCTACGTCCCGGTCGGAGATGATTCCCCTGCAGCGTAGGTCACCCCGCCACCGACGTCCCCCCCACCCTTCACCAGCCGATATCGTCACGCCGATGCCGACCGTCCGTGTAGCCGTGTACGACCTGGGGAGCAGCTCGTTTCATCTGATGGTCGTGGACGCCACGCGGGAGGGCAGGCTCACCCCGGTGCTGCGCCGACGCTCCTTCCTCCACCTGGGCACCGAGGTGGCCCGGACCGGCGGCGTTCCTGCGGACCGGGCCGCCACTGCCGTGCGGGCTGTGCGCCGGTTGCGGATGGCTGCCGACGAAGCCGGCGTGGACGTGGTGGTGGCCCTGGCCACCGCGGCGCTGCGTGACGCCGACAACGGGTCAACGCTCATCGGCCGGCTCGAGAACGTGATGGGCCATCCGATCACCCTCCTCTCCGGGGAGGAGGAGGCCCGCTTGTGCTTTCTCGGGCAACGGGCGGGTGTGTGGGTGGGCAGCGACCCGGTGCTCGGGCTCGACCTCGGCGGGGGGAGCCTCGAGGCCGGCATCGGCACTATGGACACGGTGACCGACGTGGCCAGCGTGGCGCTGGGCACGGCCCGGCTCCGAGGGGAACTGGGGTCGGGCGACCTGCTCACTCCCGAGGACCGCTCCGCCATCACGAAGGTGGCGCTGGTGCGTGCCGAGCCGATCCGGGCCATGTTGGCCCGCACGCCCAGGGCGGGCACCCGTGTGATTGCCAGCGGCGGCACTGTCCGTGCACTGGCCCGCTTGGCCATGGGCCTCTACCGGCCGCTACCGGCCTCGGCCTCCACCTCGTCGATCCAGGTCAACCAGGTCGAACTCCCGGCCGGTCAGCTCCACCAGTTGGCCGGCCGACTGTCCACACTCGACCTCGACGCGCGGTTGGCGCTCCCGGGGGTACAGACCCGTCGTGCACCGTTGCTGCCGATCGGAGCCGTTGTCCTGTCCACGCTGGTCGAGAACCTGGGGCTCCAGCGACTGGTGGTCAGCGAGTGGGGTTTGAGAGAGGGCGCCGTGATCGGCGCCCTCTCTCTTCGGGCAGACCGATCGGGTCCAGCTTGATCGGTCTGCCGCACTGCTGAGTGTGGTCAGGCCTTCTTGCCGAGGATTCGGTTCATGCCCGTACCGCAGACCGGGCACTTGCCCTTGGCCGCTCGACGGCCGTTGGCCATTTCGGACTCTTCGCCTTCGAACTCACGTTTCTCACGGCACTTCACGCAATATCCTTCGTACTTCGCCATTGCTCCTCCTCATGATTCGGATGATGACCGTCCGGTGATCGGATGGACCGAACGTATCGGTCCGGATCCTGCGACGGGGGGATAGCGTCCGAAAGTGCTTGCAATAGTTAGCAGACGCTCAGGCCTCAGCGGCGGGAACGGCGCCACCGGTTCCGTCCTCGAGGACGGTCGGCTCATCTGTGGTGGAGATGTTGGCCATCATCTCCTCGATGTCCTCTGGGGGCAGCGGCGGGCTGAAGAAGTAGCCCTGTGCGGTGGTGCATCCACGCTGGAGGAGCACCCGGCTCTGGACCGCCGTCTCGACGCCTTCGGCCACACAGGCCAGCCCCAGCCGGTCGGCCATGGAGATGATGGCGGAGACCAGCGTGTTGTTGTCGCCTTCGGGACCGAGGACCTGGACGAACGACTGGTCGATCTTGAGGGTGCTGACCGGAAACGAGCCGATCCGGTTGAGGGAGGAGTTGCCGGTTCCGAAGTCGTCGATGGTGAAGCGCACGCCCAGGCGGCGCAGACGCTCGATGTTGTCCCGAGCCGGACCGGACCGGTCGAGGACCACCCGTTCGGTGATCTCGAGCTCCAGGAGCGTGGGGTCGATGGCTGTCTCGAGGAGAACGCGCTCGATGTTGACGTAGAGGTCGGGGTTGGACAGATCCCGTGAGGCCAGGTTGACCGACAGGCGCAGAG
>JADGOG010000111.1 GCA_017883065.1 Acidimicrobiales bacterium | reverse complement strand
ACGTTGCTCCCGGTGTCGAACGAGTAGTCCCACACATGACTGAGTATCTGCGTCCGCGACAGCACCTGATGAGGGTTGCGCATGAACAGCTCAAGCAGCGCCCACTCCCTCGGAGCGAGATCGATGCGTTGGCCTGATCGCCAGGCCACCTTGCTGAGCAGGTCCAGCCTCAGGTCGTTGACCACGATCTCCGACGAGCTGGGCTGCTCGGCGGTCCGCAGGGTAGCTCGCACCCGAGCGAGGAGCTCCTCGAACGAGAACGGTTTGGTCACGTAGTCATTGGCCCCGGCGTTCAGGCCACTCACCTTGTCGGTGACCTCGGCTCGGGCGGTCAGGATGATGACCGGGACGGTGTGCCCGTCCTGGCGGAGCTGGCGGAGTACGTCCTCACCGTCACCGGAGGGAAGACCCAGATCGAGCAGGATCAGGTCGAACTCGAGTTCGGATGGAGCCAACGCAGCGAACGCCTCGGCCGCCGTTCGGGCCACCGAGGTGCGGTAGCCCTCCGAGTTCAGGCCCTTCTCGAGGAACGACGAAATGCCACGGTCGTCCTCGACCACGAGGATCTGCATCAGACGCTCACCGGGGATCCGGCCCCCTCGGCGCTCACCCGGGTCACCGGCAAGACGATGGCTGCACGGCACCCTCCCAACCGCGACGGTCCGAGCTCGAAGGATCCGCCGTGGGCCTCGGCCACGGCACCGACGATGGCCAGACCCAGCCCGCTCCCTTCGCGGTCGGCCGAACCCAGCCTGCCGAATCGCTCCCGGACGCCGCTCAGCTGCTCCCGGGGAATGCCGGGTCCGGAGTCTTCGACGGCGAGGGCGACCGATCCCTGGTCGGGATGCCGCCACGCCACGATCTCGATGCTGTCTGCCTCGCCGGTGGCCTTGACGGCGTTGTCGATCAGGTTGAGGAGGGCACCGCGCAGCTTGGCCACGTCCACATCCAGGACGAGGTCGGGGACGGGGGCCAAGGACCAGTTCCGGGTGGCCAGGACCTGGGCGGAGTCGAACAGGTCGGAGAGGAAGGTGCGGAGATCGAGGTGCTCGACTTCGAGGAAGTCGGGCTCCAGGGCCCGCCCGAGCATCAACAGGCGCTCGACCAGCGCCCGCATGTGATCGAGCTCGTCAATCACCACCGAGGAGGTCTCACGCACCTCGAAGAGGTCCACCTTCGACTGCCTGGCCAGCACCTCGAGATGGCCCCGGGCCACCGTCAACGGTGTGCGCAGCTGGTGAGACACATCCGAGAGCAGGCGCCGTTGCACGGTCATGGCCGCCTGGAGACGGTCGAGCATCGAGTCGAAGGTGGCCGCCAACTGACCGACCTCGTCATCGGTTCCCTGATCACCGAGCCGACGGTCGAGGTTGCCGCTCTCGATCGAGGCGGCCGTGGTGGTGATCCGACCGACATTTCGCAAGAGTCGACGCAGGAGGAGGTACGCACCGGCCACAGCGCCGATGAGTGCCACCAGTGCCTCCCCGATGACCAACACGAGCACACGATTCTGATCCGAGTGGAGTTGGGAGAGATCGGATGCGACGATCATCGTCCCGAGCGACGTCGAGCGGCTTCGCATCGGCGTCACCAGGTACAAGGTGTCCACACCTCCGAGTGTGGAGCGATACGAGTGAGTGGCCGCCGGAGGATGAGTGAGCAGGTTCCGAAGGGCCGGCGCCTGCAGGAGTGAGGCGGATCCGGCACTTCCGAGCCGCGCTCCGTTCGGCAGGGTCACCATGATCGTCTCGCCCTGGGGTAGTACCCGGCTCTGGAGATAGGCGATGGTGGCGGGCTCGAGGCCTGCCCCGCTGTGACCGACGGCCGCCTTCTCGTAGCTGTCGACCTCGGACACCAGGCTCCGGGTCGTGGCCGCCATCGACTGGTTGGCGAACACCCGCTCGGTCTCGAACGCGGTGATCGAGAGGATCGCCGCAAGGAGCAGCGCCAAGAACGCCGCCAGTCGAGTGGCTGATCCGATCCGTCGATGTCCCGTCCGACCGAAGCGAAAGTCGCTCAATTGTCGCCTGGCTCCCGACCGGTCCAGGGGTTGGTGGTGCTGGTGGTCGTCGGCGGCGGCGGCGAGGGTCGGGTGGTGGACGTCGGAGCGGCGGTGGGACCGGAGCCGGGACCGGGCGTGACCGAGTTTCCGCCGTCACCCGAGTCGCCGCCCCCCGATGGAGGGACGGTCGCACTCGAGCTCCCGGACGGTGCGGACCCGGGGATCTCGGGCGTGCCGCCCGACGACTTGTCGGGCTCGGTGGTCGGCACCGGCGACGATGGAGCGCTCGAGGTGACTCCGGATCCCGTGTCGCCGGACTGGGTGACCACCGGCCTCGAGGGTGCCACGACGGTACCAACCTCGGGCGCAGCCGCAGGTGGAGCCGACGTGGTCGTGGACGGAGATCCACCCGTTGACAGCTGCACCTCGTGGGGAAGTGCCACCCCGGCGGAGCTGAGCGATCCTTGTGCCGCGGAGACGATGGCCAGGGTGAAGAGGATCGCCGCCACCCCGGGAAGCGCCCACCAGGGGATCCTCATCGGGAGGTCCTCCTGGAATCCAGGGCAGCACTGCGGGAAGACGGAACTCGAGAACTCACGGTATCCATCCTCGCCCATCGCTGCGGTCCTGTGGGTTCATCCCCCATCCGGACCACGCCCGGCGAGGCGGATCCGCCGGTCCGCGGAGTCCTCGACCACCACCGCACCGTTGGGACAGGCTGCGGCGGCGCGCAATGCCCGCTTGATGCTCCGTCGGCCCTCTGGAGTGCCATCCACGACACGGCCGTATCCCCACCGATCCAGCTCCACCCCCTCGGAGTACATGAGCGCGCAGATGGCGTGACCACGGCATCGGGTGGGATCGATGCGGATCTCGACGGTCATCTCCACACCCGGTCCGACGGGTCGACCTCGGGAAGCGGGAACACCGGCGGTCGCTGAGCCCCGGAACAGGCCTCACCCCTCAAGTGGCCGGCAACATCGTCTGCGAACCCGTCCAGGGCGGAACGGATCAGTCGTACCGCACCGTCCGGATGCCGACAGGCACCGCCGCCCTCGACCACGTCGGCGAGCGAGAGGAGTCGGCGCAGGCCGCGGCGGCGCAGCGTGCCGGCAGCCAGCGCTCGACAGCCATCCGCCAGGAGTGGAAGCCCCTGCACACAAGGTCCGCACTGGCCCGCCGTCTCGCCGGCGAGGTAGCCGACCAGGCGAGCTGTCTCCGCTAGGCCGCAGTGCCCCTCGGGAAGGACCCCGAGTAGCCCGCAGCCGGGACCCGCGCCGTGCGCCTCGAGACCCTCCCGTTGGAACGTCGTGTTCCATGCCGCCCATCCAGAGATCCATGTGCCCGCGTAGCCTCCGACCAGTACGGCCGTGGGCGGTTGGCGATGGCCGGTCGCAGACAGCACCTCGCCGATGGTCGCCTCCCCGGCGATTTCGACGACTCGGCCCGGATCGATGGCGCCTCCCGCCAGGGTCACCAGCTGAGGCCCTGGCGAACTCGGCGAGCCTGCCGCTCCCCAGGCGTGGGGTCCGGTACGGACCAGCAGGCCGACATGGGCGGTCGTCTCGGCGTTGCTCACCACCGTGGGCCGACCTGAGGGACCCCGGTGGGCCATCGGTACAGCCGAGAAGCTGGGCCGGGCCTCGCCTCCACCGAGCAGGGACACGATGGCGCTCGCCTCTCCGGACACGTACCCGTCCGGACCGAGGGACAGCCTCCATCTCGGATCGGGGAGCCCGGCACTCCGCCGCTCGGCGATGGCGCGTTGGAGCGAGGCCACCGGGGCGCCGGCACCCCGGTGGAGATGGATCACCACCTCGCTGCTGCCGACGACCGCGGCGATCACTGCACCCCCGTCGAGTACCAGATGAGGTCGATACGCGCTGAGCGTCCAGTCCTTCCGGCTGGCAGGCTCGCTCTCGCTGGCATTGATGACCACCATCGGCTCGCCGGGGGCCAACATGGCGGTGTCCAACTTTGCCGCCAGTGGAAACCCGCCGCCGCCACGGCCCCTCAGGCCACTCTGGCGGAGCATGGTGCGGTACTCCCCGGCACATTCGAAGGGGCGTAACGACCCGAGGCGGGTCAGATGCGAGGAGAGCGCCTCGGGCCCCTGATCGGCCGAAGGACCGGCGAGCAGCCAGGTACCTTCGTCGCCGATGTCGCCGATCCGATGGACAGGGGCAGCGTTAGTCGACCTGACACCTCGGAGCGTTGCGTCGATCACAGCGGTTCCAGCTCCGAATGTTCGGCGGCGTAGCGGGCAGTCCAACGCGTGACCTGGACGACCACCACCAGGGCACCGGTAGCCACGTAGATCCACCGAAGAGCATGGCCGTCGCTGCCGGCGAGGACCCCGTGGACGACACACAGGCAGAAGATTGCCGCCGACACCGAATGGATCGGGAACCAGACCCTTCTGGCGATCGACCCGGCCAACACCGCCGTACCGGCAACCAGGACCATCGCGTAGAAGGCGAGGGTGCCCAGCGCAACCGCGGTCGGCCGGTACTGGGCGTGCCACGGAACGAACGTTCCGGACCACCCCACCCCGGCGTACTTGTCGAGAGCCAGCGAGGTCATGTGGCCGATCAGAAGGACCACCGTGGCCGCTGCCAGCGCCACGTGGGCCCGAACCAGGGTCTCCGGCGTCGGAACACGAAACGTTGTGCGCCACGGATGGCGCAGCCAGATCCCCGCCGCCACCAGTGCGGTCAGGGTGAGGTACGCGGCGACCCCCATGGTCCGTCCCATGATCCACGGCAGCATCTTGTTGTGGAGCAGGGAGCCACTCCGGGAGGCGATCACATAGCCGAGCCCGAGAGACACGCCGAGGACCAACCCGAACAGGAGCATGTCGCGCAGCGGTGATCGGGATGCAGCTTCCGGCTCTTCGAACAGCTGGTCTCCATCGGTACCGCCGGAGAGGTCCGCACGGTGGCCCGGTAGGTCCGGAGACCACATCTCGGGGACGGGAATCGGGGGAACCGTTCGAGGTGGTGCTCCCGCTCCTCGGCCGACCGACTCGGTTCGCGTAGTCATGCCGCTCGCCAGATCACGTGGGGAGCCAGACGAGGGCTCTCCCCCACACGTCCCTCGGTATCCACCCACAGGGCTGCGATGTTGCGCCGACGGGCTTCGGCGGCGATGTCCTTCCGGCCCTCGAGAAAGAGTGTCTTGCTCGTCACCTCGGCGTCCGCCGGGTCGTCGGCCACCACGGTCACCGACAGCAGCCCCTGACCACCGGACGCGCCCGATCGGGGATCGATCAGGTGGTGCACGTCGGCGTCCCCTGACCTCCAGTGGCGGATCCGGGTGGAGGATGTGGCGCAGGCCGCGTCGACCAGCTCGAGTACGGCCAAGGGACCGGACGCAGAGCCGGGATGCTCGACCCCGACCCGCCACCCTCCGCCATCGGGTCCGACGCCCACCGCGGCACAGTCCCCACCTGCCTCGATCAGGAAGGAATCACGTTCCGTCTTGAGCAGCTCGGACGCCCAGCGCACGGCGAGACCCTTGCCGATCCCCCCGAGCTCGATGGGTATCCCACCGAGGTGGAGCTCGGGGTGCGGACCACCACGGAACCTCGGTCGCCACGGTCCGAGGGGCCGACGTATGCCGGAACGGAAGGGAGTGACCGCTTCGACATCGCCGAAGGCCAGGTTGCCGTCGTAGCCGAGCCGGAGAAGGTCCTGGAGCACGCGCGGATCGAATCGACCGTGGGTCCGCTGGTAGGAGAGGTGGGCCTCGACGACAGCTCGAAAGAGCGTCTGGGGGACCCGGTGCCAGCGATCCGGACGGGCGTTCGTCACCATAAGCGGACTGGTCGGGACGAAGCGGGTACACGTGGTGTCCACGGTGGAGAACACCCGCAGGGCGCGCTCCAGCGCCGGTGTCGTCTGGCGGTCGTCATCATCGACGCGACCGTGGACGGTGATGTCCGAGGCCATGGCCCGGACCGTGCCGATGACCCGACCCGTGCGCTCGTCGGGGAGCTGCTCAAGGCTTTGCAGGAGACGCCCCTGTCGTCGCAGTGACCGGTGGAGGCTTGGCGACCACCGGTGCCGGAGCCGCAACCGGGGCCGGGGCGGCAACCGGGGCCGGGGCGGCAACCGGGGCCGGAGCCGGAGCCGGGGCGGACGGTGGCGGGCTCGCCGCCACGCTGGCGGTAGGTGCCGGACCGCCACCACCGGAGATTCCCGACGGCGTCGCCTGTCCCGCACCCGATGATGGGGCACCGGACGCACTGCCGGCGCCGCTCGGTGCGGCTCCCGGAGCGGGAGCCGCACCGGCAGGACCGGTGGTGGTGGTGGTCCCCGGCGCGGCGCTGTCCAGGGACTTGAGTTGCTGGGAGGTTGCCGCGATCGACGCCCGGAGTTTGGCGATGGCCTGTTGATCTGAGGCCACCTGGCGTGCCGTCTCCGACGCGGACCCGGAGCTGGCCACTGACGATGAAGCCGGCGTGGTCTGGAGCGCCCAGTTGAGGGTGAGCCCGGTGACGCCGACGGTTGCGGCGGCGACCACCGCCGAGGACACC
This sequence comes from Acidimicrobiales bacterium, assembly GCA_017883065.1. Taxonomy (GTDB): domain Bacteria; phylum Actinomycetota; class Acidimicrobiia; order Acidimicrobiales; family RAAP-2; genus Bog-756. The sequence continues at coordinate 3,148 of JADGOG010000111.1, read as the reverse complement.
GCCCCCTTCTTCTTCCGCGGCGGACCGGACCGTGCCAGAGGACGGCGGTCAGTCACCGCCGCTACCTCCACCGTCGCGTCCCCCGCCATGACCCGGGGCCGTGGTGCTGGTGCTGGTGACCGGCCCGGTGGTCGAGGTGGTGGTGGATTCGGGAGGCTCGGTCGACGAGGACTCCGTGGGCTCCGTCGTAGGCCCGCTGCCGGTGCCGGTCTTCGGCGGTCCGTCGGCGTCCTTCACCGGGGGGACGGTCGACGTGCCGACGGCTGTGGTCGGGGTCGGCTCAGTCGGTGGCGTCGACTCGGCTGGCTTGGCACTTTCGGTCGTGACGGTCTCGGAGGGCTGCCCCCCGGTCGTGGTGCTCGTCACCGACTCTGTGGCCGAGCGCTGATGACGCGCCAGGAGGGTCGAGGAGAGACTCTCCTCCTGGTGTGTCAGGGAGAGGACCTGGTCGTGAAGTTGCTGGGCTTCGGCTGCGGTCGGGTTCTGAGAAACCGCCCCGCTGGACGTCGATGCTCCGGCGGCGGTGACGACCCCGGTGGCTACTCCGCCGACCATCGCGGCGCTGAGCACCCATTTCTTGATTGAGCTGGACCTGCGAACCATGGTTCCTCCTCTGAGCCGAAGGACGGTTTCCTCCTGCTCACCGTTGACTATGACGGCGCTTCCTAAGTCGCCCGTGAGTCACGCATGAGAGTTCTCTCATCACATCCGGGTCGGAACGCCGTAGGGCGTCGTAGCCTGAGGCGATGAAGTTCGTGATCATCGGTGGAGGTCCGGCCGGCAATCAGGCGGCGACTCATGCGGCCATGCTGGGCGTCGAGGTGACACTCATCGAGCGCGACGTCATCGGTGGTGCCGCCAATCTGTGGGACTGCATACCTTCCAAGGCGATGATCGCCACCGGTGGGGCCATGTCGTACCTCCGCAGGATCGACGGGATGGGGGTGGTGGCCGACGAGGGCGCCCTCGACCTCGAGTTGATCCGCCAACGGATCGCCAGGATCGTGGGTGACCTCGAGCACGCCAAGGAGAAGATCCTCCAGAGCCAGCAGGTCGAGGTGGTCCGAGGCACCGCCCGGATGGTCGACAGCCACATGGTGGTGGCCTCCACCGCCGATGGTGAGCGGACGTTCGAGGCCGACGCCATCCTGCTCAGCACCGGGAGCCGACCCCGGGTCCCCGGGTGGGCGGCGCTCGACGGCGATCGTATTCTCGCCACCCAGGACGCGTACCCACCAAGAGTCCTCCCCGAACACGTCGTGGTCATCGGGTCCGGCGTCACCGGTGTCGAGTTCGTCCACCTCTTCCGCTCTCTGGGGTGCGAAGTGACCTTGATCGTGAGCCGCCAGCAGGTGCTGCCGCAGAAGGACCCCGAGGTGGCCGCCGTCCTCGAGGCGGACTTCTCGGTCCGCGGGGTCCATCTCCTCAAAGGGGCGAGGGCGGTCGGGGTGGACCGGACACCGGAGGGCGTGATCGTGCGCTGTGACGATGGGCGGGCGGTTGCCGGCTCCCATGCCCTGTTGGCCATCGGCTCGGTCCCCAACTCGGAAGGTCTCGGGCTCGGAGAGGCGGGGGTCGAGATGGGAGCCGGAGGATACGTGACCATCAACCGGCACTGTCAGACCAACCTGCCCCACATCTTCGCCGCCGGTGACCTGTCCGGAAAACTGCCGCTCTCCTCAGTGGCCTCCATGCAGGGACGCCAGGTGGCCGAGTACGTGGTGCGAGGCCACACCGCCTCGCATCGGCACCCCAACTACGAAAGCGCCCCCTCTGCCATCTTCACCGAACCGGAGATCGCCGATGTCGGCCTGGCCGAAGCAGACGCATTCGCCGAAGGTCGCAAGATCCGGGTGACCAAGGTCCCCTTCGCCGCCAGTGCGCGGGCCTTGATCGACAACGACTCCCGAGGTTTCGTCAAGATCATCACCGATCCGGCCACCGGCATCGTGCTCGGAGGATCCATCGTGGGCCGGAACGCGTCCGAACTCATCTCGGTGCTGGCGGTGGCGGTGACCGGTCGACTCCGGGTGGCCGACATCGTCGAGTCGATGCTTGTGCACCCCACGCTGGGTGAGGCACTGGCCGAGGCTGCCGACTAGGGCCAGGGACCACATCGCCGTCCGGTCGCACCCGATCCAACCAGGTCCGACAGCGCCGACACTCCCCCGCCCCGATCCGCGAGCCGCTCCCACGCCTCGCGGAAGGGAATCAGGCGAAGACCACCGTCCGGCTGCCGTTGACCAGGACCCGGTCCTCGAGGTGCCAGCGCAACCCGCGCACCAGGACCGAGCGCTCGATGTCTCGCCCGATCCGAAGGAGCTCTTCCACGGTGTCGCCGTGGTCGATGCGGATGGTGTCCTGCTCGATGATCGGCCCGGCGTCGAGTTCCGCCGTCACGTAGTGGCATGTCGCCCCGATCAACTTCACACCCCGTTCGAACGCCTGGTGGTAGGGGCGGGCGCCGGCAAACGACGGAAGGAAGCTGTGGTGGATGTTGATGATCCGACCGGCGTAGCGGGCGCACAGGTCCGCCGGCAGGATCTGCATGAACCGGGCCAGCACCATCACGTCCCCGGCGACTTCGTCGAAGTTGTCGGCCACCTCGGCGAACGCCTCGGCCCTCCGGTCAGGGCCGAAGGGCACGTGGCGGAACTCGATGCCGTGCCACTCGACCAACGCCCGTAGGTCGGGATGGTTGGAGATCACCAGTGGGATGTCGCAGGCCAAGTCACCGCTGCGCCACCGGTGGAGCAGGTCGGCCAGACAGTGGTCCTCACGGCTGACCAGGATCACCACCCGCTTGTTCACGTCGGTGTCGCTCAGGTGCCATTCCAGCCGCAACTCCCGGGCGACATCGGCGAAACGGTGGGCGAACTCCTCCGGACCGAACGGAAGTCCCTCGGCGAGCACCTCGATCCGCTGAAAGAATTGACCGGTGGTCAAGTCGCCGTGCTGGGCGGCCTCCACCACCCACCCTCCGTGGGCGGCGATGAAGCCGGTCACTGCGGCCACGATGCCGGTGCGGTCCGGACAGGTAACGGTGAGTACGAATCGACGCATCCGTCCATTGTGGACCCTCGCGAAGTTCGCAGCGGACCGTCGGAGAATCGATCGGGCATCGCGAACGCCGGCGCAGGAATGCGAC
>JADGOG010000203.1 GCA_017883065.1 Acidimicrobiales bacterium | reverse complement strand
CCCAAGGGGACCCGGGTCGTCTACTACGGCCCGGTGATCAGCAGCTCGGTCTTCCTGAGCAGCACGGTGATCATCAAGGCCAGCCCAAAGAACACCGCGACCGGGTACTGCATGGTCGACCTCCACACCGGGATCGGCATGTGCACGTTCTGGAAGGGAACCGGGACGCTGGCGGGTTTCCATGCCGTCATCCACGGTTCGTCGGAATCGCCGACCGCCTATCACTGGGACGGCTTCTACTACCGCTCCGGGAAGTGAGCTAATCCGCCGAGACCGGCCATTGGGTGGGTTGCCCCGCATCCCCGGGGGCCGGATAGCCACCGTGTCGAGGAGCCGGAGACCTGGTCGCCGGCTTCTTGCCGGCTGTCAATTGTGTGGCCGCCCGGAGTCCCGGCCGCTTAGCTGACGCGCCCGCGTAGTCCGTCGAGGTCCAGCACGACGAGGTGGCGCCGCTCTGCGGCGATGAGGCGGCGGTGCTCGAGCTGTCGGAGGGCCTTGTTCACTGCCTCCCGCGAGGAGCCGACCCAGCCAGCCAGCTCCCGTTGCGAGATGAGCAGGGTGATCCTGATCCCGTCCTCGGCCGGTTCGCCGTACCGCTCCGCGAGTTCCACCAGTCGGTGGGCGACTCGTCCCACCACGTCGAGCGCGGTGAACTCCGCCCGCTTTCGGTCGGCGTCGCGAAGCCGGCCCACGATCGAACGCAGCAGGACCAGCGCAAGCCCCGGCTGCTCCGCCAGTGCAGCGACGAATCGTTCGCCAGGGATGACGAGCGCCTCCCCTTCCTGGACAACCGTGACGGTCGCGAGGTGATCCTTGCCGTCGATGGCGGCGAGCTCGCCGAGCACGTCGCCGGCGCCGCGGAACCCCAGAATCGTCTCGCGGCCGTCCTCAGACACGGACGAGACCTTTACCCGACCCGAAACGAGGAGAACTACCCGGTTGGAGGCGTCCCCCTCCGTGAACAGGATCGTGCCCAGGCGCAGGTGCTGCCGGCGGCCGCCGCCGAATGCGGCGTTGAGCGGTCCACCGGGCAGGTCCGGCTCGTCGGTGGGAGGCTCGGGGTGATCAGTGGCCACGACGCGAGCATAGTCCGGGTCAGGTACGCCGAACAGCCCCGGCATGGTCCGCGTGGCGTCCCCGATGAGCGGCGTCCCGTCGCCGGGGACGAGGACCTCGCCCGTGGTGATCCCGATCCGGACCGCGACCGGGAAGGCTGAGCCCGCTGCGAGCTCGACGAGGCGTACCTGGATCTCGACCGCGGCCCGGACCGCCCGCAGGGCATCGTCCTCGTGGGCGACCGGGAGGCCGAAGACTGCCGAGACCGCGTCCCCGATGAACTTCTCGACCCGTCCGCCGTGGCGCTCGACCGCTCCCCGGGCCACGGCGAAGTACTGCTCGAGGAAGGGCCGCAGGACCTCGGGGTCGTGGGTCTCGCCGAGGGTCGTGCTCTCCACGAGGTCGCAGAAGAGGGCCGTGACCGTCTTGCGCACCTCGCGCGAGGAGGCCGTCGCCCCGAGCGGTACCCCGCAGCCCATGCAGAACGACGCCTCCGCCGGGCTCGTCCTCCCGCAGGCGGGACACGTGAGCATGCCGCGAACGGTACGCGGGGGCAGGGCCCGCGGCTACGGGGAAACGGGGATTGGTGGAGGGCCGCCTGGATCCGTGGTCGGCGTCTCGTGACTTCGATGTCCGGAACCGGACAGCCGACCGGTGACGAAATACCGGTCTTCGTGTGACAGGTCCCGTCGTGTGTGCGCCCTTTGCGGCGGGACAGTCCTCTGGTCAGCGAGGCACGCCGTGCGGCCTCGACGAATCAGGAAGAGGAGAAGGGGTCAGAGATGCGTTCACTCCGCAGGGTAATGGTGATGGCCGGCACGATCGTGGCACTCATCGCCCTCGTCCCGTCGGTCTCGGCGGCCTCGCCGGCATTCCATCTGGAAAAGGTGTGCGACACCGCGACGCACTGTGTTGTCACATCCTCCAGCTTCAAGGCGATCCCGGCGGGAACCGAGATCACCTACAGCGGCCCGGATGCCAACCACCTTACGGCCGTCATCACCGTCAAGAACGGGACTGCCACGGGCCATTGCGCCATCGGGAGCCTCGTCGGCTACGGTGATCCGTCCCTTCCGGCGAGATGCACCTTCAATAGGGGGACGGGACGCCTGGCCCAGTTCCATCTCATCGTGAAGGTCACGACGACCGCTCAGTTCAACCCGTGGTATTGGGACGGGTGGTACTGGTTTGGTGGCGGCCACTGAGGGGGGATCGGGAGTTACGAGTGCCGAGATCCTGTTGCGCATCGAGAGACCTGCACCCGAGGGCCGTCGCCCTGTCGGTTCTCGATGTCGCTATCGAGGGCCCCGCCGATGGGGCCCTCGATGGTCGTCTGGCACGGCAAGGCGGTCGGCTCTCGAGGTTGCAGCCTCGTGGGACGCCTAACGCATGTCGATGCCTCCGCACAGCTCCTCGGGCAGGTACAGCAGATGCCGAGGGGGATGCGACAGCACTGGCCGCGCTGATTCCCCTGATCAAGCGGGACGGCCGGACGGGCACGGAGAACGAGTCGATCTGGTCCGCACCCAGCCCGCCGATCCGGCGGCGATGGGTTCATGGGATTGGAGCGGTGTAGGCTACGCTTCACCACGTCGCTCGCAAGCACATGCGTTTCGCGAGCACGAATCCGTCGGGGTGTAGCGCAGCGGCAGCGCACGTGCTTTGGGAGCCGCTGGGGCCTATGCGGCGTAGGGTCGGCGGCCCTGAGCACGGCCGACTGAGCGGTGAAGGCACCGATTATTGTGCGGTTCGTGAGCACAAGCCGCGCCGTCGACTGGCCCTCGCACGGCCCGCCCCGGCAGCTGGCGCCCATCCGTCCACGCCCGTTCGGACCGGGGAGGTCTGCGTCCGCCCGCCTCGCTTTCCCTGAAGAGCCGTACGTCAGCATGCCGTCGACAATGGATCGCGGACCGTCGACCATCGCGCGAATCCTTGACGTGGCCGCACTCGAGTGCATACACTCGAGTGCGCCGTTGCGTGGACCGGGGACAGCCCGGCGAAGCGGGCACGGGCCTGTGCCATAGGACGAGGAGACCCGATGAAGGCGCTCGCTGAACGCGAGGTCTGGTTCGTCACAGGCAGCCAGCATCTGTACGGGGCGGACGTGCTCCGGGTCGTTGAGGACCACGCTCGACGCATCGCCCGCGCGCTCGATGAGGCGGCGGCGATCCCGGTGCGCGTCGTCGCCAAGCCCGTGGTCACCACCCCGGAGTCAATCCGCGAAGTCTGCCTGGAGGCGACGAGCTCGCCGACCTGCGTCGGGGTCATCGCCTGGATGCACACCTTCTCGCCCGCACGGATGTGGATCGCCGGGCTTGTGGCGCTCCAGAAGCCCCTCCTGCACCTTCACACGCAGTTCAACCGCGATCTCCCCTGGGCGGAGATCGACATGGACTTCATGAACCTCAACCAGTCGGCGCATGGCGACCGTGAGTTCGGGTACCTCGAGACGCGGATGCGGAAGGCGCGGACCACCGTCGT
>JADGOG010000202.1 GCA_017883065.1 Acidimicrobiales bacterium | reverse complement strand
CCGCTTGACCTGCCGGGCCGGCAGATCCCGGATCAGCGGTGAGGGTGCGCCCAGGAGGGCTGAAGGCTGCCGGATCGGACACCGGTTCCGTCACACGGCGGGCTCCCCCAATCAGCTTCAGTTCCAGCCTCGGACGTCCGATAACTCCAGAAGAAGTCCTGACGGCGCTCAAGGAGTGCGCCATCGGGACGAAACGCAAGCGCGGGAGGACCGAACACTCCGATCGAGGCCATTCTCACCAGCGAACTAGGCAAGGAAAGCCCATGGGTACCTCCCACCAGAGGGATTCGGATTACGTGGAGCGCCGATCTCCCAATCGGTCCGTACTGAGTCCGGTCACCGAACACGGCGAAATCGGACTGCCGCGATGGGCCGAACGGCGCACCACGACGCGCCGCCCGCCACGCGTGGACACCGTCAGCCTGGTGATCCCCACCATGAACGAAGCGCGCAACCTCGCAACCGTGCTCGATCACGTACCCGATGCCGTCAGCGAGGTCATCCTTGTGGACCGTTCGTCCGATGTGACGGAGACGATGGCCGCCTCGTGCATCCCCGACATACGCATCATCGAAGAGTCCCTACCAGGCAAGGGCAATGCCCTGCGGGCCGGGTTCGCCGCCGCCCAGGGAGACATCGTCGTCGCCATGGACGCGGACGGCTCCATGTCGCCCAGTGAGATCACGAACCTGCTCTACCTGCTTGAACACGGCTTCGACTTCGTGAAGGGATCCCGCTTCATCGTCGGAGGAGGGTCTCTCGACATCACGCCCCTCCGGCGGGCGGGCAACCGGGGCCTGGTGATGTTGGCGAACCATCTGTACCGGACCCAGCTCACCGATCTCTGTTACGGGTTCTTTGCCTTCCGTCGCCAGTTCCTCGACCAGCTGGATCTCAGGTCCACCGGTTTCGAGATCGAGACGGAGATCACCGCACGCGCCGTGCTGGTGGGTCTGCGCGTGACCGAGGTGCCCAGCATGGAGCTCCCCCGTCGAACCGGGGTCTCGAACCTTCATACGTTCAAGGACGGGATGAGAGTCCTGCGGGCTCTGTTCCACGAGAAGGAGAGGGCGAAGCGCGAACCCGGCGGGACGATGAAGGCGGGGAGGGGCGGGAGAGGAAGCCCGGACCTGGAGGCACACGGTGCCGCGTCATGACTCCGGTCGCCCTCGTGCCTGCCAGCGGCGAGCTCTTTGACCTGCTCGTCGGCGGGCCTGTCGGGGTAGCCGACGTCGAGCTCACCGACGGCCTGGCGACCTTGCGTCGCACGGTGGGATCACCTCGCTCGGGTCGGACGCTGTTCCTGCTGGCGAGGCTGCACTCCCACCCGATCGGATACCTCGTCCTGGCCGACGACGCCGAGGATCCCGAGCTCGAGTGGACCACAGTGACGCGGGCCGTTCTGGCCGAGTCGATCGACCGGCACCTGCTCGCAGATGGGCTCGATCCGGCCTCGCTCGATCTCTGGACCGGTGGAGCCGCACTGGACGATCCCGCGTGCCTCGACGAACGGTCACGCACCCTGGCCGCCGGGAGATCGGTGACCGTCATCATCGCCACGCGCAACCGGCCGGAGCGACTCGACGCGTGTCTCGACACCGTCTTGGCACTCGACTATCCCGCGTTCGACGTCGTGGTCGTCGACAACGACCCGACCACCTCGGAAACGGCCGAACTGGTGGCGGCCCGGGGGGCGGCGTCCGGCAAGATCACCTACCTCCGCGAGAACCGGCGGGGACTCGGCGCCGCCCACAATCGTGGGCTCTCCGCTGCGACCGGGTCGATCGTGGCGTTCACCGACGACGACGTCGCCGTGGACCGGCACTGGCTGAGCGAGCTCGTGGCCCCGTTTGTCGCCGACACGCGGGTGGCGGGGGCAACCGGATTGATCCTGGCGGCTGAGCTCGACACTCCGGCACAGGTGATGCTCGAGGTCCACGGTCGGTTCGGCAAGGGGTTCGAAGCCCGTCTGTACGACCTCGGCCCGAACCGACCCGATGACGTGCTGTTCCCCTTTGCCGCCGGCAAGTTCGGCTCGGGAGCCAACATGGCGTTCGACACTGCGTGGCTTCGCGACATTGGCGGCTTCGACCCTGCAACCGGCGTGGGAACACCGGCGCGCGGAGGCGACGATCTTCTCGCGCTGTTCCAGGTCGTTGAGTCGGGTCGGACACTCGCCTACCGGCCGGGTGCGTTGGTCCGCCACCACCATCACCGCGATCCCGCCGCTGTGCGCCGACAGGCCTACGACTACGGCGTCGGCCTCGGCGCGTACCTGACCAGCGCCGTGGTGCACGAACACCGAGCTCTAGTGCCGATGGTGCGCCGCGCTCCGGCAGGGCTGGCCCATTTCCGTGGCCGCGGCGACGGCATGCGTGTTCGCCCGGATTCGTGGCCTCGCCCTCTCACTCGCCTCGAATACCGGGGTCTGCTGTACGGTCCGCTCGCGTACGCCCTCAGCAGGGCACGCCTGCGACGTCCTGAGGCGCGCTGACCGCGGGGGTCGGCGCAATCATGGTTCTCACCGCGCTCGACACCGAACGGGCGGCCACTGTCTCGGTGGTGATCTGTGCCTACACCGAAGCCCGATGGGACGATCTCGTCGCGGGGGTCCGCTCCGTGCAGCTGCAGGACCCGCCCACGCCCGAGGTCATCGTCGTGATCGACCACAACGAGGTGCTGCTGGACCGCGTCCGCCGCGAGATCTCGGGGATCAAGGTGACCGTCAACACCGGTCGGAAGGGGCTGTCCGGAGCGCGGAACGCCGGCGTGGCCGTGGCGACCGGCGACGTCGTGGCTTTCCTCGACGACGATGCCAGGGCAGAGCCCGGATGGCTGTCGCATCTCGTCGAGACGTACCGGGATGGGAACGTGCTCGGAGCGGGCGGGTCGGTGGCCCCGAGCTGGGACGAGGAACGGCCCCGCTGGTTCCCACCCGAATTCGACTGGGTGGTCGGCTGCTCCTACCACGGGATGCCGGAGGCGAGGGCCCCCGTCCGCAACTTCATCGGGACGAACATGTCGTTCCGGCGCGACGCCCTGGTGGCGTCGGGCGGCTTCGACGCACAGCTGGGACGCGTGGGGGCGGACGCCAGCGGCTGCGAGGAGACAGAGCTCTGCATCCGGATGGCCGGACAGGACGGGGGTCACCTCATCTACGAGCCGTCCGCACGGGTCACACACCAGGTACCGACGACCCGTGCGACGTGGCGTTACTTCGGTCGGCGGTGCTACCAAGAGGGTCGCTCCAAAGCTGTGGTGGCCCGCCTGGTGGGTCAGGACCGGGCGCTGGCATCCGAGCGGTCCTATCTGCGCGGCGTCATCCCACATCGCATGGTGCAGTGCCTGACCCCGGCGCATCGGATCGATGGAGGACCCACGATGGCCGCTGCCGTCGTGGTCGGCGTGGCCGCGGCCGGTCTCGGCTATGTCACGGCCACGCTGGCGCCGAGGTCCGGCAGGGCGAAGGTGCGCCCGGGCTCGTGGCGTGGCTGGTTCGGGCTCGCCCTGATCGCCTTGGTGTGGGGATCGACCTTCGCGTGGACGGTC